>NZ_CP133319.1:3109090-3420000 GCF_038811545.1 Rhodoligotrophos sp. CJ14
GGTTGATCGTGGCCTCGCTGTCCGATGAGGAAAAGCGCCAGCTCGGCGACTATTACGCCGCGCTACGCGTGCCATCGAACGCCCGGCCCGATCTCGGCGGGAGCCTCGCGCGCGGCGAGGCTCTCGCGCTTCATGGCGACTGGAGCCGCAACGTCCCGGCCTGCTTCTCCTGTCATGGGCCCTCCGGCTTCGGCGTCGCACCCGAATTCCCGCCGATCGCCGCCCAGCATGCCGCCTACACCGCGAGCCAGCTTGCGGCATGGGCCGGGGGCCGTCGCAACAATTCTCCGCTCGATCTGATGGGGCGGATCTCACGCGAACTCAGCGACGCCGATCGAAGGGCCGTGGCCGACTACCTCGCCTCCCTCCCTCCAGTGCCAGCAGGAGACGACACCCAGATCGCGGAAATCGGAGAACATCCATGACAGAGCCTGCGGAGAGCCTTGCCGCCAAACCAGCCGATCCTCAGAGAGGGCGGATTGCACGATGGTGGATCCACGCAGCCGGCGCTGGCATCATCGCCGCCGCCCTGGGAGCGCTCGCCTACGAAAGCGGCATCATCCCAGGACGACAAACGTCGCAGCAAGTCGCCGGGCCTGCCACGGCTGGCTTCTTCCAGCCTCCGGCCGACGACCAGATTCCCGACGACGAGTTCGGCGCCGCCATCCGTCGGGGGCAGGCGATCTTCATGAACACCTCGACCAATGCATCCCAATATGTGGGCAACGGCCTGTCCTGTTCGAACTGCCATCTCGGCGCCGGCCGCCAGCCATTCTCCGCCCCGATGTGGGCTGCCTGGGGCCAGTATCCCCGCTACCGGTCGAAGAACAACCAGATCAACACGATGGAAGATCGCGTGCAAGGGTGCTTCACCTTCTCCATGAACGCCCAACACTCGGTTGCCGGTGGGCCTCCGCCGCATGGCGATGACATCTATCGCGATCTTCAAAGCTACTTCTACTGGCTTGCCAGCGGCGCCCCCAACAACGAGCTGATGAGCGGCGCCGGATTTGGCAGAGTGGCCAGGACCGAGCTCGGCTACTCTCCCGAGCGCGGCGCCCAAGTGTTCGCGGCCAACTGCGCCGTCTGCCACGGTGCCGAGGGTCAGGGCCAGATGGACATCAACGATCGCTATGTCTTTCCGCCGCTCTGGGGTCCGAATTCCTACAATTGGGGTGCCGGCATGGCCCGCATCGACACGGCTGCGGCCTTCATCAAGCACAACATGCCATTGTCCCAGCCCGGCCGGCTGACCGATCAGGAGGCGTGGGACGTCGCCGCCTATATCAACAGCTTCGAGCGTCCGAAGGATGCGAGACAGCAGGGGCGCACGATCGAGGAAACGCGCCGACTCTACCACGATGGCGATGAGATCTATTACGGACAGGTCGTCAACGGCGTGCTTCTGGGCGTCGGCACCCCCGATCCGGTGCGGCCGGTCGGCGCCGTGGACTGACCGCCATGCGCCGGCTCGTCGCGGTCGAGGGCATGGCATGCGGCGGCTGCGCGCGCGGGCTGGAAAAGCGTCTCAGCCAACTCGAAGGCGTCAACAGCGTCGGCGTCCACCATCTGACCGCATCCATGCTGGTCGATTGGGACGAGGCGAGGACATCGATCGCCAAGATCGCGTCCGTCGTCTCGAGCGCCGGGTATGCCCTGGTCGACCGGCATCAGCCCGACGAACTATCGGCAATGCTTTCTGGAGATATTCGCCGGCTGAGCCTTCGCCTTGCCGTCGCCGTGATGGCAGGGATGTGGTCGATGGCGCTCGCCGTCGTACTCTACGTCTCCGACATCGATGCGACAGTCGCCTGGTGGATCGCGCTCGCCTCCGGCGTCCTGGCGCTGCCGGTCCTGCTCTGGGCGGGAGCTGGCATCTTCTGGATGGCCTTCCGATCAGTCCGACTGCGTACGCCCACCATGGATCTGCTGATCGCCTTGGGCGCCGGCGGCGCATTTGCTCTCTCTCTGGTGTCACTCGCGTCCGGATCATCGCATGTCTATTTCGACACCGCGACAATGCTGATCACGCTTCTCCTTCTCGGGCGTCTCGTCGATCTGATCACCAGGCGCAGCGCAATCGATGCGTTGAAGGCTCTCGAAGAGGCTTCCGTGGAGACGGCCGTAAGACGCACCGCTTCGGGGAACAAAGTTGTCCCATGCAGTGAGGTCGAGATCGGCGATCGGGTCGTCATCGACGCCGGCGCGGCGATCAGTGTCGACGGGATCATCCAGGAGGGCCGGAGCCTCATCAACCGCGCGGTCCTGACAGGTGAAAGCCATCCGCTTCCGGTCGGCGCCGGGCAACGCGTCGAGGCGGGCGCGATCAATCTCGAAAGGCGCCTCATCGTTTCGATCGACCGTGCCCATGGAGATCGCGACCTTGATCGTATGGGCGGCGCGATCATGCTGGAGCTTGCCCGGCGCGGCACGCTCGCCTCACGCGCCGACCGTCTCGCCGGCGTGCTGAGCTGGGGAATCCCGGGATTGGCGCTGCTCACTGCGGTCACGCTGCCGCTCGCAGGGGTCGCGGGAGCAGACGCCATTCTGAGGGGGCTGACGGTGCTTGCCGCAGCCTGCCCGTGCGCTTTGTCGATCGCCGCGCCGCTTGCACAGGCGCGCGCGGCCGGCATCGCGGCGAGACTCGGCCTGCGGCTCCGGGATCCTGTCGCTTTTGAATCGCTCGCCCAGCCGGCAACAGCCATCTTCGACAAGACGGGTACTCTGACCACAGGCCTCCCCTCAGTGGTTGAGGTCGCTGCTGCCAAGGGCTGGAGCAAAGACGATGTGCTGCGGCTTGCTGCAATTGCCGAAACCGGGATCGATCATCCTCTGGCGCGGGCGATCGTCGCACGACACGGCCGTGAAGAAGGCGCGGGCGGGACGCGGCGGGAACGCAGCGCCGAGGCAAGGGATCGCGACGGTCGTTGCATCAGCGTCTATGGAATCGATCGCGACGACGGCATGACCTCGCTTGCCGTGAGCCTCGACGATGTCGTCATCGGCTCCCTCGGC
The DNA here is from genome assembly GCF_038811545.1 of Rhodoligotrophos sp. CJ14. GTDB lineage: Bacteria > Pseudomonadota > Alphaproteobacteria > Rhizobiales > Im1 > Rhodoligotrophos > Rhodoligotrophos ferricapiens. The sequence goes on from NZ_CP133319.1 coordinate 3,112,106, forward strand.
CTCGCCGATGCTCCCACCGGCCAAGCGCGCGGGACCGTCGACCGGTTCCGGGAGATGGGTATCGACATGTGGATTGCGTCCGGAGACGGCGGCGGTCCGACGTTGCGGGTCGCGAAGGCTCTCGGTATTCCCGCGCCCCGCGTCCGTTACGGCTGCACGCCGGCAGACAAGGTCGAGCTCGTGAAAGCCGCAACCGCTCCTGTTCTCTTCGTCGGGGATGGCGTTAACGACGCTCCGGCGCTCGCCGCCGCCGATTGCGGCATTTCCGTTGCCGGTGCCCATAGCGCCGCTGCGCGAACCGCGGACGTGGTCATCGTCAAAGGCGGCATCGATCAGCTCGTGTCTGCGATCGCGCTTGCCCGTCGCACGGTATCAATCACCCGACAAAACCTGGGCCTCGCCATCGTCTACAACCTGTTGGCCGTTCCGTTGGCAATTGCAGGCACGCTGTCTCCTTCCCTGGCGGCGCTCGCCATGCTCGCGAGTTCGTCGTCGGTCGCGTTCAACAGCTTGCGCTTAGAACTATCAGGAACGTCCGCCGTGCCGGCAAAAGCGGCGCCCCAGTCCGCAGAACTCTGCGACGAGCCGTTGGTTAGGCGCGGTTAGAGTGCCGCTTCGTGGGCGGCCTGCGAATAGAGCTTCGTCACCGACAAGATGCGAGATACTCGGTTCCAATCTTCGCGAAGATCGCCAGCCGACGTACCCAGGACGAGCAGGTGAGCCCGCAAGCTTAAGAGCCGGTCAAGGATCGATGATCCGTCAACGCAGTCGCGCGAAGTTGGCGGCGCCCTCGATCACATGCTCTCGTTTCTGACTCGCTTCCGGCCGCGTCATCTTGAGAAGCATTTGTTCAGGATTGCCGGCGCCGAATACCGCCTCGATGCTGCGCACGCACAAAACAACGGGTTCGCCGGCAAGGCTGTAATAGACCTGCTTGGCCTGACGACGCGTCGTGACCAGCTCAGCCTTGCGGAGCTCGGCGAGCTGCTGGCTGAGCGCTGGCTGCCCGATGCCGGTTGCCGCGTCCATTTCCGTCACCGACTTTTCCCCTTCGAGGAGAAGGGACAGGATCATCAACCGTTGCGATTGCGCGAACTTGCGCAGCTTGTCGGCCGCGGCCTCGGCTTGCGCCCGGGACTGCCATAGCGCCTTCATCCATCTCTCCGGCAGAACCAGTCGGATTCGTGCTGCGCCTTTTCATCGGCCGGCAGGAGAAGCGGCTGCCCCGGCTGCCAATCAGCCGGAGCAAGCTTCTCGCCGGAATGGGTGGCCTGCAGCGCCGCCACCATCCGCAGCATCTCGTCGACCGAACGTCCGATGGTCAGCGGATAGTGCGTGATCGCCCGGATGACGCCCTCCGGGTCGATGAAGTAACTCGCCCGAACTCCCGCGCTGTTCTCCGCCGTCTCGTCGATCATACCGTAGGTGCGACCGACGAGCATGGACGGGTCCTCGATCACCGGAAACGGGATTTCCACCGAAAAGAGCTCACGTATGGAGCGGGCCCAGGCGAGATGCGCATAGAGGCTGTCGACCGACAGACCGAGAAGTGCGCAATCGAGCGCAGCGAAACGATCGTGCGCTTTGGCGAGCGCCACGAACTCTGTGGTGCAGACCGGCGTGAAGTCCGCCGGGTGCGCAAAGAACACCAGCCACCGGCCCTTGTAGTCGGAAAGCCGGATCGGACCTTGGGTGGAACGGGCCTCGAAATCAGGAGCGGCGTCGCCCATACGCAGGGTCGGGGGAGGTATGCGGATCGATACGTCGTTCATCGAAGCCGTGGTCTCGAAAGCGTCACTTACGTGTTTGTCGTATGGCGCGCCGCCTGACGCAATACGATTACACAGTTACATGGTTAGTTGAATAGATAAAAAAGGCGGCGACGCGACCGGCTTCGAAACCCGAGAACGGCCGGTTCCGACCCGGACCAAACTGGGCAACCTCCTTCGACCCAGGCCTTCTATACGGCCCGTCCACGCGGTCCTCGCCGCCTACCTCGCCACGGCTTTCGTCGTCGGAGGGGTTGGCTTCCAATGTCGTCTCAAGGACCGGACCAATTCCGGTGCGCAACACGCTTGAACGTTGCCCGCCAGAGCATCTACGCTGCTACCCGGAACAGCGCGTACAATCGGCCGCCGGAGGCCCCGATGACCTTTATCTGCTTGGCAATTTCGGGCACGTCGGTTGGCCTCATGGGGCGGCCTTCGTGGGACCGCAAGTAAAGATGGTTGCGCCCTCCCGCAACCATCGCTACCAGCTGGCTTCGGCAACGTCGGTCGCCTTGGACAGGACGGCCTCCAAGCGATCGGCAATGATTCCGCACTCTGGAACCGCCAGCCCAAGTGTAGCAGGCATCTGCGATTCGATGAGCAGATCGTGCCTTCTTCGATCGAAGGAGCCAGTGGTCGTGTCCTGCAGACAGCGGATCGTCTTGCCGAGAAGGCGTGGTGGGCGCCAAAACTACGCTGCCATATCCGAAAACGCCCATTCTCGTGCTTACATACTGCTTACACATAGCGGTCGCACAGGCCGTGTAAGCAAAAAGCGCCCCAAGGGCGCTCTTTAAGCATTTGACTTTCTTGAAGAAAACTGGAGCGGGCGAAGGGATTCGAACCCTCGACCCCAACCTTGGCAAGGTTGTGCTCTACCCCTGAGCTACGCCCGCATAGGTAAGGTTGAAGCGCCAGAGCGCGTCAACGGCCGTCTTATTGCGCAAAGCCGGGACAAATGCAATAGACCTTCGCGAAGTTTTCACCTGCTTCGAGCCGCAGGCCGGTTTGCCGCTGAAAATGGCGCTCCGGCGAAGGGACATATCTGCATGGAACACAGTCTCGTTGCCAGCCGCGATAATCTCTTCCACCGCTTTGCCGAGCTTGGAATCGCGGTCTCAACCAAGGAGCACCCCCCGGTTTTCACGGTGGAGGAAGCGCGGGCGCTGCGTGGCGCCATTCCCGGCGGTCATTGCAAGAACCTGTTTCTGAAGGACAAGAAGGGCGCGATATGGCTGATCGTTGCGCTTGAGGACACCGCCATTGACTTAAAGAGCCTGCCCGCCAAAATCGGCTCCGGGCGGCTGTCCTTTGGGTCCGCCGAGCTCATGCAACAGCTTCTTGGTGTCGAGCCGGGCTCGGTGACCCCCTTCGGGCTGATCAATGATCACGAGCGCCGGGTGAATGTCGTGCTCGAGGAGCAGATGATGCGCCACGAGCTTCTGAATTACCACCCGCTCTCAAACAATGCCACGACCACGATCCGCTCCGCAGACCTCTTGCGCTTCATCGACGCCTGTGGACATCAGCCCAAGATCGTACCCTTGGCCTAGCTTTGCCCGAGTTTGCCCGGCAAGCCTGCGGTGGAGGATGCGGTCCGAGGATTGTAATTCAAGTGTGAGGCGGCCATTTTAGGGCTGGAACCGAAGATCGCTGCGGCGGCCGCTCCACATCTCGTGGATGCTGCAACCGCTCTGCAAACCTATCCCAGGACGTGCGATGGACACACAGATTATCGGCGGTAACAACACCACGCCAACCGCGGACCTCATCAAGGATTCCGATACCGCGCAATTCATGACCGATGTGATCGACGCGTCCCGCCAGGTGCCGGTCATCGTCGATTTCTGGGCGACCTGGTGCGGTCCCTGCCGTCAGCTTGGCCCGGCCCTGGAAAAGGCGGTGCTCGCTGCCAAGGGCAAGGTGCGCCTGGTCAAGATCGATGTCGATAAGAATCAGCAGCTTGCCGCGCAGATGCGCATCCAATCGATCCCGGCGGTCTATGCATTCGTCAACGGTCAGCCGGTCGATGGCTTCCTTGGTGCCCTGCCGGAAAGCCAAATCAAGGCTTTCATCGACAGACTCACCGCCGGTGTGGGCGGTGCGGCCGATCAGGAGATCGAGGCCTTGCTGGCCGCGGCGGATGATGCGATGCGGCTCAATAATCCGGGCGGGGCGATCGAGGCTTATGCCCAGGTTCTGCAATATGACCCCGAGAATGTGGCGGCGCTTGCCGGCATTGCCCGCTGTCAGCTCGAGCTTGGTGATCCCGAGGCTGCGGCTGCGACATTGGATATGGTGCCCGCCGACAAGCAATCCGATCCTGCGATTGTCAGTGCCAGGGCGGCATTGGAGCTCGCTGCAAACCCGGTCGACACCTCTGAAATCGATCGGCTCGAAGCAGCTGTGGCGAGGGATGGCGCTGATCATCAAAGCCGGTTCGACCTCGCATTGGCGCTCAATGGCGCGGGCCGGCGTGCGGAGGCGCTCGATCATCTGCTTGCCATTGTTCGCGCCGATCGAACGTGGAATGAAGATGCAGCCCGCAAGCAGGTCCTCAAGCTGTTCGAGGCCTGGGGGCCGAAGGATGAGCTGACGATTTCCGGCCGGCGGAAGCTGTCCTCCATTCTGTTCTCATAGGCTCGGGGCATCCCGATGGCCGCCTTTGCCGGACGCCAGTCGATCAGCGATTTGCCCAAGCGGCTTGCGATCTTTCCGCTTGGGGGCGTGCTGCTCCTGCCCAGGAGCGAATTGCCGCTCAATATCTTCGAGCCGCGCTACCTTCGCATGGTGGGCGATGCCATGAAGGCTGAGCGGATGATCGGAATGGTGCAACCGGACACGGAGGAGGGTCTTGAGCTCGAGAAAGACCCGGCAGCACGACCAAGCGTCTATTCCATCGGTTGCGCCGGACGGATCACGTCATTTTCCGAAACTGCCGATGGACGCATGCTCATCGTGCTGACGGGTGTGTGCCGCTTTCGCATTGTCGAGGAGCTTCCCCCGGGCGATCTGCCATACCGGGTGATTGTTCCCGACTATAGCGCCTTCGCCGCCGATCTTGATGCGGAGAGCGGGGCCATCTTGTCGGACAGGCGGGGATTGCTGAGAAATTTCGACGAGATCTTTGCGGCCCACGGTCTGCGGGCGGATTGGTCCGATGCAGAGGGCGCAACCGATGAAGCACTGATCAATGCGCTGGCCATGGTCAGCCCCTATAGTCCCCAGGAGAAGCAGGCCTTGCTGGAGGCTGTCGATCTCAGGACCCGGGCCGAGGTGCTTCGCGCATTGACGGATATCGCCTTGGCTGAGAAGAAAGGCGGAATTCCGCCGGTAATACAATGAGGACGAGTAATCGATGAGCGCGAATGATCTGCCAGAGCCCTCTTCGGGATCCCGCGAGGCACAGACACCGCGGCAGACCGCGCATGGCATCGATCCCAAGCTCCTGGAGATCCTGGTCTGCCCGCTGACCAAGACCGTGCTCATCTATGATCGCGACCGGCAGGAGCTGATCTCCAAGGCAGCGGGCCTTGCCTATCCAATCCGAGATGGCATTCCGATCATGCTGCCTGATGAGGCCAGGGAATTGAGCAATGCCGAACGGGACTGACGAGGACAGGCCCTGGCCGGAAGAGCTGAGATTGCGGCCCGGTGGCCAGGCGCTTGCCGTCCTCTTCGATAATGGCGAAACCTTCGAGTTTCCGGCGGAGTTCCTGCGGGTTGAAAGCCCCAGCGCCGAAGTGAAGGGCCACGGCAAGGGGCAGGAGATCACCGTTCCCGGCAAGCGCAATGTGAGGATCACTCAGATCGAGCCGGTCGGGAATTATGCGGTGCGGCTCGTCTTCAGTGACGGCCATATGACCGGCCTGTTCTCCTGGAGCTATCTCCTCGAGATCGGCAGAAAGCAATCGTCCCTTTGGCAGGCCTATCTTGAACGCCTCCGCCAGCAGGGCCTGAGCCGCGATTAGAGGTTCTCGTTTTCTCCAGAAACGCGAATCGCTTTACAGCGGCTTCCCCGCCATGAGCCTCGGGAGCCCTTGTTCGACACCCGCGGCCTGCTGCATGAAAAAGCCTTTGAGCGGCAGAGCCCGATCAACGGCAGCAAGGCCAAAGTCGCGCAGCCGGCGCAGCACCGGATTGTCGTTGGAAAACAGCCGGTTGAGCCCATCGGTGACGAGTGCAACCTTGGTTGCATCATAGCGCCGCCAACGTTGATAGCGTTCGAGCACGATGGGCGCGCCAATATCCTGTCCCAAGCGTGCGGCATCGATGAGCGTCTCGCTCAAGGCCGCGATGTCGCGCAGGCCCAGATTGAAGCCCAGCCCCGCAATGGGATGGAGCACGTGGCCGGCATCACCGACCAGGGCAAGCCTGCGCCCGACATAATCGACGGCAAGCTGCAGCGAGAGGGGGTAGGCGCGACGGGGACCGGCGAGACGAATTGCTCCTAGCCGATCACCCATGCGCCGCATCATCTCGCTCACGAACTCGTCCTCGTTGAGACCGAGGAGGCGCTTGGCTTCGGCTTCCGTCTCAGTCCAGACAAGGGAGGCTTGCTGACCTGGCAGGGGCAGGATCGCAAACGGCCCGGCCGGGAGAAAATGCTCAACCGCCACGCCCTCATGTGGCCGCTCGTGGGCGATGGTGGTCACCAAGCCATATTGCCCATAAGGCCAGCCGACCGTCTTGATGCCGGCCCGCTGCCGCGTCGGGGAATCGCGCCCGTCCGCAGCAATCACCAGAGGTGCTGCGATCTCCTTGCCTTGCGCGAGAACCAGCCGTGCTATGGCACCGCCGGCGTCCAGGTCGATCACCTCTTCGCCCGAAAGCACCTCGATCGTCTCTGATGCCGCGACAGCTTGCTCGAAAGCCCCGTAGAGAAAGCGGCTTTCGATGATGGAGGCGGAGGCCTCCTGACCTTGCCCGTCGAAGCGCAGCAGGACCGGCGATCGCGGCCGATCAAGCTTGCCGTCGCTCACCTCGATGCGGAGGACCGGCTGCGCCTTTGTGGCAATATCGGGCCAGATCCCGAGGCTGGTCAGCATGCGGCGCGACGTGGAAGTGATGGCGAAAGCTCGACCATCACTCTCGACATCGCCATTCGTGTTCGGCTCGGAGCGGTTGCGCCGTGGCTGGCTGTCGACCAGCGCAACCCGCATGGGCGAGCGCGCATGCCGGCCAGCCAATGCGACCGCCATTGTCATGCCGACGAATCCTCCGCCGACTATGATGGCATCAAAGCGGTGAGGGCTCATTGTGGTTTCACCAACCCTGCCTCTGTATCGTCAGTTTGTGATGTGGACATCATTCTGGACCAAACTCCATGGGCGCACGTTAACATAGAGCCCGCCTTTTGACGCGGGCGGCAAGGCGCCTGCCATGGTATTGATTGGGCAGAACTTGCTTTCAAACCGCTGCTCGCCGCAGCCAGAATTTGCAACGGAATTGCTAATGTCGAACGCCATTACGGAGCTTATGCGGATCCTCGACCTCGAACCGCTGGAGCAAAATCTCTTTCGCGGCATTAGCCCCAAGGTTGGATGGCAGCGGGTTTTCGGCGGCCAGGTGATCGGCCAGGCCCTGGTGGCGGCGCTGAGAACCGTCGACCCGGAACGGCCGGCCCACTCGCTTCATGGCTATTTCATGCGGCCTGGCGATCCCAAGGTTCCGATCATCTATGAGGTCCACCGGGATCGGGACGGCAACAGCTTCTCCACGAGACGCGTGGTCGCCATTCAGCATGGCGAGCCTATTTTCAGCATGGCGGCGTCGTTTCAGCGGGAAGAGGTGGGGCTCGAGCATCAATTTCCTATGCCCGACGTGCCCGCCCCGGAGAGCCTGCCGAGCGAGAGCGATGTGCTGAAACAATATCGTGATCACATCCCTGACAATATGCGCCAGTATTTCGAGCGGGAGCGGCCGATCGAACTGCGCCCTGTGGACTTCCGGCACTATCTTTCGCCACAGCCATTGGCGCCGGAACAGTTCATCTGGATCAGAGCGACGGCGCCGCTGCCGGATGATCGTGCGCTTCATCAATGCGTTCTTGCCTATGCGTCGGACATGACCCTCCTCGACACCTCGCTCCTGCCGCATGGGCGCTCGCTGTTCGATCCGGACATGATGATGGCGAGCCTTGATCATGCACTGTGGTTTCACCGTCCATTTCGGGCCGATGAGTGGCTGCTTTATGCCCAGGACACGCCGACAGCCATGGGCGGCCGCGGCTTCAACCGAGGCAGCATCTTCACCCGCAACGGATCCCTTGTTGCTTCCGTTGCCCAGGAAGGCCTTATCCGTGTCAGAAAGCCCAAATAACGGCCCCGATGGACCACCCTGCCCGTGGGGGCAGCTGGACGAGCACTGTCCCCGCGCTGTCATTCTTCACCATTACCTAAGACCCGTTTGACCTAGCTCCGCCAAGGAGGAGTAAAATGCACGCCCAAGAGAAGCTCCGCCGGATCATCGATGCGGCCGTACCCTCGCTCTCCCAGAGCGAGGCCGGGCCAAGGGAGCGTGCATTCGCCGAAATTCTCTTCGGCCATGCAGTGCCAGAGGATCTGGCGCTCTATAGTCCCGAGGATCTTCAAGCCATTGCCCGTAGGGCATTGGCCTTTCTATCGGAGCGGACCCCAGGCCGCTGCAAGATCGACATCTATAATCCCGAATGCGTTGGAACGAGCCGCCTGAAGGATGTCACCGTCATCGAGATCGCGAATGACGACATGCCTTTCCTGCTCGATTCCGCCCTCGGCGTGCTGAATGAGCGCGGCATTGCCATCGAGCTCGTGCTGCATCCTATCCTGGCGGTCGAGCGCACGCGGTCCGGCAGCCTGACCAATTTCTCAGAAAGCGGCACCGCGCCCATGCGCATGCCGCGCGAAAGCCTCATTCATTTCCATGTGTCGCGGCTGAGCAGCCCGGAGGCGATGGACGCGCTCAGCGCCGAGCTCAAGCGCGCCTTTGCCGACACGCGGACGGTGGTGCTCGACTGGGAGCGCATGCGTGATCGCGTGGCGGATCTCATCGAGGATTATCAAACGAACCCGCCGCCGATTCCCCTCGAAGATCTCTCTGAATCCATCCAATTCCTGCAATGGCTGCTCGATGGCCATTTCACTTTCCTTGGCCTCAAGGAATTCCATTTTAAGAATGGCGATAGCGCAGGGCAGCTCGAACCTGCGGACACGCCCGGTCTTGGCCTGCTCCGCGCCCCGGATGCGCGGGTCCTGCGCAAGGGCGAAGAGCTGGTCCATGTGACCCCGGAGGTGATGCAGTGGCTCTCCGAGCCCGACCCGCTCATCATCACCAAGGCCAATGTTCGCTCGACCGTCCACCGCCGCATCTATCTCGATTATGTCGGCGTGAAGCTGTTCACGACCCTTGGCGAGCTGGCCGGCGAGCTTCGGATCGTCGGCCTGTTTACATCGGCGGCATATACCGGAAGCGCTCGGTCGGTTCCGATCATCCGCCGCAAAGTGGCTCAGGTGTTCGCCCATTCGGGCTTTGATGAGGACAGCCACAGCGGCAAGGCGCTGCTGCATATTCTTGAGACCTTCCCACGGGATGAGCTCTTCCAAGCCGATGTGGACACGCTCGAGGATATTTCGACTGGTATTCTGCAGCTGGAGGAGCGGCCGCGAACGCGTCTCTTCGTGCGAAAGGACAAGTTCAACCGCTTCATCGCAGCTCTCGTCTTCGTTCCGCGCGACCGCTTCAGCACGGATGTGCGCATTCGGATCGGTGAGCTGCTGGCCAAAGCCTATCACGGGCATGTCTCGGCCTTTTATCCGTATTTCACCGATTCCGCACTGGTCCGCGTCTACTTCATCATTGGCCGGCGCGAGGGCGAGATCCCGGATGTGAATGTCGGGGAACTCGAGGCGGCGGCCTCCGAGATCGTGCGGACCTGGGATGATCGTTTTGCGGATGCCCTCAACGGCCGCGTCGAGCCCGATCTTGCCCGTAAGCTTCTCGAAAACTACCGGCACCGCTTCTCAGCGGGCTATCGTGATGCCTATCCACCGGCGCGGGCGGTGGACGATATTCTGCGCATCGAGGAGTTGCGCGATGCCGGCGATATCGCCCTTAGCCTATACCGCGAGGATCGGGACGAGAGCCATACGGTTCGCCTGAAGCTTTACCATCTGGGCGAGCCCATTCCCTTGAGCGACCGGCTGCCGATCCTGTCCAATATGGGCTTCCGCTCGATCAATGAGCGTACCTATCGGATCGAGCGTGCGGCAGGCGATATGGTGGTGCTGCATGAGGTCAAGCTGCAGACCACCGACAATGCGCCGGTCGACCTCAATGCCCTCCGTGACAAGATCATCGAGGGATTTCTCGCGGTCTGGGACGTTGAAGCCGAGAATGATGCCTATAACGGCCTCATCGTGCGGAAGGGACTGGCCTGGCGGGATGCCGCGCTTCTGCGGGCCATGGGCAAGTATCTCTGGCAGGCAGGTGCAACCTTCGCCGATGGGTATATGGCAGCGACACTCAACAAATATGCCGATATCGCGGAACGGCTCGTGCGGCTGTTTTATGTGCGCTTCGACCCGGCCTTCCACGCGCCGACCGGCGAGGGCCACCCGAACCAGCCGGAAGCCCAGACGTTGCTGAAGGAAATCGACGATGCGCTCGCCGCGGTGCCGAGCCTGGATGAGGACCGGATCATCCGGGGATTCAGCAATCTCATCCAGGCCATTACCCGCACCAATTTCTTCCAGCGCGATGTGGCCGGCAATCCGCGGCACACCATCAGCTTCAAGATCAACTCGAAGCTGGTGACCGGGCTGCCCGAACCCAGGCCTTTCGCCGAAATTTTCGTCTATGCTCCTGATATGGAAGGCGTCCACCTGCGCGGCGGCCGGATCTCCCGCGGCGGCATCCGCTGGTCTGACCGACCTACCGATTTCCGCACCGAGATTTTGGGGCTTCTCAAGGCGCAGAATGTCAAGAACGCCGTTATTGTGCCGGTTGGCGCCAAGGGCGGCTTTGTCTGCAAGCGCATGCCCAGTGATGCAAGCCGCGAGCAGATCCAGGCGGAAGGGATACGCTGCTATAAGCTGCTGATCTCGAGCCTGCTCGATCTCACCGATAATCTCACCGCGCAAGGCCTCGTTCATCCCGCAGACACCGTGCGCCATGACGACACGGACCCCTATCTCGTGGTTGCCGCGGACAAGGGCACGGCCACCTTCTCGGACATTGCCAACGGTCTGTCCGAGGAGCGCGGCTTCTGGCTCGGCGATGCCTTCGCTTCGGGGGGCTCTGCGGGCTATGACCACAAGAAGATGGGGATCACCGCGCGTGGTGCCTGGGAGGCGGTGAAGCGTCATTTCCGGGAAATGGATATCGATATCCAGAACCAGCCATTCACGGCGATTGGCGTGGGCGACATGTCGGGCGACGTCTTCGGCAACGGGATGCTTTTGTCGAAAACGACCAAGCTTCTTGCGGCATTCGATCACCGGGATATCTTCATCGATCCCGACCCTGATCCGGAGACGAGCTGGGCCGAGCGGGCGCGGCTGTTTGCTTTGCCTCGCTCGTCCTGGCAGGACTATTCGAAGGAGCTCATCTCTAAGGGAGGCGGCGTGTTCAGCCGCCAGGCAAAGGTTGTGCCGCTGAGCGAGGAGATCCGCGCATTGACGGGTCTTGAAGCGACACAAGTCTCCCCGGCGGAGCTCATTAAGGCTCTGCTCAAGGCGAAGGTCGACCTGATCTGGTTCGGCGGGATCGGAACCTATGTCCGGGCGAGCGACGAGAATGATGTCGAGGTCGGTGATCGTGCAAATGACAGTTTGAGGGTCGCGGCATCGGAGCTCTCCGCAAAGGTCATCGGCGAGGGCGCCAATCTCGGCGTCACACAGCGCGGACGGATCGAGTTCGCGTTGAATGGCGGGCGGATCAACACCGACGCGGTGGACAATTCGGCCGGCGTGAACTCATCCGACTACGAGGTGAATATCAAGATCGCGCTCGGGGCGGCGGAGGTGCGGGGCAAGATCGATCGTCCCTCGCGCAACCAGCTTCTCGCCGCGATGACTGACGACGTCGCCCAACACGTCTTGCGCAACAACTATTTGCAGACGCTCTGCCTGACATTGGCCCAGAGCCGCAACGTCGAGGAGCTCAGCTTCCACATCCGCATGATGCGGACCCTGGAGCGGCAAGGGCTTCTCGACCGCGCCTTGGAATATCTCCCGGATGATCGCGCTCTACGTGCCCGACAAGCCCAGTCCCAGGGGCTCACCCGTCCGGAACTTGCGGTATTGATGGCCTATGCCAAGATCGTGCTGTTCGATCAGATCCTCGACAGCAACATCCCGGATGATCCCTATCTTGCGCGGGAACTGCACCGGTATTTCCCGTCACAGCTTTGCGAGAAGATCGAGCCGGAGGTGAATGGCCATAGGCTCCGTCGGGAGATCATCTCGACGATGCTGGCCAATAGCATAATCAACCGCGGGGGACCGGCTTTCGTCTCGCGCCTGCGCGATGAGACCGGTGCGTCAGTGGAGGCGATCGTTACGGCTTATGCGGCCGCACGCGACAGCTTCGGCTTCATCGAGCTCAACGAGCTCATCGACAACCTGGATAATAAGATCGAGACCAGCCTCCAAACGGAACTCTATCACGAGCTCCAGCAGCTGATGAGGCTGCAAACCATGTGGTTCCTGCGCAATGAAACGGCGCACGGCCGCCTGGAGGCGCTCGTTTCGCACTATAGAGCCGGGCTTGCGGCGATCGCAGCGGCGCTTCCGGCCGCATTGCCGCAAGCAACGCGGAACGACTGGGATGCTTATATCGGCCGCCTGATTGAGGCGGGTGTTCCAGAGGAGACAGCGCGCAAGCTGTGCTGCGCGCGCTATCTCTATCGGGGCGCGGACATCGTCGCGGTCGCCACGCGCGCCGATGTGGCTGTGACGGATGCCACGGAGATTTTCTTCACCGTCGGCCATGGCCTTCATATCGACGATCTGTTGCGCAGCGCCTCGACCATTCACGTCAGCGATTATTATGACCGGCTGGCGGTGAACAGGACCATAGACTCTATCTTCGCGACCCATCGGGACCTCGTTGCGGATATCCTGCAGAAACACGGCGCCGACGGTTGGGAGGATTGGGAAAAGGCCAATGCGGAGACGATCGAACCTGCGATCGCCAGTATCCTCGAAACATTATCGGCAGGAGATCTGACGGTCGCGCGATTGGCGGTGCTGGCCAGCCTGCTGCAGGACACCCGATCCGCAGCCCAGTCGTAAGCTGATCGCATAGAGCTCGAGCGGTTTCGCTTCTCTTTCACAGGCGAAACCGCTCAAAGCCTTTGCTTGGCCTGGTATCTCACGCGACCGCTATCCTATTCGCCCGAAAATGCTCGAAGTCTCGGGTCCATTCGTGGATGAGCTCCCATGAATGATTCTGTGTGCGACTCGTATACACCTATAGCGTGTAGTAACCGAATGTGTGTAACTTATTGTTGTGTGTTGCCGCTATACAAGTTAGGTCACGGCGTGGCCGTTTGTGGACGGCCGGACATACGGCTCGGCTGCATCCCGGAGAACCCCCGCGGATCCTCGGAAATGTTGCCCCGGAACGTCGTCCTCTGGAGGGTACGTGAATGGTTTCAGATCCCGGTGTTCTCAACGACGCTGCTTTTTCCCGCAGAGTTCAAGGCCAGACCCAGAAATTGAAGCGGGAGGCCGGCGTCATTGGGCTGCTCTATGCCGGAGTGGGTGGAATGATAGGCTTTGGCTGGCTGTTTGGGCCTCTCAGTGCCGCACAACAAGCTGGTCCGCTGAGCATTGCCGCGTGGATCATTGGTGGCGTCGCTGTTCTGATGTTGGCGCTCGTCTATGCTGAACTGGCAACGATGTTTCCGCGAAGCGGTGCGCTGGTGCATATGAGCCATTTGAGCCACGGCAGGCTCGTCGGCCGCATTTGGGGATGGATCCTCATTCTCGCCTACATCACCATCGCCCCTGTAGAGGCCATCGCCATACTGAGCTACTCGGAAGCCTACCTTCCGGGGCTCATCGACCCGGTCACAACCACATTGACGCCCAAAGGCATTGTTGCCGCCATCGTTCTCCTCGCACTCATGGTCGGCCTCAATTTCCTTGCGATCAGGCATGTGCTCAACATGAACAGCACGGCGACATGGTGGAAATTGGCAGTGCCAATTGGCACCATCATTGTGCTCTTGAGCGCCTCATATCATCCCGAGAATTTTACCGTGGTCCATCCGGCCGCAACCTGGGATGGCGTGTTCACCGCTGTTTCGACGGCTGGGATCTTCTTCAGCCTGTTCGGCTTCAGACAGGCCATCGATCTTGCGGGTGAGACGAAGAATCCTGGCCGATATTTGCCCGTCGCCGTGATTGGTACCGTCGTGATCGGCACGGTTCTCTATGTCGCCCTGCAGTTTGCGTTCATCGCCGCGCTTGATCCCACCATGGTCAAGGAGCAAGGCTGGGCGGCACTGCATTTCGACCATCTGACCGGCCCATTTGCGGCCCTGACCCTGGCGGTCGGAGCCACATGGTGGGCGGTGATCCTATATTCAGATGCAATCGTCTCCCCTGCAGCGTGTGGCTTCATCTATACGACTACCGCTTCCCGGATTCTCATGGCGACGGGTGAGACGGGCGACCTTCCAAGGGCCCTGAGTCGTGTCAATCGGTTCGGCGTACCCTGGCTGGCGCTTCTGATGACCTTCGGCCTGGGAGCCCTGTTCTTCTTTCCGTTCCCGTCATGGCACAAGCTCGTCGGCTATATTTCGTCGATCACCGTACTGTCTTACGGAATCGGGCCGATCCTGCTGCTCCGGCTGCGCATGTCGATGCCTGAGGCTCCGCGAGCCTTTGCTCTGTGGGGCGCCTGGATCATCGCGCCACTGGCGTTCATATCCTCAAACTTCATCATCTTCTGGGCCGGCTTCGAGACCGTGAACTTCCTGTTCATGCTGCTGGGCGTGTTCTTTCTCGCCTATCTCGTCTATTTCTTCTTCATCACCGATGACCGGTCGGAGGATCTCGATTGGCAGCACGCTCTGTGGCTGTTGCCCTATTTCGGGGGCATGTGGCTGATCAGTGCGATTGGACCGGTTGATCTCGGTGGCAGTGGCATGGTCTCGTTCATGACCGGTGTGGTCTTGGTCAGCCTGCTGAGCCTTCTGGTACTGGTTCTGGCCTTGGCCAATACTCTGCCGGAGACCCGGATGCGTGAGGAGATGAAGATGGTTGTAGGCGAGTCCGCAGCCACGGACCCGCACATTGTGTCCTGATCCGGGCGGGCCCCATGGGGCGATTACGGCACGCGCGACCGAGATCAGAACTCGTGTCCGAAGAGCGAGAGCTCACCCGGATACCAGCTCTCAACAAGGGCGCGTGTGCGGTTGTTGTAGTAGGAGCGATAGGCTCGCGAGCTCTCGGGTCGCACACCTCGCTTGGCGAAGGGCATCTGCGCAGGCTGGGGCAATCCCAGAGTGCGCATGACCGTTTTCAGGTCAGTCGCGAGCGTCTCATAATTGCCGATGAAGTCGACCGCCACCTTCCCGTCGATCGTATAGATCTGATAATTGTCGACCTTGGCCCGGTGCGATCGGTGAAGGAAGGTCGGAAAGTCCGGCCAGCGGCGCGCGCTCTTCGGTGTCTTCGTCCGGTAATGGTACCAGGACACCTGGCGATCATAGATATTCCGGTCGAAGCTGAACTTGTAATAGCTGCGCCAGATTTTCTCCCCGACATATTCCCGGATGTCCTCAGCCCGGATGTGGTCGTGGAAGTCCACCCATTTCCATCCCTCTATGGGGTAGAACTCATGGATGAGAGGACGCGGATCCAGGGCCAAGATTGGCCGAAGATGATTGCGTGCACGATGCCCGACGCGCCGGGTGAGTTCCGTCGGCGTGAGCGGTGTGATGATGTCATCGTCCCCGCAATGAGGAAACAGAACCAGCTCGATGCTGGTGCTGGCGGTCTTCCGTGTCTTGAGGAATATGAACCGATGTTTGTGTGACAGAATCACGGCGCGGCCATCCGAGTGATGGCAGGAAAATGACACATTTTTAACTTTTAATCGCAACAGAATTGCAAGTCGAGGCATAAAACTCCGCACACGTGCAAAAGATTGCGATGGAGGCCACCATTCACGATGAGTGATGGCGGGAGGCAGTCGCAGTCAGTCAGTCTGAGTGCTCTCGGGCGGTGCCCTATACCGGCGTGCGCCGCCTGCTGATCCGCACAGGCCGAGCGGAGTCTTTTCGCCGTCAGAGTGGCTCACACGACTTCGGTTGACGGGTTTCGGCTCAGATCGGCCAGCACCCGAAGGGCGCGCTCCAGGCTCGATCTCTGCGCGGGGGCCATCAGGCAGAGCCTGACGCCTCCGGATTTGTCCCCGCCGACCGCGACTGCATCGGGAGGCGTGACGCGAACCCCGCGCTCTAGCGCGCGCCGCGCCAATTTTTCCGCTGCGGCCGTGGCCATCGGAAGCCATATATGTGGCGATCCCTCGGGCATCGGCAGGACCTTCAAGCCAAGCACCTTGCTGGCGAGCCCAATCCGATATTCCGCTTCCGAGCGAAGAATGTCTCTGGCCTTCAAGTGAACCCCGGCCTCGATGAGCGCGCGGGCGATCTCGACATCCAAAGGCGAGCTGCCCCATGTCTCCGCGCGGATGCGCGCTGCAATCGCCGA
The DNA here is from genome assembly GCF_038811545.1 of Rhodoligotrophos sp. CJ14. Classification (GTDB taxonomy): domain Bacteria; phylum Pseudomonadota; class Alphaproteobacteria; order Rhizobiales; family Im1; genus Rhodoligotrophos; species Rhodoligotrophos ferricapiens. The sequence goes on from NZ_CP133319.1 coordinate 3,128,580, forward strand.
CCGACGCTCGCGCGGCGGGATCAGCACGCCCACACGAATCAATGGCGTGAGAGATTTTGAAAGGCCGTTCAGATAGTAAACCCGTTCAGCATCCATTTCGTGGAAGGTCTTGCTCTTCGACTGTGCATAGATGCTGTAGATATCGTCCTCGATGATATAGGCATCATATCGCCTGCAGATATCGAGAACGTCTTGCCGCCTGTCCGCTCCCATCTCGAAGCCGAACGGATTTTGACAAACCGGCGTGAGATAGATGGCCTTGCAGTTGGTCTCCTTGAGCATGCTCTCGAGCTCGGCCGGGATCATGCCCTGATCATCATGGTCAACTGCACAGAGTGAAAGACCGAGATTTCTGGCAGCGGCGATCGCCCCGGAGAATGTCGCAGCCTCGGTTGCGATCATCTTGGTGATGCTGCTCAGGTCCGCCATGGCCAGATGAATGGCATGCTGCCCGCCAATGCTGATCAGCATGTCGTCGGGATCGGCAGTGAGCCTCGTTGCTGCCAGCCACGCCGCGAGACCGTCCCGTTGAGAGCGGCCGCCGCCTGGCTCGGGATAACCGCCATTGGGAACACCACCCAAGCGCCCCGCCGCAATGCTGCTGGCCGAACGGAACGTGGCTTCATCGATGACGGGTAGGGGGGCATTGAAGCTGAGATCGACCGGTTCATCGTCAGGCGTCACCGGCAGATTGACGAAAGTGCCGCGACCGGTTTCACCGCGCAGCACGCCGCGCCTTTCAAGAAGATCGATCGCCTTGGTCACCGTCCCGATCGCCACATTGGCGCCCCGGGCGATCTCGCGATGGGTGGGAAGCCGGTCGCCGCGGCAATACCGGCCTGAAGCGATCAGGTGCTGGACCGCGTCGGCAAGTCTTTCATGAAGCGGACCTTTTCCGTCGGGCAGCGAGAGTTGAATTGTGTCGTGATCAGCCACGCCCATCTCCGGTGAACAGTTGGCGAATTGTATCACCAAACCGGGTGGCCCCACCACCCGAGTGGGGCACCAGCCCGACTTCCCCTTTGACGCCGGCGAAAAATGGCGGAATGCTGGCACCGATTTGAGAGGTGAGCGTTCCAATGCCGATAAAGCCTGAAATTGCTGATTTTGAAGCGGAAATGCGGGCCTGGCGCCGCGACCTGCATACCCATCCCGAGCTGGGCTTCGAGGAAGAGCGAACCAGCGCGTTCGTTGCACGGCAGCTCAGGGCGTTCGGCCTCGACGAGGTGGTGGAACGCATTGGTGGCACCGGCGTGGTTGGCGTATTGCACGGGCGCGGTGGAGCCGGCGACAATAGCGGCCCGAGAATTGGCCTTCGCGCCGATATGGACGCCCTTCCGATCGAGGAGGAGAACGAGTTTTCATATCGCTCCCAGGTTCCCGGCAAGATGCACGCTTGCGGCCATGACGGCCACACGACGATGCTGTTGGGCGCGGCCAAATACCTGGCCAGCCATCGCAATTTCCGCGGCACTGTCCATTTCATCTTTCAGCCGGCGGAAGAAGGTCTCGGCGGTGCCCAGCGCATGCTGGATGACGGGCTGTTCGAGCGCTTTCCCTGCGATGGCGTCTACGGCCTGCACAATTGGCCGCAGCTGCCCGCCGGCACTTTCGCCGTAAGGGCAGGACCGGCAATGGCCGCAGCTGACCGATTTGACGTGACTGTGACGGGCCGCGGCGCGCATGGCGCCATGCCGCATCTTTCGATCGACCCCCTGCTGGCAGCGGTGGATATGGTAAGCGCGCTGCAATCCGTGGTCAGCCGCAATGTCGATCCCCTCGACAGCGCCGTGGTGAGCATCACTCAGATCCATAGCGGCACAACGCACAATATCATCCCGGCGGAAGCTCGGTTCGGCGGTACGGCACGCTCGTTCCGGCCCGAGACCCGCGACTTCCTCGAGCGCCGGATCCGCGAGATCGTGACTGGGATTGCTGAGGCCCACGGCACCACCGCCACGGTCAGTTTTATCAGGCAGATGTCGGCCACGATCAACAGCCCGCAGCAGACGGAATGGGCGAGAGCGGTTGCCGCTGATCTGGTGGGAGGCGAGGCTGTTCGCACCGACATACCGCCATCCATGGGTGCTGAGGATTTCGGCGAGATGCTCCTGCAGGTTCCCGGCAACTACATTTGGTTGGGCCAAGGCAAGGGACCGGGTACGCCCATGCTGCATACGTCTAAATATGACTTCAATGACGAGGTGTTGACCCTCGGTGCATCCTATTGGGCAGCTCTGGTGGAAACCCTGGCCCCATTGCGGCTCACGCCGGGCTGAGCTCAGCATCTCCCCTCGCGGCCTTGGATCTGCGGGGGGCGTATTTACTCGGCCATATGATATAACATATAACCAACGGGTAACGCGTCAAAGCGGGGAAGGATTGCTATGGAAGACATCAAGCGCACGGGCCGGATGGCCATAGGCCATAAGGCGGTCGAGCATCAGGGCGTGGTTTACGTCGGCGGGCTCATCGCCACCGATCTCACGGCCGATATGAAGGGTCAGACGAAACAGATCACCGAAAAGATTGATGCGGTTCTCGCCGAACACGGCACATCCAAGGACAAGTTGCTCTCGGCCACGATTTTCGTGACGGACTTGAGCCTGCGGCCCAAGATGAACGAGGCCTGGGCAGAGTGGCTTTCCCCTGAGAACCTGCCGGCCCGTGCGACGATCGGTGTGGCAGATCTCGGGCCGAATGTGCTGATCGAAGTCACCGCGGTCGCCGCGAAATAAGCACCGGAGGGGCGGCTCGATGAGCCAGGGGGGCATCAGCCCGGAACGCCCGGTTGTCGTGATCGGGGCGGGAATTGTTGGTGTGTGCTGCGCGGCCTATTTGGTCCGCGAAGGCTTGCCCGTCGTGTTGACCGATCGGCGCGGGCCCGGCGAGATGACCTCCTTCGGCAATCTCGGCGGCATTCAGAACCTTGCGGCAACACCCATCGCCCTTCCCGGCATGCTGCGGGATGTGCCCCGCTGGCTCCTCGATCCGGATGGCCCGCTCCATGTCCGCCCCGCTTATCTGCCCCAGGTTCTTCCCTGGCTCTGGCGCTTCTGGCGTCAATCCGAGCCGGAGCGGGTGCTGCATAACGCTAAGGCGCTGAATGATCTGAACCGCCGCTCAGCGGAGTGCCATCTGGAGCTCGCGCGCTGGGCCGGCCTCGAGCATCTCTTCAAGATCCCGGGCCAGCTCTATCTCTGGACCTCGCGCGCCTATTACGATCAGAGCACATTTTCCCGTCGCATCTGGGCATCGACCGGCCAGCCCTTCGATGAGATCGGTCCCGCGGAAATTCGCGAGATGGAGCCGGGCCTTGCCCCGGTATTCGAGGTCGGCCTTCGGATTCCCGGCAATGGATACTGCCGCGATCCCTTTGGCCTGGCGAAAGGCTTGGCCGCGAAAGCCGTCAGCGAGGGCGCGCAGTTCATTCAAGCCGAAGCGAATGGCTTTCGGACATCCGGCGGTATGCTGACCGGGGTCGAAACCGATCGCGGCGTGATCGATGCGGGTGCCGTGGTCCTTGCGCTCGGCATGTGGTCGAAGCGCCTGGCCTCGTCATTGGGCTATCACGTGCCGCTGGAAAGCCATCGTGGCTATCACGTGACCATTGCCAATCCCGGGATTCAGCTTGGCTCAATGTGCCTGGTGATCGATAAGAAAGTCGCCATCACGCCCATGACGAGCGGCCTCAGGATTGGCGGCACTGTCGAATTTGCCGGTCTCGATGCGCTGCCCGACTATCGCCGCGCCCGGCAATTCCTCGCATTGGGCAAGCAGCTCATCAGCGGGCTCGACACCTCGACTCACCAGGAATGGATGGGCCATCGCCCCTGCCTGCCGGACAGCTTGCCCGTGATCGGCCGCACCCAGCGTTTTGGTAATCTCTATTGCGCCTTCGGCCATGGCCATATGGGATTGCTCGGATCGGCGCCCACCGGTAGCATTATCGCAGACCTGATTGCGGGCCGGTCCCCGTCCACGCAGCTCGAACCATTCCGTATCGAGCGCTTCTGAACCGCTTCAGCGATTGACAGAAACTTCCAACCGATATGATATATCCTTCATAAGAGGGGGGAGGCGACCTGTCTGCGCGAACGCAGGGGCGTGCGCTTCCATCATGAAAGCCAGATCGGCCGGGACCAGCCCGGCAAGGAGGATTGGATGGTTTCCGCTCCGTTCCGTGCAGCGCGGTCGTTCCTTGTGGCCGCCGCACTTTTTGCAATGCCGGCATGGGGGGTGGGCCCAGCGGCGGCGCAGAGCCCGTCCGATAAGACGCTGGTCATCGCGCGCGACATGGATCTCAACTCGCTCGATCCGGGCCGCGCCTTTTGTGACACCTGCCAGCTCTATATCGGGGCCACCTACCAGCGGCTGGTGAATCTCTCGCCCGACAACAAGTCATTCATTCCCGAGCTTGCGAAATCCTGGGAATTCAACGACACCCTGACCGAATACACCTTCCATCTCGACCCGAATGCGAAATTCTCCGATGGGAGCCCGGTCGAGGCGAAGGACGTGAAATGGTCCTGGGAGCGGCTCAAGAACCTGAAGGGCAGCGCTGCCCTGCGCATGACCGGTGTCACCGCGATCGAAACGCCGGATACCCACACTGTGGTCGTCAAACTGGCCGCGCCGGATTCGGACATCCTGGCCAAGGCTGCCGATGCCTATACCGTCATTCTGAACAGTGACGTGGTGAAGGAGCATGGCGGCACGGACGCGGCAGATGCCAACACCGCCGACCAGGCGGAGAAATGGCTGCTGACGCAGTCCGCCGGCAGCGGTCCTTATGTCCTCGAGAGCTACAAGCCGAACAGCGAGGTTCGGCTGAAGCGCAATGAGAATTTCTGGGGCAAGCAGCCCTTCTATGCCGGGCTCGTCCTGAAGCAGTCCAAGGACGCGGTCAGCCAGATGCAGATGCTGCAGAATGGCGATGCTGATCTCGCCATGCAGATTGACATGCAGACGGTGAAGACCATTGATGATCCCAAGATCACCGTCACGCAGGCGCCCTCGCTCGCCACGATCTATTTGGCCCTGAGCCCCGGCGCGAAGGGCCTCGCGACGCCGCTCGCGCCCAAAGTGCGCGAGGCGATCGCCCTTGCTATTGACTATGAGAAGATGATCGAGTTTGCCGGTAATGGCGCGGGCAAGTTGCAGCCATCGCCCCTCCACAGCGCTTTCTTCAATGATCTGCCGCTGCCGGAGCCCAAGCGGGATGTGGAGAAGGCCAAGGCGCTGCTTGCCGAAGCGGGCGTTCCCGACGGCTTCAAGATTGTGGCCGCCTTCCCGGCCATGAACGCCTATGGTGTGGACCTCACCCTGGCCATGCAGCTGATCCAGCAGAATCTCGCGGATATCGGCGTCGAGGTCGAGTTGCAGCCGGTGACCTTCCCCGTGTTCCGCGAGCGGATCACCGGTGATGGCATTCCCATGACCGTGTCCTATGCCATCCCTGGCTTCTTCGGCCCGTCCAACATGGTCAACTTCTTCGCCATGATGCCCGACACGGTTTGGGCCAAGCGGGCACATGCCGAGCGGGATCCGTCCATCATCAACCCGAAGGAAGCGGAGATCTACAAGCAGGCTCTGGCGGCGACCGGTGAAAAGCGCGACGAGCTTTATCACCAGCTCGCCGGCGAAATGACCAAGGATCGCATCATCATCCCTCTGATCAACCCGGACAATCTGCTGGTCCATCGCGCTGGTTTGAAGGGGGTCCGCGGCTCGGTATGTTGCTTGCTGCCAGTGGGCGAGCTTTCCGAGTAAGCTAGGGCCGCGCTGAGCTCTCTGGTGGGCGCCACACGGCGTGCCACCAGAAGGCTGCCCGGCTCTTGAATGGTAGATTGAATGCAGCGTTATATTGCCCGCCGCCTTCTGATGATGCCGATCCTGGTGCTCGGCATTGTGACGGTTGCGTTCCTGATTTCCCATCTGTCCCGAGGCGATCCGCTCACGGCGATCGTGAGCGAGCGCGAGATGGACAATCCCGAAGTGGTCGCTGCTGCCAAGGCACGCTGGGGGCTGGATAAAAGCCTGCCGGAGCAATATCTCACCTATATCGGCAATCTGCTCACCGGCGATCTCGGCACATCCTTCGTGACCAAGCGACCGGTCACGGAAGATATCGGCGAGCGCTTTCCCGCCACGCTGGAACTGGTGATCTGGGCAATGATCATCGGCGGCACCGGCGGCATCATTCTAGGGGTCCTTGCCGCCTATTACCGCGATACGCTGATCGATCACGGCGCCCGCCTTTTTGCGCTGATCGGCTCATCCATGCCGGTATTCTGGGTCGGCCTCGGCTTGCTGTTTCTCACCTCCGTTAAGCTCGGTATCCTGCCTGGCCCGGGCCGGCTCGATGCTCGGATTTCACCGCCCCCTTTCGTGACCGGCATGGTCACGATCGATGCACTGTTGGCCGGCCAATTTCGGGTGGCGCTTGATGCCGCCTATCACCTCATCCTGCCGGCCTTCGTTCTAGGCTGGACCGTGACCGGTATTGTGTCGCGACTGGTGCGGGCGAGCATGCTCGATGTCCTCAATCAGGAATATATTCTCACGGCTCGGGCCAAGGGAGCAGGCGAGCGGCGCGTCCTGTTCCATCATGCGCTGCGCAACACGTTGATTCCGACGCTCACGGTCATGGGACATTCCTTCGCTTATCTGCTCACCGGCGCCGTTTTGACCGAGACGGTCTTCTCCTGGCCCGGCGTTGGCTCATACGCAGTGAGCGCGGCCCGGTCTTTGGACTATCCCGCGATCATCGGCGTCACCATTGTCGGCGGCTTGGCCTTTCTGGTCACCAACCTGATCACCGACATTGCCTATGCCGCGGCCAATCCGAAAATTCGCTTGAGCTGAGGGCGCCATGACCGCAATCGTCGCCAGGCTCGTCGGATTTCAGCGCCCCTCCTGGCTGAAACTGCCTCTCATCGTCGGCATCCTGGTTCTGCTGTTCTGGTTTGTCGTCGCCTTCACCATCGACCTGTGGTCGCCCTATTCACCCCTGCAGATGGTGGGCCGCCGCCTTCAGCCCCCGAGCCTCGAGCATTGGCTCGGCACGGACGCTTTGGGCCGCGATGTGCTCTCGCGAACCCTTTATGGCGCACAGCAATCGATACCGACGGCGATCATCGTGGTTCTCATTGCGGTTGCCATCGGGTCGCTGCTCGGCGGTATCGCCGGCTTCTGGGGCGGCTGGGTCGGCGCCATCATCATGCGGCTCGTCGACATCACCCTGTCCTTCCCGGCGATACTGCTGGCTATGGCGGTGGCCGCGGGTCTGGGCCCAGGCCTGCGCAACGCCACCATCGCCATGGTTCTCGTGTGGTGGCCGGTCTTTGCCCGGCTCATGCGCGCCCAGGTGCTTGAGGTGAAACAGCGCGATCACGTGGAAGCCGCCATCGCAAGCGGTGTACCGCCATGGCGTGTGTTCATCACCCACGTCCTGTCTCTCTGCTGGACACCCATTCTCGTCCACGCCACGATGGATCTCGGGCAGGTGGTGCTTCTGGCAGCATCCCTGAGCTTCATCGGATTGGGCGCGACGCCGCCCACTCCGGAATGGGGCGCGATGATTGCGGAAGGCGCGACCCAGTTCTATCAGTGGTGGATCGCCTTCGGTCCGGGCATAGCCATTCTCACCCTGGTCTTGGGCTTCAATTTCGTCGGTGATGGCTTGCGCGATGCTCTCGATCGAAGAGGCCGCTGACATGGCCAGCACCGCAAATGGCGAAACCTTGCTCGAGATCCGCGATCTTCGCGTGTCCTTCACCCGTCGCGGCGGCCCCGCCCTGGACGCGGTGCGGGGCGTCGATTTCATCCTGCACAAGGGCGAGGTGCTGGCTGTGGTGGGGGAATCGGGCTCCGGCAAATCCCTCACCATGCTTGCCGCCATGGGGTTGACGCCGGCGACCGCCAAGGTCACGGGCTCCGTGCGCTTCCGTGGGACGGAGCTGATCGGTGCGCCTCGCTCTTATCTTCGCTCCATCCGCGGCGCCCAGATCGCCATGATCTTTCAGGACTCCTTGAGCGCTCTGAACCCGGTGCTCAAGGTTGGCGATCAGATCGCCGAGGCCCTGCAGCTGCACCATCCGGACATGAGCCGGCGCGAAGCCTGGAAGCGCGCGACCGAGCTTCTCGATCTCGTCTCCGTGCCGCAGCCCGACCGGCGGGTCGGGCAGTATCCTCATGAATTCTCCGGCGGCATGCGCCAGCGCGCAATGATCGCCATGGCGGTCGCAAACAACCCTTCGGTGCTGATCGCGGACGAGCCGACCACCGCCCTCGACGTCACGGTGCAGGCACAGGTCATGGACGTGCTGAAGCGCCTGCGCGAGCAGCTCGGTCTGGCCCTGATCCTGATCACCCATGATATGGGCGTTGTGGCCGGAACCGCTGATCGGGTGGCGGTGATGTATTCGGGCCGTGTGGTCGAGGACGCAACTGTCGCCGACCTCTTTCGGGAGCCGCGCCATCCCTATACACGTGGTCTGCTCGCCTCCGTGCCCAAGATCGATGATGACGCCGATGAGCTGTACTCCATCCCCGGATCACCGCCGCCGCTCGGCAATCGCGCCCCCGGCTGCTCGTTCAGCGACCGCTGCCCCTATGTGGCACCCCTCTGCCGCAGGGATGAGCCGGCCCTGCGTGCCGTCGGACCTCAGCGGGCGGCCTGCCATTTCGCCGAAACGCTTCCCCCGGTCGCCAGGCCGGCGCTGATTGGAGAGGGCGCAGCATGACGCCAACTGCCCCTTTGATATCGCCTGCCATCGAGCCTCCGCTGGTTGCGGTGCGCGATATGGTCAAGAGCTTCCCGATCAAGGGCGGATTTCTCTTCGATCGGCCGGTCGGTGCGGTGCAGGCGATTGCCGGCGTCTCCTTCGATTTGCAGGAGGGCGAGACCTTAGGTCTGGTGGGTGAGTCCGGCTGTGGAAAGTCAACCCTCGGCCGCTGCATGCTGCGGCTGATGGAGCCCACCTCGGGAACGATCAGCTTTCGGGGGCAGGATATTTCCGCGCTGCCCGCGCCGGCGATGCGCCAGATGCGGCGGCATATGCAGCTGGTCTTCCAGGATCCTTACGCTTCCTTGCACCCGCGCATGACGATCGCCCAGAACATCGCCGTGCCTCTTGGCCTCACGCAGATGTCGCGCCAGGAAAAGCGCGAGCGGGTCGAGGAACTCCTGGCGCTCGTCAATCTCGATCCAAGCCATGGCCGCCGTTATCCGCACGAGTTGTCAGGCGGGCAGCGCCAGCGGGTCGGCATCGCCCGCGCCCTTGCGCTCAAGCCCCAGGTGATCGTGCTCGATGAGGCGGTCTCCGCGCTCGATGTTTCTATCCAAGCAGGTGTTCTCAACCTGCTGAAGCGCCTGCAGCAATCGTTGCGCACCTCATATCTGTTTATCGCTCATGATCTTGCGGTGGTGCGGCACATCTCTCACCGGGTCGCAGTCATGTATCTCGGCAAGATCGTCGAGATTGGCGAGGCCAAGGCCCTCTATCGCAACGCGCAGCACCCCTATACCCAGGCCTTGCTGTCGGCGATCCCCCTAACCGATCCGGCCGTCGAAAAGACGAGATCGCGCATCGTCCTGCAGGGTGATGTGCCAAGTCCCATTTCACCGCCATCTGGTTGCCGGTTCCGCACACGCTGCTGGAAGGCTCAGGCCATCTGCGCCAAGGAAGAGCCCATCCTGCGCGGCTGTGGCACCGGTCAGGCGGTCGCCTGTCACTTCCCCGAGCCCCTGGCCGCGGTTCCCCCGAAGACGGCCGCCGCGTCATGAGCAGGTTTGCCACCGTCCCGCTCGATCCCCATCGGCAGGTGACCATCCTGCTCGCCGGCGAGCCCGTCACGGTGCCTGAGCATGCTACGGTCGCGGCGGCCATGCTGCTGGCCGGCTGGCAATGGAACCGCAACTCGCCCATTTCTGGCGCACCGCGGGCGCCCTACTGCATGATGGGAACCTGTTTTGAGTGCCTGGTGGAAATCGACGGGGTGCCGGACCGGCAGGCCTGCCTCACTCCCGTGCGCGACGGCATGCGCATCGAAAGGCAATTGGCTGACCTTGTCCGACCGGACGCGCTCTGATGTATCCCGACGAAAAAGCCGATTGCGTGATTATTGGTGCCGGCCCTGCCGGCATGAGCGCCGCGATCGAGGCTGCAAAGCATGGGCTCGACTGCCTGGTGCTGGATGAACGACCCGCGCCTGGCGGACAGATCTATGCGGGCGCTGAATTCGGCCCCGTGCGTGACCGCAGCTGCTTTGGTCCGGATTATTCCAGAGGTCTCAACCTCATCTCTGCCTTTCGTGCAGCGCCCATCCGCTATAATCCGCTCACTACAGTGTGGGACGTCACTGAGGATGGCACGGTCTTCGTGTCCGATGGAGCGCAAAGCCGAAGGATCAAGGCGGACCGTATCATCATCGCAGCCGGCGCCATGGAGCGGCCATTTCCCATTCCCGGCTGGACCCTGCCGGGTGTGATGACGGTCGGCGGCGCGCAGCTCCTCTTCAAAACATCCGGTGTCGTCCCGAAAGGGCCTGCCGTACTTGCCGGGTCAGGCCCGCTGCTCTTGCTGCTTGCCTGCCAATATATCGATGCCGGCGTGCCGATCGCGGCCATTCTCGACACGACGCCCCATGCCCACTGGTTCAAAGCCCTGCCGCATCTGCCTGCGGGCCTTGCCTCGGGCTCGCTCATCGGCAAAGGCCTTGGCCTGCTCGCCAAGATCCGCCGTGCCGGTGTGCCCGTGGTGCGCGCTGTGACCCGATTGCGGGCGATCGGCAGCGACAGCCTCGAGGCCGTCGAATGGGAAACGGCGGCAGGCGGCAAATCGCTTCCCGCATCTCTGCTCCTGCTGCACCAGGGTGTGATACCGAACACCCATCTCGCACGCGCCCTGCGGCTCGATCAGACCTGGGATGAGCGCCTGGAGGCCTGGCATCCGGTCTCCGGCCGTTTCGGAAAAACCAAAATCGAGCGGGTCGCGGTTGCAGGCGATGGTGCCGGCATATCGGGTGCAATAGCTGCCGAACATTCCGGGCGCCTCGCCGCATTGAATGCGGCTTTCGAGCTCGGCCGTCTCTCCGAGGCGGAGCGCGACAGGCTTGGCGCACCGCTTCTGGCCGCCCGTCGCAGCGAAACCCGCGCGCGGCGCTTTGCCGATATCCTGTTTGCGCCACCGCGATCCCGTGCGCGGTCGATCCCGGATGATGCGATCATCTGTCGGTGCGAGGAGGTGACGGCCGGCGCGCTGCGCCGTGAGGTGCGCCGCGACGTGCGGGAGATCAACCGGGCGAAGGCCTTGCTCCGCTGCGGCATGGGCCCGTGCCAGGGGCGCAGCTGCGAGGCCACTGTTTCCGCCATCATCGCCGAGGAGCGGCAAATATCACCGGCCGCGGCGGGATATCTCCGCATCAGGCCGCCAATCAAGCCGCTGCCGATCGGTGAGCTCATCGGCCTTGGTGATCAGGAGCTGCCGGCTGAGGCGCGCATTCCCGTCACATCCGCTAATACGCCGGCGGGAGCCATCCGTGCATCCTGATGCGATCATCATTGGCGGCGGCATTCACGGATGCTCCATAGCCATGCATCTGGCCATGCACGGTGCCCAAGTCGCCGTCTATGAGAAGGACCACGTCGCCGCTCACGCATCGGGCGTCAATGCCGGCAGTGTTCACCACATTGCCCGGCTCACGGCCGAACTGCCGCTTGCCGAACTCACCCTCAATATGTGGCAGCGCATCGGCGAGCTGGTCGATGATGATTGCGGCTATCGTCGTGTCGGCCACTTGAAAATCGCCGAAAGCGAGGAAGACCTGGCCCTCCTGCATCAGGTCGCATCCTCGGTCCACCGCAACAGCGCCATTCGCGAGGAATTCCTCGACCGCACGGATCTGCGCCGCGCCGAGCCCGAGCTTGCTGATCACTGTGTGGGCGGGATCTACTCGCCGGATTGCGGCTATGCTCTGCCTGCAGCAAGCGTTCAGGCCTTTCGGCGCAAGGCTGAGTCCTTAGGCGTCATCTTCCACGAATCGGCACCGGTCTCCAACATCGCCCGACGTGACGGACGATGGCATGTGGACGTGCCCTCGGGCACCGTGACCTCGCCGGTCGTTGTGAATTGTGCCGGGGCCTGGGGTGACCGGATCGCCGCTCTTGTAGGAGAACCGGTCAGCCTTACGCCTCTCGCCCTCATGCTATCCGTCTTGGGACGCCTGCCCCGGGTAATGAATACGGTGATCGGGCTCACCCATCGCCTGCTCTCGATCAAGCAATTCGAGAATGGCACAGTGGTGATCGGCGGTGGCTATCGCGGCACGCCGGATCTCGAGCGGGGCATTACGCATCTGAATTACGCAAGGCTCGGCTATAATCTCAAAGCGGCAGCCGAAACCTTTCCGGCGCTTGAGCGGGCGAGAGTGGTCCGCTGCTGGGCGGGCATCGAAGGACGCTCGCCCGATGGTCTGCCCATCATTGGCCCGAGTGCCTGCCACGAGGGGCTCTGGCATGCCTTCGCCTTCTCCACCCACGGCTTCTTCTTGGGGCCAGCAGTAGGAGCGGTCATCGCGGAGTGGATCAGAACGGGAGCGCCGCCCGTGCCGATGAGTGGCCTTGCCATGGCGCGCTTTCAACAAAGCCCGAGTTGAGAAGGCAAAACGCCAATGGCCAATGTGAGAGCGCAGAATTCGATCTTTCACCCCGATTTTCGGGAACGTGTCTATTGGTGGGGCGATTGGCAGCCGGAGCAGCAAGCTCCGGAGGAGCTTCCGGCCCGAGCAGACGTGGTCATCATCGGCGCGGGATATTGCGGCATCTCCGCTGCCCTCGAACTTGTCAAGAGCCGGATGCGCGTCGTCGTTCTGGACGCGCAGGCGCTCGGTGCTGGCGCATCCACCATGAATGGCGGCCAGGTGAGTGGGATTGGCGGCATCGCCAAGATCGTCGCTGATGCCGGCTTTACCAGCGATGAGGAAACGCGCTCGCGCTTCCTGACCGAAGCCATGGAGAGCTTCACCTTCGCGGAACACCTGATCGAGCGCCTCGGCAATCCCTGCGCTTACGTGAGGACAGGCCGGTTCACGGCGGCCTGGACGCCGGAGCATTTTGCCCGCCTCGAGCAGCGGGCCATCTTCCTCAACCGCTATTGTGGCACTCCTATCGAACTCGTGCCGCGCTCGCGTCAACGCGAGGAGGTCGGCAGCGACCTTTATTTCGGCGGTACGGTCACCGATGCCGCTGGTCTGGTGCAGCCTGCCCAACTCTACCGCGCCTTGCTCGCGGAGCTACGCAAGACATCGACCGTGATCTCCAGCGCGACACCGGCCCAAGAGATCGAGCGCTCCGGCACGGCATGGCGGGTTGTGACCCCGAAAGGTACGATCACCGCCGAGGAAGTGATTATTGCGACCAATGGCTATACTGTTGCAGGCAACCCACTCAGCCGGCAGATCGTACCGATCGCCAGCCACATGATTGCCACCGAGGAACTGCCGACGGATGTGGCCGCTGAACTGATCCCGAAGCGTCGCGGAGTGGGGGACACTCCGCGCGTCCTGACCTATTACCGCCTCTCACCCGATGGTCGGCGCATGCTGTTCGGTGGCCGTCCGCGCTTCACCCGGACCAGCACGCGCAAATCGGCCGAGCTCTTGCACGAGATCATGGTCCTGCGCTTTCCCCAGATCAAAAGCGTCCGGGTGACCCATGCCTGGAACGGGCTGCTCGGCTTCACCTTCGATGGGCTTCCTCATGTGGGTCGCAAGGATGGATTGAGCTTCGCCCTCGGCTGCAATGGCAGCGGTATTGCCATGATGCTCTATCTCGGCCACGTCGCCGCCCGGCAGATCATTGACAGCACCGCACCCGCCAGTATTTTTGCCAGCCGGAACTTTGCGCCCCTTCCGCTCTATCGCGGGAAACCCTGGTTCCTACCGGTGCTCGGCACGACCTATCGCGCGCTGGACCGGATCGACCGGCTCAAAGCGGCCGTAACGGCGTGAATTTCTGGAACTCCCTCGGCTGCTTTCCACCTGGCCGCTCAGTAACCTAACGGTGACGATCTAAGCTCGCTTGAGCCAGCGCTTCAAGGTCGGGCGGAACCATTCCAGCTACATACGCTTTCTTTGGCGGGGCGCGATGCCGCTCTGCTCGAACAATCGATGGCGCAGCAGCGTCATTTCCGGTTGTGCGCGGCCGCCGTCTCGCGGACGGGAGAAGCTTATGGATACTGTTGCTGTGCGCTCTCCAAAGGTGAGAGTTGGCATCGTCGGCGTTGGTAACTGCGCGTCGTCATTCATTCAGGGTCTGACCTACTATGCCGACGCGCGCGACAATGTTCCCATTCCGGGCCTCAGCCGCGCCGATATCGGCGGCTATCGCGTCAGGGATATCGAGATTGCCTCCGCCTTCGATGTGAACGCCGCGAAGGTGGGTCGCGATGTGGCAGATGCGATCTTTGCTCCTCCCAACAACACCGAGCGATTTGCCGAGGTGAAGCCGCTGGGCGTCACTGTACGCCGCGGGCCAACTCTCGATGGCTTGGGCCGCTATATCCGCGACGAGGTGCCGGAATCGGACGAGCCGGTGGCCGATGTGGCGCGGGAACTGCGCGACACGGGAACCCATGTGGTGGTCTGCTATCTACCGGTGGGCTCCCAAAAAGCGACCGAATTCTATGCGGAACAGGCACTGAGCGCCGGCTGCGCCTTCGTCAATTGCATCCCCGTCTTCATCGGATCCGATTCCGATTGGCAGCGGCGTTTCGCCGAACGTGGGCTGCCGATCATCGGCGACGACATCAAAAGCCAGGTCGGCGCCACCATCGTGCACCGGGTGCTGGCCAATCTGTTCCGCGAGCGTGGGATTCGCCTCGATCGCACCTATCAGCTCAATTTCGGCGGCAATTCCGACTTCCGCAACATGCTCGAGCGCGAACGGCTCGAGTCGAAGAAGATCTCGAAGACACAAGCCGTCGCCAGCCAGTTCGATGTGCCCATGTCGCCGGAGAACATCCACGTGGGGCCCAGCGATCACGTGCCATGGCTGACCGATCGCAAATGGGCCTATATCCGCATGGAGGGCACGGCTTTTGGTGGCGTTCCGCTCAATCTCGAATTGAAGCTCGAAGTGTGGGACTCGCCCAATTCCGCCGGCATCGTGGTGGATGCGGTGCGCTGCGCCAAGCTCGGCCTTGATCGCGGAATAGGTGGTACGCTGATCGGCCCATCCAGCTATTTCATGAAATCCCCGCCCCAGCAATTCACCGATGACGAGGCCCGCAACCGCGTGCTGGCCTTTATCGAGGGCGAAGCATAGCGGGCGGCCGCCGTGTCAACGGTCCTGTTTCTGGTGAGGCATGCGGCGCATGGATTGCTCAAGCACAAATTGGTGGGTCGCATGAGCCAGGTGAGCCTGTCCGAAGAAGGCCGCCGCCAGGCTCAAGCCTTGGGCAGCCGGTTGGCACGGGAGGAATTGTCGCTGGTGCAGGCAAGCCCCCGGGACCGGGCTATGGAAACCGCACAGGCGATCGCACGGGCCGCCTCCGTTTCACTTGAGCAGGTCGATGCTCTTGATGAGTTGGATATGGGCGAATGGACCGGCAAGAGCTTCGATGAGCTCTCGGTCGATGCCCGCTGGCAGGCCTGGAACGGGCGGCGCAGCAGCGCCCGGCCACCCGAGGGTGAAAGCATGCTCGAAGCCCAGGCCCGGATCATCGGCCATATCCAGCATCTCGCCGCCGGTCATCCGAATGGGCGTATCGCGCTGGTCAGCCACGGCGATGTCATCCGAAGCGCCCTCCTGTACCTTCTGATGATGCCGATCGACGCCTATGACCGGATCGAGATCGATCCCGCCTCGATCAGCACGGTGGTGGTGGGGAACTGGGGCGCCAAGGTGCTCTCACTGAATGAGAGGATCGCCCCATGAACATCGTGATCTTCGGACTGACGGTGAGCTCATCCTGGGGCAATGGCCATGCCACGCTGTGGCGCGGGCTGTGCCGCGCTCTCCACCGGCAGGGGCATCGGGTCACCTTCTTCGAGCGCGACGTTCCCTATTACGCCAATAATCGTGACCTCTGGGAGCTGCCCGGCGGCGAGCTCATCCTTTATCAGGATTGGGCCGAGGTGACCGGCCGCGCCAAGCACGCGCTCGCCATGGCGGATGCCGCGATCGTCACCTCATATTGTCCGGATGCATTGGCTGCCGGCGGGCTGCTGCTCGATGCGCCGAGGCCCCTCCATGTGTTCTACGATCTCGACACGCCGGTAACGCTCGCCCATCTCAGCCAGGGCGAGGCCGTGGCCTATATCGGGCCGCGCGGGCTTGCCGATTACGACCTCGTGCTCAGCTACACCGGTGGCCGGGCACTGGACGAGCTGCGAAGCCGGCTTGGCGCGCGGCGGGTGGCGCCGCTCTATGGCCATGTGGATCCCGAGATCCATTGCCCGGCGCAGCCGGTCGAAGCCTATCGCGCTGACCTGTCCTATATCGGCACTTATGCGGCAGACCGTCAGAAAACCCTGGAATCCTTGCTCATCGAGCCAGCGCGCAAGCGGCCGCAGAACCGCTTCCTCATCGCCGGGGCGCAATACCCAACTGACTTTCCCTGGACTGAAAATATCTTCTTCGTGCGCCATCTGCCGCCCTCCGAACACCCGGCCTTCTTCGCATCATCGAGGCTCACCCTGAATGTCACCCGCCATGCGATGGCGGATATGGGCTGGTGCCCGTCCGGGCGCCTGTTTGAGGCAGCGGCATGCGGGACGGCGCTCATTTCCGACACTTGGGAAGGGCTCGACCATTTCTTCTCACCGGGCAGCGAGATCCTGGTGGCTGCGGGCGCTGATGATGCCAACGCCGCGCTCGAGCTTTCCGATGCCGAGCTTGCCCGTATCGCTGGAAAAGCCCGCGAACGCACCCTTGCGGAACACACATCCGATCAGCGGGCGCGTGAGTTCATTGCCTTGCTTGAGACGCCTCCCACGGAGGCGCGGCAACACATATCGATGGAGGCGTAAATGTGGGGCATCATTCCCGCGGCTGGCCGAGGCAGCCGTATCCAGCCTCTCGCATTTTCGAAGGAATTGTTGCCGGTCGGCAGCCGCATGGATGCCGGTACCGAGCGGCCCTGCGCGGTGAGCGAATATCTCGTCGAACGAATGATCCGGGCAGGGGCTGACAAGATCTGCTTCGTTATTTCGCCGGGTAAGACCGACATCATCGAGTATTATGGCAGCGCCTATGGCTCTGCGACGATCGCCTATGTGGTGCAGCCTCAGGCGACCGGGCTATGTGACTCGATCTTTCGCGCAACGCCCTTGATCGAACCGGAGGAGCCGGTGGTAATCGGCCTGCCCGACACCGTGTGGTTCCCCGAGGCAGCGCTCACCGACCTTCCCGACGACCGGCTGTCCTTCCTGCTGTTTCCCGTCGAAACCCCGGAGCTCTTCGATGCGGTACGCCTGGATGAAAAGGGCAATGTCTTGGAAATCCAGGTGAAGCGCCCGGATGCTTCATCCAACTGGATCTGGGGGGCCTTCAAGATGCCCGGCCGTATCCTGCATCAGCTGAAAGAGCTGTGGCTGGAGCGGCAATGCGAGGACGAGTTCATCGGCACGCTTGTCAATGAGTTTCTCGCGCGCGGCGGCTCTGCCACGGGCGTTAAGGCCGGGAAGGCCTATGTGGATGTCGGCACGTTTAACGGCTATCGCTCGGCGATGACCCTCCTGCGCCGCACGAGTGCAGCGCGCCCGCCACGCCGCGTGCGCAGTGTCGCCCGGCCGCCCAACCCCTTCTCTGCAGGCGTTGCGGCCGAGCCCGCCTCGGGCGAGCAGAAGAGGGAGAGACTGTGATGGGCATTCGGGAGCTGACGACGGCTGAGATTCAGGAGCGGGCGAGGGCTCTGGGCCCTTGGTTCCACAATCTCGATCTGAAGGGGGTGCAGACCGCGCCAGACCATTTCCTCGGGGATTATCCTAATGTGAAATGGCGGCGGTTCGGTGATGCCATTCCCGCCGATCTCTCAGGCATGTCAGTCCTCGATATTGGCTGCAATGGCGGCTTCTATTCCATCGAGATGAAGCGGCGTGGCGCCGATCGCGTGGTCGGCTTGGATTCCGACCCGGACTACTTGGCTCAGGCACGCTTCGCTGCCGAGGTCTTCGGGATGGACATCGAATTCCGTGAACTGTCGGTCTACGATGTGGGCCGGCTGGGAGAGCGGTTCGACATCGTCTTGTTCATGGGCGTGCTTTATCACCTGCGCCATCCCCTCCTGGCACTGGATCTGATTCATGAGCATGTCGCGCGCGATCTCCTGGTGTTCCAGTCGATGCAGCGCGGCAGCCGCGACATCGAACCGGTCCAGGCGGATTATCCGTTCTCGGAGATGGAGCACTTTGACCGGCCCGGCTATCCCAAGCTGCATTTCATCGAGCATCACTATGCCAATGACCCCACCAACTGGTGGGTGCCGAACGCCGCCTGCGCCGAGGCCATGCTGCGCAGCGCAGGGTTCGAGATTCAGGATCATCCGGAAGAGGAAGTCTATATCTGCCGCCGTGTTGAGGCCCCCTCGGGGGCAGGCGCAGTCTATCCAGCAAGGAAGCCTCAGACATGATCGAAGCCGCTATGATCTGGAACGAGCCCAATAACAAGTCGCATTGGGATCCCGAGATCGACCCGGACTGGAGCCGCTTCGGAGAAATGGCTGTGCAGGCTGGGCAGGCGATCCGTGCCGAAGCGCCGAAGCTCACCCGGGTGCTCGGCGGCATTTCGCCGATCGATCCCTTGTTCATCGAGAACATGACCGGCAAGGGCGTGCTCGACAATGTGGATGTCGTGGCTGTGCATGGCTTTCCGCTCGACTGGAACCTGTGGCAGATCCACGAATGGCCCGCCAAGCTCGACGAGATCCGGGCCGTGACCAATCTGCCGATCTGGGTGAGCGAGGTCGGCATCTCGACCTTCGGCGCGGAAGAGGTGCAGGTCTGGGGGCTCAAGCGCACGGCGGAGCTGCTGGTCGGGCGTACCGAGCGTATCCATTGGTACAGCCTTTATGATCTGCCCCAGGCTTGGGGGGCGACCACCCGCCACCGGGAGGCGGAGGGCTCGTCCTATTACAGGCATTTCTACATGGGCATCCTGCGCGAGGATGGCACGCCCAAACCAGCATTGGAGACCTTTGCCGAGCTTACGCCCGATCTCGGCATCTGCCAGTGGTTTCACTTCGAGGACCATCGTTTGGATGATGCGGTCGCCTGGATGAAGCGGCTGGGCGTGAAACATTTGCGTACCGGCCTCTCCTGGGCCGACAGCTTCCGGCCCAATGCGCTTGCCTGGTTCGACCGGCAGATGGAGGCGCTTGCGGATTTCGACGTGACGGTCACGTTCTGCTTTACGCCCGAACACCGCGGCATTGCTCCCCATCACACGAGTGCGCCTCAGGTGCCTGAGGAATTCGCCGAATTCTGCGCAGCCATGGTGCGGCGCTATGTGAATGGCACCGCGCGGGACTGGCAGCCGCGGGTTGCGGCGGTGGGCTGATCTCCAATGACATCGGGCGCGGCACGTTCGGCTCCTCTCGAAACCGGTCAAGAGACTGCGTCCGATTTCCTCGCGCGTATTGCAGCCGACAATTCCGCGATCGACGCCCGGCACGTTGCGGTGATCGCTGCGCATCCTGATGATGAGACCATAGGGTGCGGTGCCCTCTTGGGCCGGCTGCGGGGGGTGACCGTCATCGTGGCGACCGACGGGGCGCCACGCAAGGAGTCCGGAGCACGGGCCCATGGCTTCGCCTCGGCGGAGGCCTATGCCGCCGCTCGCGCCGAGGAGCTTGCACAGGCGCTGGCCGTGGCTGGGGTCGACAGTGCCGCGGTGGTCAGGCTCGGCATTCCCGATCAGCAGGCAGCCCTATCCCTGGTACCGCTGTCACGGCAGCTCGCAGACATCCTTGCCGAACGCGGCATATCGCTCGCCATTACCCATTGCTATGAAGGCGGCCATCCCGATCACGATGCCACGGCCTTTGCCGCTCATGCGGCCGTAGCCCTGATGCGCCGGCGCGGAATGCCTTTGCACCTGATCGAGGTGCCGCTCTATCACCTCGGCGATGACGGCATGCTCGTCCAGCGTTTTCCGGATGGTCGCGAGGGGCTGACCATCGCGCTCGATGATGACGCTCGCGCCGTGAAATCACGTATGGTTGCAGCACACCGCACCCAGGCGAGAATGCTTGCGGAGTTTCCCTGCGAGGAGGAGCGGTTCCGCGCGTCTGACATTTATGATTTTCGGGCGCTGCCGAACAACGGTCGCCTGCTCTATGAGGGCCGTGACTGGGGCCTCAACGGTGCGCGCTGGCTCGAGCTGACCCATAAGGCCATGGCCGAGCTCGGCCTGAGGGAGCTCGCCCCATGACCCTCACTGTGCTCAGCGTCGCATATCCGTTTGCGCGGGTAAGCCGGGATGCAGTCGGCGGAACTGAACAGGTGATGAGCCATATCGATGCCGCGTTAAGCCAGGCCGGCTGGCAATCGATCGTGGTCGCCTGCGAGGGATCACGTGTCTCCGGTCGGCTCGTTCCCGTTCCGGAGGTCTCGGACCCGGCGGATGACCAGGCGAGGGCGCAGGCGCATGTGCAGCACCGCGCGGCAATTTCCCGCGCGCTCGACCGCTGGCCGGTTGACCTCATCCATGTGCACGGGCTCGATTTTTACGAATATCTGCCCGAGGCTCCCATGCCGGTCCTCGTAACGCTGCATCTGCCGATCTCGTGGTATCCGTCCGAGGTACTGAGGCCGGATCGCCCCAATCTCTGGTTCAATTGCGTATCCCGCCGCCAGCACGAGGACGCACCGCGCCTTGCCGGCTTCCTGCCACCGATCGAGAATGGCGTGCCTATACCCGAAGCCGCCGATCCCGCCCCAAAGAGCGGCTTCTGCCTGGTTTTGTCCCGTATCTGCCCGGAAAAGGGCATTCATCTCGCCATTGACGCCGCCAAAAGCGCGGATATTTCGCTGCTGATCGCAGGCTACGTCTATGATTACCCCGATCACCGCCAATATTTCGAGGAGGAGATTGCCCCTCGCCTCGACCATAGGCGCCGCTTCATCGGCCCGGTCGGCTTCGAGCAGAAGCAGCGGCTGCTTGCATCCGCTCGCTGCGTGCTGATCCCCTCACTTGTGGCCGAGACGAGTTCGCTGGTGGCCCGTGAAGCGCTTGCGGCCGGAACCCCGGTGATCGCCATGGCAACCGGGGCCCTTGTTGAAACCATCGAGCATGGCGCGACCGGCTTTCTGGTGGAGGATGTGACCGAAATGGCGGAGGCGATCGCCGCCGCCGATGCGATCGATCCGCATCTCTGTCGGCAAATCGCGAAAACGCGATTCTCCGTCGACCAGATGACGGGTCGCTATCTTGATCTCTATCAGCAGCTTGCGGCAGGAGCGCGACGCAGAATAATGGGGGTGCGGCCATGAACCTTCTGACGGTCGGCCATCGCAACCTTGATGATCTCACCTCGCTCGCGCAGGAATGGCAGGCGCTTTGGCAGCGGGTGCCAGGTGCCATGCCCTTTCAGCATCCTGCCTGGCTGATTGCCTGGTGGGAGGTGTTTGCCCCGGGTGATCTCTTCGTGATTTCTGCCTGGCGCGAGGGCCGGCTTGTCGGCATGGCGCCCCTCTATCGCGAGGTGGGCAAGCTTGGCGAGCGCATACTGCCTCTGGGCATCTCGGTCAGCGACTATCTCGATCTGCTGCTTCATCCCGATTACGCCGATGCGGCTGGTGAGGCGCTGATCGCCCATCTGCTGAGGGCCGATTTGCCCTGGAGCGAGTGGGAGCTGCCGGAACTTTCGGCTGAAGCCTCGGCTCTCCGCCTGACCTGTCCTCCTGCTTTGGCTGACGAGCAGGCGCCTCAAAGCATCTGCCCCATGCTGACCCTGCCGCGCACGATTGACGGCCTTAGCGAAGTGATCCCCAGCCGCAAGAGGCGCAAGCTGCGCATGGCCAGAAACCGGGCCGGCCGCCGAAGCAGCTTCGCGATCGAGCGGGTCACGACAGGCGATGTGGATGAGGCCTTCACCGCACTGTTCAAGTTTCATCGTGCGCGCTGGCACCATGACGGGGAAACGGGCGTGCTGGCCGATCCGCGTGCGAGAGCGTTCCATCGGACCACAATGGCTCGGCTCAACGACGCAGGCATTGCCCGGATCTATCGTTTGACCCTCGAAGGCCAGACGGCCGGCATCTATTACGGCTTCCTCAGCGGCACTGAGGCCTATGCCTATCTCGGTGGGTTCAACTGCGATTGTTCGTTCGAAAGCCCTGGCACCCTTTTGATCGGCCATGCGATCGAGGAAGCAGTGCGCGAGGGAGCCCAGCACTTCCATTTCTTGAGGGGGGATGAGGCTTACAAGTTCGAATGGGGCGCAACCGAGCAATGGACGGTTCGACGCGTGCTCCGGCGGGTTGCTGCTGATGCCCTCGCCTGAGCCTCAATCTCTCAGCCCGCAGTTCCAGAAGGCGCTTGCAGAATGCGCCGAAGGCATAATCGGGCCAAACCTGTTGCTCATGCAGCTTTTCCTATGGGCCAACTCGCCCAATGAGGCCAGAGCCGTCTTGAACGACGCCTTGTCCGATGCACAGTGGTCGGCGGCAGGGCGGTCGAATCTTGCCGCCGCATTCGCCTTGTGGGATGATACGCCCGCTGCCTTTCAGACGGTCAAGGCGGTCCAGGCCGCGGGACAGGCTGGCAATGGCTGGGCCAGCGCCTTCGATGAGGCCGCTGCCATATCGCCCGAGGCGAGCGTTGCGCTCTACTCCCTCGGTCGCGCCGACATTTTGGCGGAAGCGACCGACGAGGTCGTTCGCGTGCTGAGAGATTGGGGTCTTCTCGGCCGTGATCGACACGTGCTCGAGATTGGCTGTGGCATCGGCCGCTTTCTGCGCCCGCTCGCTGCCGAGGTGGCCAGCATCACAGGTCTAGACATCTCGCCGCGTATGGTGGCGGAGGCACGCCGGCGCTGTGCGGACCTCGATGAAGTTGCCGTCATCGAGGGGTATGGAACGGGCCTTCCGATGCTCGCCGACCAGCAGTTCGATCTCGTCCTGGGAATCGATAGCTTCCCCTATATCGTGACGGCCAAATCGGATCTGCCAGCGTGCTACATGGCCGATGTGGCGCGCGTTCTGAATCCGGGCGGCTCGTTTGTCATCTTCAACTATTCCTATCGCGGTGATGACGCCCATGATCTTGCAGAGCTCGAAAGCCTTGCTCGCGCGAATAATCTCGCAATGATCCGCGCTGGCGAGCGCCCTTTTCGGTTGTGGGATGGCATTGCTTACTGGCTTCAGCGGCCAGCTTGCGAGGAACGTTCCGCGACGGGCGAACGTTGATCTCCCGGTCAGCCGAATGGAGGGCCCATGCCCCGCGCCATCATCCTCGTCCTCGACTCTGTAGGCATCGGATCAGCCCCCGATGCGGCCGCCTATGGCGACGCTGGCTCCAACACGATCGGCCATATTGCCGAGGGCTGCGCCAATGGAGCGGGCAATCTCGCGGGCGAGCGGGAAGGGCCGATCGCGCTGCCAAATCTGGACGCCTTGGGGCTGGGTCACGCCTGTGCCACTGCGACGGGAGTCTGCCCGCCGGGCCTTTCGATCAGCCGCAAACCACGCGCCCGTTATGGTGTTGGCATTGAACGATCGAAAGGCAAGGACACGCCGTCCGGCCATTGGGAAATTGCGGGCGTGCCGGTTCCCTTCGACTGGGGCTATTTCCCGCGCACATCGCCCTGCTTTCCCCCAGAGCTGGTCGCGGAACTCTGCAAGCGCGCCGAGCTGCCCGGCATTCTCGGTGATTGCCATGCCTCGGGCACCGCGATCATCGCCGAGCTTGGCGAAGAGCATATGCGGACGGGAAAGCCGATCTGCTACACCTCCGCTGATAGCGTGTTCCAGATCGCGGCCCATGAAGTAGGCTTTGGGCTCGAACGGCTGTATCGGGTTTGCGAGGTCGCTCAGCCCCTTACTGAGGCGCTTGGCATTGGCCGAGTGATCGCGCGGCCGTTCATCGGCTCATCGCGGCATAATTTCGAACGGACGGCCAATCGGCGGGACTATGCGGTAAAGCCCCCTGTGCCGACCCTGCTCGACATCGCGACTGGTGAGCAGCGCGAGGTGATCTCGGTCGGCAAGATCGGCGATATCTTTGCCCATTCCGGCACCGGCCGCATCTTGAAGGCCAGCGGCAATACCGCCCTCTTTGATCGCACTCTCGAAGGGCTCGATACGCTTGCCGATGGCGGATTGCTGTTCACGAACTTCGTGGATTTCGACACGGTCTATGGCCATCGCCGCGACCTGCCGGGCTATGCGGCAGCACTCGAGGCTTTCGATCGGCGGCTGCCGGAGCTGATCGGCCGTCTCAAGACCGGCGATCTCCTGATCATTACCGCTGATCATGGTTGCGATCCCACTTGGCGCGGCACCGACCATACACGCGAAGTCACGCCCATCCTGCTCTATAGCCACGATATTGCGGGCGGCAATCTGGGCCGGCGCGATACCTTCGCTGATATTGCGGCAGCCATTTCTCATCACCTCGATCTGCCTAAGCCGAATGCAGGCAAGCCGGCAGGCATGCTCGCACCGGACCATCTGCAATGAGCAGCCTTGACGAGCTGCCGGTAGCGATCAGCACGCCGCCCATGGAAGCGGCCTCTGTTGATGCCTTGCCGGACGAGCCGGGCTGGCAGTTCGAGCCCAAATGGGATGGCTTTCGTTGCCTTGCCTTTCGCTCCGGCGGTGAGGTTGATCTTCGTGCGAAATCGGGCAAGCCGCTCGGACGCTTCTTCCCGGAAGTAGTGGGCATGCTGAAAGAGCTCCCGGTTCGGCAGTTCGTCCTCGATGGTGAGCTTGCGATCCCTCTGGGCGATAGCCTCTCCTTCGATGCCTTGCAGATGCGGCTGCACCCGGCTGAAAGCCGCATCCGTAAGCTCTCTGTCGAGACGCCTGCGATTTATATTCTGTTCGACATCCTGATGGGAGGCGCCGGGCATACCGCCATGGAGGAACCGCTGGAAGCCCGCCGCGTGGTGCTTGAGGATTTCTTCCGGTCTGTCGGCGGCCAGTTGGGCTTGAGACTGTCCCCGTTCACCCGCGATGTACGTGTTGCACAGGGGTGGCTGGACCATGCAGGTGGCGCGCTCGACGGCGTCGTGGCAAAGCGCCTCGATGCACCCTACGAGGCGGGCGAGCGCACTATGCTCAAGGTCAAGCGCCTGCGCAGCGCCGATTGCGTGGTGGGCGGCTTCCGCTATGGACAGAACAGCAAGGTGGTCGGCTCACTGTTGCTCGGCCTTTACGATAGTTCAGGCAAGCTCAATCACGTCGGCTTCACCTCGACCATCCCCGCCGCCGAACGGCCGGCCCTGACCAAGCGCTTGGAGGCGCTGATCGCGCCACCCGGCTTTACCGGCGATGCACCAGGCGGCCCAAGCCGTTGGAGCACGGAGCGTTCGACCGAATGGCAGCCGCTCAAGCCTGAGCTGGTGGTCGAGGTGCGCTACGACCACGTCACCGGCAATCGGTTCAGGCATGGCACGAAGCTATTGCGCTGGCGGGCCGACAAGGCGCCACGCCAGTGCACGTTCGACCAGCTGCAAGCCGAAGCCAGGCCCGCAGCCCTGGTCGGCAAGATGCTGGGGGCTTGCAATGGCAGCAAGTGAGGCAATCGCAATCGACGGCGTCAGGCTCACCAGCCCCGACAAGGTGCTTTACCCCGAGCAGGGCATCACCAAGCGGGCACTGGCCGACTATTATCTGGAAGTTGCCGATGTCATGCTTCCCCATGTGGTGAAGCGGCCCATCAGCCTCGTGCGCTGCCCAACTGGCCGCCAGAAGAAGTGCTTTTTCCAGCGGCATGCGGGCTCAGGCGTGCCGGCCGAGCTCCGCGAGGTCGCGGTGGCCGGACACGAGGATGCTGGCGCCTATCTCTACATCAATGACGCGCGCGGGCTGATCGCTCTGGTGCAGATGGGCGTGCTTGAGATTCACCCCTGGGGCTCGCGCATCGACCGCCCCGATCGCCCCGACCGGGTGATCTTCGATCTCGACCCGGGGGAGGGACTAGGATTTGCCGATGTGGTCAAGGCTGCCCACGAGGTGCGGGCTGAACTCGAGCGCCTTGGCCTTATGGCTTTGGTGAAGACGACCGGCGGCAAGGGCCTGCACGTGGTCGTGCCCATCGAACGCCGCCACGAATGGGCCGAGGTGAAGGCTTTCGCCCGCAGCTTGGCGGAGTCCATGTCCAAGGCAGCACCGGAACGTTACCTGCCGCGCATCTCCAAGGCCGAACGCAAGGGCCGCATCTTCATCGATTATCTGCGCAATGATCCCACTTCGACGGCGGTTGCCGCCTATTCCACGAGATCACGGCTCAACGCGCCGGTCTCAACGCCGGTGACATGGGATGAGGTCATACCCGACCTCGATCCCGGCCGCTTCACAGTCGCGACCATTCCGGAGCGGCTGCAGCGCCTCGGCGCCGATCCCTGGGCGGACATCGGGGCCATCCGCCAGCGCCTGCCCGCGATCAACTAACGCGGCTGCTCCGCGATCTTGGCCACGGATCGGCCGCGCTCATACCAGCCTTTCGAGCGGTTTACGATCCAGACGACCGACAGCATGACTGGCACTTCGATGAGTGCGCCCACGACCGTTGCCAGTGCGGCGCCCGAATGGAATCCGAACAGGCTGATCGCTGCGGCAACCGCCAGCTCGAAGAAGTTGGAGGCGCCGATGAGAGCAGAGGGCCCGGCCACGCAGTGCTGCTCGCCGGAGATCCTGTTCAAGAGATAGGCGAGGCCTGAATTGAGATAGACCTGGATCAGGATCGGCACGGCCAAGAGCGCAATGACCATTGGCTGGGCTGTGATCTGCTCGCCTTGAAAACCGAACAACAGCACGAGCGTCGCAAGCAGCGCCGTCACCGATAATGGTTGCAGCCTCTGAAGCAGGTTTTGCAACGCCGCAGCCCCGCTGGTTGCCAGCCAATGGCGGCGGATGAGCTGCGCGATGATCACTGGCACGACGATATAGAGCGCGACGGAGAGCACCAGTGTCTCCCAAGGCACGGTGATCGCGGACAGTCCGAGCAGCACCCCCACGATCGGTGCGAAGGCGAACACCATGATCGCATCATTGAGCGCAACCTGGCTGAGCGTGAAATGCGGCTCGCCCCGGGTCAGGTTAGACCACACGAACACCATGGCCGTACAAGGAGCGGCAGCCAAGATAATGAGGCCCGCGATATAGCTGTCGATCTGATCGGCAGGCAGGTACGGCCGGAACAGATAGCCCACGAAGAACCAGCCGAGCGCTGCCATGGAAAAGGGCTTTATCGCCCAATTCACCAGCAGGGTCACGCCGATCCCACGCCAGTGCCGGCGCACCTGCCCGAGCGCGGCGAAATCGACCTTGACCAGCATCGGAATGATCATCAGCCAGACAAGGACAGCGACCGGAAGATTGACCCGCGCGACTTCCATGGCTCCCAGGCCGTGAAAGAGGCCGGGCACCATATGGCCCAGCCCGACCCCCGCGATGATGGACAGCGCGACCCAGAGGCTCAGCCAGCGTTCGAAGAAGGACATGGGGCGCTTAGCTGCCGGACGCCCGACGGCCGGCCGCATCCACCACCAGCGCGCCATCCTCTTTGCGGAATTCCCCCTGCTGCGGCGCTGGCAGGATATCGAGCACCACTTCGGATGGACGGCATAGCTTCACGCCCATCGGCGTGACCACGATGGGCCGGTTGATCAGGATGGGATGCGTCATCATCGCATCTAGCAATTGCTCGTCGGCGAGTGCCGGATTGTCGAGCCCGAGCTCTCCATAGGGCGTGCCCTTCTCCCTCAGCAGCGCGCGAACAGGAATGCCCATTCTCTCGATCAATTGCGTAAGCAGGGTGCGGCTTGGTGGCATCTTCAGATAATCGATGACATGCGGCTCGATCCCGGCATTGCGGATAAGCCCGAGGGTGTTGCGTGAGGTGCCGCATGCTGGGTTGTGATAGATGATGACATCCATGTCCTACGCCGTTGATGGAGGATTCGAGGAGGCGCCGCACGAGGCAAGCTCAACGATGAGCGGCTCGCAGATCTCCGGCCTGCCTCCGCAGCAATCCTTGACGAGATAGCTGCTGAGATCGCGGATGCTGTCGAGCCTGGCGCGGTAGATCACCGAGCGGCTCTGTCGTCGCGCTTCGATAAGACCGGCCCGCACCAATATGGCCAGATGCGCCGACATGGTGTTGTGCGGCACCGATACGCAGCGCGCGATCTCCCCGGCCGGTAAGCCCGCGGGCTCGTGTCGAACGAGCAGCCGAACGACCTCGAGCCGGGTGGATTGGGCGAGTGCGGCGAAGCTCGATATGGCCGAGTTCATATCCATATTTCTAGACTTATGGACATAATCGCAGTAAGTCAAGCAGGGAGTGATCCGCTCAAGCTGTGCGCTCGGTGTAGAAGAGACCCACCAAGAAATCAGCGAGCAATCCCACGCTCCCCAGCAGCACCACCGAGCCCGCGAGGCCAATCACGACCAGCACCCCATCGCGCGCCAGCAAACCGAAGGAGATCGCAGCCAGGCAAATCGCCGGCGGGAGATTGCCGAAGGGAATGGGGAGGGTGATCACGATGGCGAGGATCAGGCACACGAGGCCGAGCAGCCGTTCCATGCTCGTCCATCGCTGCCAGCGCGGTCGCGAGATACGCTCGATCTTTTGCAGGATGGGAATTGCCTTTGACAGGGCAAGCCGCATCATTCCTCCGGGCAATTTCCGACGTAACAGGCTGCCCGGCAATTCGCGGCGAGATCCGAAAATCAGCAAATGCGCTGAGAGGATGATGAGGGGGATGCCCAATATGGCCGATACTCCAGCGATCGGCAGGGGCAGCGCTTCCGGCAGAGCGAAGAGGAACAGCCCCAGTCCATGGGCACGCGTTCCCACGGGTTTCAGCATGTCGGCGACCGTGATCTCTTCGGTCTCGGTGCGGTCGAGAAGACCTCGCAGCAGATCCGAGGTCCTGATGGTACCGGCTTCCATTCTCCCTCCGTCGCAATTCGTTCTCGATTCTGCGATAGCTTGCTAAGAAATCACTATCGGGAGGTTGTCCATAGGTGTGTTATCAGCTTCACATCAGGGGCATTTGGCATGCCGAGATGGGCGCGGGCGCCGCTGACCTGCGGCGGGAGCATTGGATAATGCGACTCTTCACCGGATGGTGCCGGTCTTGAAGCCGGGGTCTTCTTACACAATTGCATCGCAGGCGGGATCAGATTGGTGGGGCAGGTCGTTAAATCTGAACAATGCACGTTGGGAAGATTGCAACCCGCCTGTGAGATGCTCGCTACAACCGTCTGCGCAACGGCCGTGCATGGCTGCTGTGCGATCCTAACCGCTTCAAAATAGTGGCCTCATATGGCTTCATCAGACGATCCAGTCACCGGCGGTTTGCTTCGCGCTGAGCCTGCCATCAAAAAGCGCCAACATAGCCTGTCCGAGATCCTCACCGAGCTCGCAAATGATCACTCGCGTGAGCGCATTTCCGTCGGTGATCTGCTCACCATGATGCGAGACCGGGCGCTCGCGGCCTTGCTCTTCATCTTTGCTCTGCCGAATGTCTTGCCGACGCCTCCCGGCACCTCTGCCATTCTCGGCTTGCCGCTCGTGTTTCTGGCGGCACAGCTTGCCCTCGGTCAGCGGCCCTGGCTGCCAAAGATCATCGCGGCGCGGTCAATGGCACGGGGCGATTTTGCGGCCTTGATCAGTCGGGCAACGCCTTGGTTGGCCCGGGCTGAGCGGCTGCTACGGCCGAGATTGGGGATGTTTGCTCGCCGGCCGGCTGAATATGTGATCGGCGGGGTCTGCTTCCTGCTCGCCTTGATCCTCTTCTTGCCGATCCCCCTCGGCAATATGCTGCCGGCCTTTGCCATCTGCCTGTTGTCTCTTGGCATCCTCGAACGGGACGGACTTTGGACCCTGATCGGGCTCGGAACGGCCGCAGGTGCGGTAACCCTCGTTTCGGGCGTCGCCTATGCTCTGCTCAAGAGCGCATTGTTCCTGATCGCGAATGTCTTCAACTGAGGCCGCATCACAGATGTGTCGGCCGCCGCCGGCCCGGGCGCATCCTGCAATGCGCCCGGCTTGAGACTGGAAAACTGGTATTTACTGGCTGGACGACGGGGTCGGAGCCGGCGCCGGTGCTGGTACTTCCGCAACGGTCATAGGCGCGGACGTGGACTGAACGCTCTTGTAGTTCGAGCAGGCCTGTGCACCGACCGTGAAACCCACGGTGGATGCGGCAAATGCCAGGGCAAGAATGGTCGCTTTCATTGCATCGCTCCATATTGTCTGGACAAGTCTAGACTACCATGGGCGCAGATGCGGGACAAAAGGACTGGGCTTCACGCTTGCGCGAGCACGAAGATGCCCGTCAGGCCCGGGGATGGGCGGTCTCGTATTGTTTCAGCAGCTGCGCCCGATCGACCTCCGTGTAGATCTGCGTGGTCGAAAGGCTCGCATGGCCCAGCAGCTCCTGGATGGAGCGCAGATCCGCCCCCGCGCTCAACAGGTGCGTGGCAAAGGAATGGCGCAGGGCGTGTGGTGTTGCGGTCTCTGGAAGCGCCAGAGCGCTGCGCAAGTGTTCGATCAGGCGCTGTACGATCCGTGGGTTGAGGCGTGCGCCCTTCACCCCCACGAAAAGCGGGCCATCCGGTGCCGCGGCATAGGGGCACAGCGCGAGATAGGTGGCAATCGCCTCCTGCACGACCGGCAACACCGGAACGATGCGCGTCTTGTTGCCCTTGCCGGTGATGCTGAGCACGTCTTGCCCTCGCTTGGGGGCTTCTCGCCTTGCGAGCCCCAGCGCCTCCGAAATGCGCAAGCCGCAGCCATAGAGC
The DNA here is from genome assembly GCF_038811545.1 of Rhodoligotrophos sp. CJ14. GTDB lineage: Bacteria > Pseudomonadota > Alphaproteobacteria > Rhizobiales > Im1 > Rhodoligotrophos > Rhodoligotrophos ferricapiens. Next base: position 3,159,561 of record NZ_CP133319.1, read on the forward strand.
AATGTGAGAATCGCTACGTCCCGCGCTTTCACCCAAGGCAGCCGCGACTCATCGTCCCGATCCGCCTCGCCTGAGACCAGACGCCTGGCCGATTCGACCGGCAGCGGCTTTGGCACGGAATGCGGAATCTTGGGCGAGCGGATCGCTGCCACCGCTGGATTGTGCAACACTCCCTTGCGCTCCATGAACCGATAGAGGCCGCGGATCGCCGAGAGCTGGCGAGCAAGGCTCCGGCTCTCCACCCCATCCCGGCGCCGTGCCGCAAGGAAGGCCCGGAAATCCGCGGCCCGTAAGCTGCCCAGATCCCCCAATGTCGCCGGACCGCCGAGATGATGGGCGAGGAAGCTCATGAACTGCTTGATATCTCGGCGATACGCCTCGACCGTCTTGATCGCGGCACGCTTCTCGGCCTGCACATAATCCAGCCATTCTGCTATTTCCCGTCCCGCATCTGGTGCGGCGAGGATGCTGGCTGGCGCGAGCATATCGAAAGCCCCATCTATCTCGTATCATCGAGACATCCAGACCTACCGCCATTGCCTTAACGCTCTCTTGCACTCACTTTGGCCAGCATGCACGCCAGTCCATTCCAGCGATTCGCCCAGAGCGGCACCGTGCCTGCTCAACAGGTGGTCGACGTGCTGCTGCCGCTGGCGCTTCCCGGACCTTACTCCTACCTGGTGCCCAAGGGCTTGGATGTCGCGCCGGGGGACTATGTGCGTGTCCCCCTGGGCCCCCGGGATACGATCGGTGTGGTCTGGTCGGTGGGACGGCCGCCGCGGCCGGAAGGCGAGGGGCCTAAGCTTCGCCCGGTCCGGGAGAAATATGACGCGCCCCGATTGAAGGAGGTGCAGCGGCGCTTCATCGAATGGGTTGCGTCCTACAATCTCGTACCGCCGGGGCTCGTTCTGCGCATGTGTCTGCGGGTCCCGGCCGCGCTCGGCGATCCACGCATGCGGATGGGCTATCGCTATACCGGGGCCGAGCCCGAACGCATGACGCCGCAGCGTGCGCGTGTCCTCGATATCGCTGCCGATGGCCTCGTCTGGCGGGCAAGCGAGCTGGCGGAGGCTGCCGGGGTAACATCGGCCGTGATCAAGGGCCTGGTGGATGCAGGCGCGCTGGTCCAGGAACACTTCCCCGCCGACCGTCCCTTTCAGCAACCGCGGATTCAGCCGCATATCGGCTTGTCGCGCGAACAGGCTGCGGCGGCGCAAGCCCTACGGGCGGCAGTGGCAGAGCGCACCTTTTCCGTCACACTTCTCGACGGCGTCACCGGGTCGGGCAAGACCGAGGTCTATTGCGAGGCCATCGCGGCGGCTCTGGCTGCCGATCGCCAGGTGCTCGTGCTCTTGCCGGAAATCGCGCTCACGGCTGGCTTCATCCGCCGGCTCGAGGAACGCTTCGGCACACCGCCCGCAGAATGGCACTCGGCCCTCAAATCCACGGAACGCGAGCGTGTGTGGCGCGGTGTTGCCGATGGCAGTGCCAAGATCATCCTCGGCGCACGCTCAGCGCTATTCCTGCCCTTTGACCGGCTCGGCCTCATCGTTGTGGATGAGGAGCATGAAGCGGCCTTCAAGCAGGAGGAGGGAGTGACCTACCATGCCCGCGACATGGCGGTCGCCTATGGCTCCCTCGGCCGCTTCCCCGTGATTCTTTCATCTGCGACACCTTCGCTCGAAAGCCTCGTCAATGTGGATCGCGGTCGCTATCGCCACGCGACATTGAGCGCACGTCATGGCGCTGCTCGCCTGCCGACCATTGATCTGATCGACATGCGGACAACGCCCCTGGAACGCGGCCGCTGGATGTCGGAGCCGCTTGTCGCCGAAGTGGTTAAAGCGCTGAACGAGGGCGAGCAGGCCCTTCTGTTCCTCAACCGCCGAGGCTATGCACCGCTCACCCTGTGCCGCGCCTGTGGCCATCGTCTGCAATGCCCGAATTGCGAGGCCTGGCTGGTCGAGCACCGCTTCCGCCGTCAGCTCATCTGCCACCATTGCGGCTTTGCCGCCCCGGTGCCCCATGTCTGTCCATCCTGCAATGCGGAAAATACGCTCGTGCCCTGTGGCCCAGGCATCGAGCGCCTCGCGGAAGAGGTGGCCGACCGGTTTCCCGATGCACGCACGGCCATTCTCTCCAGCGATCTCCTGCGCGGAGCAGGGCTTCGCCAGGTGTTTCGAGACATCGCCGACCGCAGATATGATATTGTCATCGGCACGCAGCTGGTGGCGAAAGGCCATCACTTTCCCGGCCTCACCTTGGTTGGCGTCATCGATGCCGACCTCGTGCTCGGGGGAGCCGACCCTAGAGCCGCCGAGCGCACCTATCAGCTGCTCTCGCAGGTTGCTGGGCGGGCGGGCCGTGAAAGCCTGCCGGGGCGCGCCTTCATCCAAACCTATATGCCCGATCATCCGCTGATGTGCGCCCTGGCGTCCGGTGACCGCGCCTCTTTCCTCGAACAGGAGAAGAAGCAGCGCGAGCAGGCCGGCATGCCGCCCTATGGGCGATTGGCGGCCCTCATCATTTCAGGCCGCGACCAGCTCGAGACCGAGCGTTTCGCCCGCGAGCTCAGCTTGCACATCCCCGAGGCAAAAGGCGGCCGGGTCTTTGGTCCCTCGCCTGCGCCAATCGCTTTGGTGCGCGGCCGCTACCGCTATCGTTTCCTCGTCCAGGCCGAGCGCGACTTCAACATCCAGGGCTTTATTGCCGCATGGCTGAGCGGCATTCAGGCCCGTGGATCCCTCAGGATTGATATCGATATCGACCCATATAGCTTCCTGTAAGGGGATATCTCGATCGCGGATCAGGAGCTTTTCCCCTGCCAAGCCATATTTTTGCGACAATCAGGCGCCTCGCCCGCGTTGCCAGCGCGAACTTCCTGTGTTAGATGGAGCCCGTTTAGGGGGAACGTTCAGCTACTCGCCTGTTCCTCACTGAATTCAGCAAGTCAGATCAATCCGTTGGCTTCGTGTTTCTGAATATGCGCGAACCGGCCGGATTATTGTGAAGAGACAGGTCAAGGTGGCGGCAACGCGTTCGACAGTGGAAGGCATGCCGGGGCGGTACGCAACCGCCCTGTTTGAGCTCGCGCTCTCCGAGGGCAGTTTGGATACGGTCGGCAGTGATCTCGATCGGTTCGCCGCGCTCGTGGCTGAATCGCCCGATCTTGCGCGCGTCGTCCGCAGCCCGGTCTTCACGCCGGAAGAGCAGTCGCGGGCGGTTGCAGCAGTGCTGGGCGCTGCCAATATAACGGGCTTGGCCGCGAACTTCATTTCGCTGGCTGCACGCAATCGCCGCCTGTTCGCAATCGGCGACATGATTTCCGCCTATCGCAAGCTCGTCGCAGCCCATCGCGGCGAGGAAACCGCCCAGGTCACGTCCGCCGAGCCTCTGAGCGAGGATCAGGTGAACCGCATCAAGCAGGCGCTCAAGGCGTCCGTTGGCCGGGACGTACAGATCGACACCAAAGTTGAGCCGGGGATCCTCGGCGGCCTCATCGTCAAGGTGGGAAGCCGCATGATCGATGGCTCGCTTCGCACGAAACTTCAGAATCTTCGTATTGCCATGAAAGAGGTAGGGTGATGGATATCCGTCCGGCGGAAATTTCCGCGATCCTCAAGGAGCAGATCAAGAACTTCGGCCGTGAGGCGGAAGTCTCCGAGGTCGGCCAGGTCCTGTCGGTCGGTGACGGCATCGCCCGCGTCTACGGACTGGACAATGTTCAGGCCGGTGAGATGGTCGAGTTCACCAACGGCATTCGGGGCATGGCCCTGAACCTCGAGGTGGACAATGTCGGTATCGTGATCTTCGGCTCCGACCGCGAGATCAAGGAAGGCGATGTCGTCAAGCGCACCGGCGCCATCGTGGAGGTGCCCGTCGGCAAGGGGTTGCTCGGCCGCGTGGTCGACGCGCTCGGCAACCCGATCGACGGCAAGGGTCCGATCGTCGGCAGCGAGCGTCGCCGCGTTGACGTGAAAGCGCCCGGCATCATCCCCCGCAAGTCGGTGCATGAGCCGATGCAGACCGGCATCAAGGCCATCGACGCTCTGATCCCGATCGGCCGCGGCCAGCGTGAGCTGATCATCGGCGACCGCCAGACCGGCAAGACCGCCATCATCCTCGACACCATCCTGAACCAGAAATCCGTCAACGCCGCTGGCGACGAGAAGCAGAAGCTCTACTGCGTCTATGTGGCCTGCGGACAGAAGCGCTCGACCGTGGCGCAGCTGGTGAAGACGCTCGAAGAGAATGGCGCGCTGGAGTATTCGGTCGTCGTTGCCGCGACGGCCTCTGATCCGGCCCCGATGCAGTATCTCGCGCCTTACACGGGCTGCACGATCGGTGAGTTCTTCCGTGACAACGGCATGCACGCGCTGCTGGCCTATGACGACCTCTCCAAGCAGGCCGTCGCCTATCGCCAGATGTCGCTGCTGCTGCGTCGTCCTCCCGGTCGCGAAGCCTATCCGGGCGACGTGTTCTACCTGCATTCCCGCCTGCTCGAGCGCGCGGCGAAGCTGAACGATGACTATGGCGCAGGCTCGCTCACGGCGCTGCCGGTGGTGGAAACGCAGGCGAACGACGTGTCGGCCTATATTCCGACCAACGTCATTTCGATCACCGATGGCCAGATCTTCCTTGAGACGGACCTGTTCTATCAGGGTATTCGCCCGGCCGTGAACGTCGGTCTGTCGGTGTCCCGCGTGGGCTCCGCCGCTCAGATCAAGGCCATGAAGCAGGTTGCCGGCCGCATTAAGGGCGAGCTTGCCCAGTATCGCGAGATGGCAGCCTTCGCTCAGTTCGGTTCCGACCTCGATGCCGCAACCCAGCGTCTTCTCGCCCGTGGCCAGCGCCTGACCGAGCTGTTGAAGCAGCCGCAGTTCTCGCCGCTTGCGGTCGAGGAGCAGGTCGTTGTGATCTATGCCGGTGTGAACGGCTATCTCGACGGACTGCCGGTGAGCAGGGTGCGTGCCTTCGAGGAAGAGCTCCTGCGCTTCATGCACGATAAGCACAAGGACATTCTCGACACGATCCGGACCGAGAAGGAACTGAGCGCGGGAACGTCCGAGAAGCTGAAGGCTGCAGTCGACAGTTTCTCCAAGGCCTTCGCGGCCTGACGCCAGCGCCAGCAACGCGATCCGTCAAAGACCGAGCAGAGGAAAGCGGCTGAATGCCGAGCTTGAAGGACCTCAGAAACCGGATCTCCAGCGTCCGCTCGACGCAGAAGATCACGAAGGCGATGCAGATGGTCGCCGCCGCCAAGCTGCGCCGTGCGCAGGAGGCCGCCGAAGCGGCGCGCCCCTACGCCGAGCGTATGGAGGCGGTGCTGGCCAATCTCGCCAGCGGGCTCAATGCCGATGGCGCTGCACCGCGCCTGTTGACGGGAACCGGCCGGGATCAGGTGCATCTCCTGATCGTCATGACCGCCGAGCGCGGCTTGTGCGGCGGCTTCAACAGCAACATCGCCAAGCTCGCCCGTGATCATGCCCTGCAGCTCGTCAATCAGGGCAAGACGGTCAAGATCCTCTGTGTCGGGCGCAAGGGCCGCGATGCTCTGCGTCGGAGCTTTGGCAAGCAGATCATCGACACGATCGAGTTCCGCAACGTCCGCCGTCTCGGCTTTGGTGAAGCGCAGCTCGTGAGCCGCAAGATTTTCGATATGTTCGATGCCGGCGAGTTCGATGTCGCCACATTGTTCTATTCGAATTTCAAGAACGTGATCACCCAGAAGCCGACTGCGGTTCAGCTCATACCGGCCCGGATCGATGCGAATGCTGCGGGTAATGCTCCCAAGCTCGATCTCGGCGGGGCGATCTACGAGTATGAGCCCGAAGAGACGGAGATCCTGGATGAGCTCCTGCCCAGGAATGTCTCGGTGCAGATCTTCCGTGCATTGCTGGAGAACGCGGCCGGCGAGCAGGGCGCGCGCATGTCGGCGATGGATGCGGCGACCCGCAACGCCGGTGAGATGATCAACAAGCTGACGCTGAGGTATAACCGCACCCGTCAGGCGATGATCACCAAGGAGCTTATCGAAATCATTTCCGGCGCCGAAGCTGTCTAAGCCGCGCGCCCACGCGGCTGATACGAACACGCGCGAGCACTGGACAAAACAGGGATTGACCGATGACGACCACCACAACCGCTCCTACGACCAAGAAGACCACCTGGGTAAGGCCCGCCGATGCCAAGCAGCCGAACAATCCGAGCGGCCGGATCCGTCAGGTGACGGGTGCGGTCGTCGACGTTCAGTTCGATGATCACCTGCCGGAGATCCTGAACGCTCTCGAGACCAAGAACGGTGATACGCGGCTGGTGCTGGAGGTTGCCCAGCATCTCGGTGAGAACACCGTCCGTTCGATCGCGATGGACTCCACCGAAGGCCTCGTGCGCGGCCAGGAAGTGGTAGACACCGGTGCGCCGATCGTGGTGCCCGTCGGCCCCGGCACGCTTGGGCGCATCATGAACGTCATCGGTGAGCCTGTTGACCAGGCCGGGCCCATCGACTCGCAGGAAACCCGCGCGATCCACCAGCCGGCCCCTGAATTCGTCGATCAGTCGACGGAAGCGGAGATCCTCATCACCGGCATCAAGGTGGTGGACCTGCTCGCGCCCTACGCCAAGGGCGGCAAGATCGGCCTGTTCGGCGGCGCCGGCGTGGGCAAGACGGTGCTCATTCAGGAGCTCATCAACAACATCGCGAAGGCGCATGGCGGTTATTCCGTGTTCGCCGGTGTGGGCGAGCGCACCCGCGAAGGCAATGACCTCTATCACGAGTTCATCGAATCCGGCGTGAACAAGAAGGGCGGCGGTGAGGGCTCCAAATGCGCCCTCGTCTATGGCCAAATGAACGAGCCGCCCGGTGCGCGTGCCCGTGTTGCGCTGAGCGGTCTCACCGTTGCGGAATATTTCCGCGACCAGGGCCAGGACGTGCTGTTCTTCGTCGACAACATCTTCCGCTTCACCCAGGCGGGCTCGGAAGTGTCCGCTCTCTTGGGCCGCATTCCTTCGGCCGTGGGCTATCAGCCGACGCTGGCGACCGATATGGGCGCCCTTCAGGAGCGCATCACCACCACCAATAAGGGTTCGATCACCTCGGTGCAGGCCATTTACGTGCCCGCCGACGACTTGACTGATCCGGCCCCGGCCACCTCCTTCGCTCACTTGGACGCGACGACCGTGCTGTCGCGCTCGATCGCCGAGAAGGGCATTTACCCCGCGGTCGACCCGCTCGACTCCACCTCGCGCATGCTGGATGCTCGTATTATCGGTGAAGAGCACTACACGGTCGCGCGCCGGGTGCAGGAGATCCTTCAGCGCTACAAGGCTCTTCAGGACATCATCGCGATTTTGGGCATGGACGAGCTTTCCGAAGAAGACAAGCTGGTTGTGTCCCGCGCCCGCAAGATCGAGCGCTTCCTGTCGCAGCCCTTCCATGTGGCTGAGATCTTCACCGGCGCTCCCGGCAAGTTCGTGGCCCTCGAGGACACCATCAAGGGCTTTGCCGGCCTGTGCGATGGCAAGTATGACCACCTGCCGGAAGCAGCCTTCTACATGGTTGGCACCATCGAGGAAGCGGTGGAGAAGGCGCAGAAGCTCGCTGCTGAGGCAGCCTGAGCCACGCAATCCTGAGCATTTTCGGCCAGGCGGCATGCTGTCCGTCTGAAGAAAATGCCACCAAGCAAGAACCCTGGAGCGGTTTCGCGGTCGGAAAATAGCGAAAACGCTTCTGTCCGCGAGCAGGCAAAGGAATCGCCGGTTAATGGCTGAACTGCTTCACTTCGAACTCGTGTCGCCGGAGCGGCTGCTCTTTTCCGGCGATGTCGAGCAGGTTACCATCCCCGGCAGCGAGGGCGAGATGACCGTTCTCGTCCGCCACGCGCCGCTGATCACCACCCTCAAGCCCGGCTTGCTCCTTGTCCGCAAGGATGGCGGAGGGGAGGAACGGATGTTTGTGCGTGGCGGCTTTGCGGAGATCAATCCGCAAGGGCTGACCGTCCTTGCCGAAGAGGCAATTCCGCTCGCCGAGCTCGATCGAGCCGCTTTCGCACAGCGCATCAAGGATGCTGAAGAGGATGTCTCTGATGCAACCGACGACGAGAGACGGCGCAAGGCCCAAGAGGTTCTCGATCACCTGAGGCAGGTGGAGTCGGCGCTCTCTGCCACTGTATAATAAGCACATTCACGAATCGGAAAGGGTGCCGCGCCATTGCGGCATCCGGAGCCGTGGAGGTGCCAGACCATGCATGGCGGCCATGGAACCATGCGTTGGACCCTGGATCGAATCAACTGGGGTGCCTTCGAGAAGAGCAAGGTTGATCCAGAGATCCTGAAGGCGGTCAAAGCCGCCGCCCTGGTCGAGTTCAACGCTCCGGACTACGTGAGTTATCTCTGCAACGTCTTTCACGACGACGAGGCGGTCCAGCAGAATATCGAGCAATGGGGCAGGGAAGAGGCACAGCACGGTCGTGCTCTTGCCGCTTGGGCAAAGCTCGCTGACCCCAGCTTCGACTTCGAAGGCGCTTTCGAGCGCTTCCGCAAGATCCAGAGCATTGATACCGCAGCACAGGAATCGCGCCGCGGCTCCAAGGCCGGCGAGATGATCGCGCGCTGTGTGGTCGAGAGCGGCACCTCCTCCTTCTATACCGCGATCAAGGATCGCACGGACGAGCCCTGTCTCAAGCAGATCGTCACCTTCATGGCAGCGGACGAGTTCGCCCATTACCGCTGCTTCTATGAAATTTATAAGAAATATCAGTCCGAGCTGCCGGGCGTCCTTGGGCGGCTGAAGGTTGCCGTGGGCAGGGTGAACGAAGCAGACGATGACGAGCTGGCGGGGGCCTATTACTGCGCAAACTACCCCGCCAATAGCGAGGTCCCTTATCACCGTAAGACCTTTGCGGATGCCTATCAGAAGCGCGCCATGGGTGTTTATCAGCGCCAGCACATGGACCGCCTGATTTCCATGGTGGCCAAGGCGGGCGGCTTGGACCCGCACGGCTTCATAACCACGAGAATTCAAGCTCTGGCCTGGTGGTATATGTCGAAGCAGCAGCAGAAGCTTGCGAAGACAGCGGTTTAATCCGGCGAAAGCCGTGTATTAGTCTTGGTCCCGTGCGGGCAGGGCTTCAGGATTACCCCGTTCGGGCCGGGGCCGAGAATTGAGCCGAGCGGCCGGCACAGGGCATTGGCGCAGAGAAGGTAATCATCAGTATAGCCCGATGCCGCTAGAGAGAGTTCGGGCAAGACCGGAAGCTTCGGCTCATATCGCCATGATCCGTCATCCATCAGCCGCGCCCCTTCCGGCGGCTCCATACCCGCACCGGAGCCGCGAACCCGTGCCTCCTGGAGAAGGAGCCCGTCGGGGCTCACGAGATAGGTCTCCTCCCACCGCAGCTTTTCCACTGAATGGGTCCAGGACAAGGTAAACCGGTCTTGCGGCAGATTGAGCGCCACGGTGACGGCTCCGGCCACCAGGCACAAAAGGCTCATGCGGTCTGCCGCAACGCGACATCCCGCGAGCGCCACCAATGCCATATGAGGAACGCGGCGGTAAGGCCGAAGCCGATCTGATCCGTGATCGGCACGGCAAGGACCAGCAGAAAGGCTGCAGCCGCGGCCAAGATCCGCTCAGGCCAGAGCAGCGGGCCCCGGAGGAATCCGACCATTGCACCACCCCAGAGGATAATCGCCAGCACCGCCTTCACCACCATATAGCCCGAATCGAGCCAGTTCCCCCCCTGCAGCATCAGGGCGGGATCATAGACTGCCATGAAGGGCACGACATAGCCGGGTATGGCGATGCGGGTCGCCTGCCAACCTATGGCCATGCCCGAGGCGCGCGCAATCGGCGCCGCGGCAAAGGCTGCGAGCGCCACGGGCGGCGTCAGATCGGCCATGATGCCGAAATAGAACACGAACATATGCGAGACCAACAGCGGTACCCCCAATTCCAGGAGCGCCGGTGCGGCAATCGCGCTGGTGATGATGTAATTGGGTATGGTGGGCAGCCCCGTTCCCAGAAGTATGCAGGCCAGCATGGTCAGCACCAGGCTGAGGAACAGGTTGTTCTGGCCGAAGGCAAGAATCATCTCGGCAAACTGCACTGCCGCACCGGTCAGGGTGAAGATTCCGATCAACACGCCGACGATAGCGCAGGCAATGCCCACACTGACCGCGTGCTGCGCACCTTCTGCCAGACTGTCGATCGACAACCGCAAGGTCTCGCGTCCACCTTTGGTCACCAGGTTTGCGAGAATGAGGCCGAGCACCACGAGAAGTACGCCCGATACGCCGAACTCGAAGAACGAGCCACACAGGAGCCCCAGGACAATCCAGAAGATCACCCGCAGCGTCGTTCCGCTCAAGTTGAACGCGACCGCCGCGCCAAGGATAAGAACAAGCGTGAGGAACAGGCTGACCGTGCCCGAAAACAGCGGTGTGTATCCTGAGAACAGCAGATAGATCAGCACTGTCAGCGGCAGGATCAAATACCACTTGTCGCGAATCGCCCGCCAGGGATCGGGGCAATCCTCTTTGGCTATGCCTAAAAGCTTTTTCCGGCCCGCTTCGAGATGCACCGACCAGAAAGCCGCACCGAAATAGAGGAGCGCGGGGATGATCGCGGCTTTGACGATCTCGATATAAGGCAGCCCCAGCGTCTCGGCCATGATGAAGGCCACCGCCCCCATCACTGGCGGCATGATCTGGCCACCCATGCTGGAGGTCGCCTCGACCGCGCCCGCGAACACGGGCGAGTAGCCGAAACGCTTCATCAGCGGGATGGTGAATTGTCCGGTGGTCACCACATTGGCCACGCCAGAGCCATTGATCGTGCCCATCAGCGCCGACGACAGCACCGCAACCTTTGCCGGCCCGCCCTTCTTGTGGCCCACCAGCCCCATCGAGACATCGGTGAACAGTTTGATCATTCCTGCCCGTTCGAGGAACGTGCCGAAAAGGATGAACAGGAAGATATAAGTGGCCGAAACGTAGATGGGGGTGCCGTAAATGCCTTCGGTGCCCAGGAATATTTGTTCGATGATCTGATCGAAGCCATAGCCGCGGGTGGCAAGTGCGCCGGGCAGGTATTCGCCCCACAGACCATAGGCAAGGCAGATGCCGCACAGGATCGGCAGCGCCCAGCCCATCAGGCGGCGGGTCGCGTCGAAAACGAGGATGATGACAGCCACGCCGACCGCGAGATCGGTGGGGGTGGGCATGCCGGCCCGCAGCAGCAGGTCCGTTTCGAACACCCAATGATAGAGGCCGAGCACAAAGCCGATGCCGCCGATCAGCCAGAACAGGCCGGTTTGCAAGCGGCCCTCGGCCCTGGCCGCTGCCATTCCATAGATGATGAGCAGCAGAAAGCCCACATGCACCGAGCGCACCACCAGGCTCGAGAGCGGACTATAGGCTGCGGTCCAGATCTGGAACAGCGAAAAGGCCACGGCGCAGAAATAGAGCACTCTCCGTGACAAGAAGCCCTGTTCTCCGCTTACCGGAGAAGCGAATTCGCTGGTTTGCTCTGATGGCGATGGCATCGGTCTTCCAAGTCGGTGCTACAGAGCGCCAACTTCCTTGTAATAGCGCTCAGCCCCTGGATGCAGCGGAATGGGCAGGCTCTGAGCCGCTTTCTTCACATCTATGGCCTTGGCAGCTGAGTGGGCAGCGGCGAGATCGCTGAGATGCTCGAACATCGACTTGGTCAGCTGATAGGCTGTCTCGTCGGGCAGATCCTCCCGGGTCACCAGGATGTTGGTGATGGCCACCGCTGGCGCATCGGCCTTCTGTCCCTCATAAGTCCCAGCCGGTATCACGCTGGCCTGATAAGCGGGGTTGCCGATCTTGCGGACAATGTCTTCGGGCACGGGCACCACGACGATTGGCAGGGACGTCGCGAGGTCCTTGATTGATGACACGCCGAGCCCTGCTGATTGCAGCGTGACATCGAGCTGGCGGTTCTTCATCAGGTCGACCGACTCCCCGAACGGCAGATATTCGACCTTGCTGAAATCTTTGTAGGTGATGCCCGCAGCCCCGAGCACGGCGCGCGCGTTGAGCTCCGTGCCGGAGCGCGGCGCACCGACCGAGATGCGCTTGCCCTTGAGATCGGCCAGAGTCTTGATGCCCGAGGCTTCGGACGCAACAATCTGGACATAGTTGTTGTAGAGGCCGCCGATCGCGCGCAGCTTGGTCAGCTTCGTGTTGAAGCCAGCCTCCTTTTCGCCATTCCACGCATCCGCAACTGCGTCTGCGAGGCTGAAGGCGACCTCGGCGCGGCCGGCCTGAACGAGATTGAGGTTCTCGACCGAGGCTTTGGTTGCCTGCACAGAGATCTTGGCGCCGGGCAGGACGGAGCCATAGACCTTCGAGAGTGCAACACCGAGCGGATAGTAGACACCGCTCGTGCCGCCTGTGGCGATATTGATGAACTCGGCGGACCGGCCGGAGCCGGGAAGCGCCACTGTTCCAGCGAGCGCCGCAATGCTTCCAAGGATATGGCGGCGTGTGAGCAGGATCATCACCGTTTCCCCCAAATTGTTCTGAGCTTTGGGCGATGATATCGCGTCTCACATGCGATTCCAGCCATCCTTATGGCTAAGTCACAATTTTGCCTCTGCAGCCGCAAATAAGACGGGGGCGCGGACTTATTTCTTCAGATAAGGCGCAAAGGCAGCGACGACCTGCTCATAGACCTGGCGTTTGAATGGCACAACGAGGCCAGGCACCTTTTCGACTTCCACCCACCGCCAAGCATCGAACTCGATCTCGCCGCCATCGGTGGGAATGAGGTTGAAATCGGTGTCCTTGCCCTGATGGCGCATCAGAAACCACTTCTGCTTCTGGCCGCGATAGCGCCCGTTCAGTGCCTTGCCGATGGCGGACCGGGGCAGATCATACTGCAGCCATCCCTCGGTTTCCGCCATGACTGCGGCATGGCGGGTGCCAACCTCTTCATAGAGCTCCCGGAATGCCGCCTCGCGCGGATCCTCGCCCTCATCGATGCCGCCCTGCGGCATCTGCCAAAGTTCTGCGCCGCCGTCGCACTCCCATTTGGGCACGCGTCGGCCGATCCAAACCTTGTGCTCATGATTGACGAGCATGATTCCGACACAAGGCCGGTAGGGCATGGCGGCGATCACCGAATCATCGAGCATGGTCGGAAGCGTTCTTCATGGTGGGGGTCTCCAATACGGCGCTTGCGGGCACAACCACAAAGCTCTTCTGGTTCTGCCGCTCAAGCCACCGTGACAACTGTTCCACGGTCATTTGCGAGGCCGAACCGCTGCCAATGGCAATCCCTTGTACTCGCGCAATTTCGACGAGTCGGTTCAAAGAGGCCTCGATAGCCGCGGGCGAGGGTTGAGCATCTATGACGAGATCGGCTTCTGCATAATGAAGCCCCGCCGCTTGTGCAATATTCTGAACGGCAGTGCCGGGTCCTCCCAGCTCGAAATAGCCGAGCCCACGCGTCCGGAGGTCGTGAAATATGGATGCCAGCTCAGGGATGTCGGCGCGGGCAGTACTGTGAAGCGTGCTTGCGATTCCAAAATAGCCAACGGCCCGGCTCATCTGCCAGTGCAGCTTCTCGATGGGCGTCGATCGCGTTGTGCTGAGGATCAGATGGCCCCCTGCTGCGGGTGATGCCAATCCGTCACCCGGCTCGGAGCCGGTCTGGAGCAGGACCTCGTGCCCTTCTGCCCGCGCCTCGTTCAGCCAGGCTTGTGCATGTGGGCTATTGGCGGACACGGCCAGGGTTACATCGGCTGGAAGCAGGTTGACCGCAGTCGCCGAGCCTCTGGGATCGCGTCCGAGATCACCGATGATGAACGCGATCTTGGGCAGGCTCGCACCTGCTTGTGCTTGGGATAGCGGGCGCGCATAGGCGGAAAGGGGGGTATTGTCTGCCGTAGCGCGCGGCAGCGGGCCATACCGGCTGGTTTCGATCAAATCGGGATTGCCGCCATCGAAGCGAGAATAGGGAGCGCTGCCTGGCGAGGCGTGGCCATCGGTCTGATCGGTCTGGATATCCTGCGATGCCGCAGTACCGTCGACCGAGCCCGTGGTGAGCTGATCCGCGCGCTCGATGTCGACGACGACGAGAGGCTGTCCTCCATCCGGATCATGAGCGAGCATGAGCCAGACAAAAACCACGATCATGAGCGCCGCCAGCGCGCCCATTGCCATGTGAAGCAGTGTCAGAACAGACTTTTCAGATCCACGCTGTGCCCATCTCGGTTTGAGGGGCGTCCTAAGGTCATCCGACATTGTCCCGGTGGCCGTCTATCATTCGCCGCCAAACTGCATCGCTCGCCTCTGAGGTGGTTCCTGGACGGCTCTGCCCGACCCGCAAGATGTGGTCGGCGCGGACCTGCCCGGTCCTGGTCCTCTGGACGAAAATAGGGCAAGCCGCCAGCAGGCGGCTTACCCCATTCCAAAACCATAGCTCTATCGGGTCGTCAGTTGGCCTTCACAGCCGGCTTGGCGACTTGCTTCGTGGCCTCGCTCACCGCGCCCCCACGCAGATAGTTAAGCGCATATTGCAGCTGAGTATCCTTTTCCTTCTCCTTCGGGACATAGGCCGACGAGCCGGAAGCCTCTTCGGTGCCGTTGTCATTATGGAGATGGCCGCGCAAGCTTGCCTCGCCCCGGGGCTGAAGCTGGCTTGCCTGATCCTCCGGCACGTCCTGCTCAACCTTCACGTCAGGATCAATGCCTTGCGCCTGGATGGACCGGCCGGCAGGTGTGTAATAGCGGGCGGTGGTCAAACGGAGCGCACCATAGCTACCCATTGGGATGATCGTCTGCACCGAGCCCTTGCCAAAGGAACGCGTGCCGATCAGCGTGGCGCGCTTGTGATCCTGCAGAGCACCCGCCACGATCTCGGACGCGGAGGCTGATCCGCCATTGATGAGGACCACCACGGGCTTACCGTCGAGCATGTCGCCGGGCTGCGCGTTATAGCGTTGCGTCTCATCGGCGTTCCGGCCGCGTGTCGAGACGATCTCGCCGCGATCGAGCATCGTGTCGGAAACCGAGATGGCTGCATCCAGCAAGCCTCCCGGATTGTTCCGCAGGTCAATGATATAGCCCTTGACCTTGTCGCCGAGTTCTTTCTTCACATCCTGGATGGCCTGCTCCAGGCCCTCCTGGGTCTGCTCGTTGAACGAGGTCAGCCGGATATAGCCGATATCTCCCTCGAGCTCTGAGCGAACCGCCCGGATCCGGATGATCGCGCGCTTCAGCTCGACCTCGATCGGCTTGTCAGTGCCCTGGCGCTGGAGTGTCAGTTTGATCGGCGTGTTCACCGGGCCGCGCATCATGTCGACGGCCTGGTTCAGGGTGAGGCCCATCACGTCCTGACCATCGATCCCGATGATGAAGTCATCGGGCTTGATGCCTGCCCGCGAGGCCGGGGTGTCTTCGATGGGATAGACGACCTTGACCAGGCCGTTCTCCATGGTGACCTCGATCCCGAGCCCGCCAAACTCGCCACGTGTTTGCACCTGCATCTCGCGGAAGCGCTCCGAGTTCATGTAGCTCGAATGCGGATCCAATGAAGACAGCATGCCGTTTATGGCAGAGTCGATCAGCTTCTCCTCGTCCGGTGCCTCCACATAATCAGAGCGCACCCGGTCGAACACGTCGCCGAAGAGATTGAGCTGGCGATAAGTATCCGTCTTGGACGAGGTTGCGGCGTCCAGGGCGGAGGCACCGTTCCACACGACGGTCGCGATGATAGCGCCGACAGCCCCATAGCCGACTGCGCTGAGAAACTTGCTGCGCATTTACTTCCGTGCCTCTCTACCCGTTCCAGCCCACCAGGGCGCAGGATCGATCGTATCGCTGTTTTTCCGAAACTCAATATAAAGGATCGGCCGGGGATCTCCCATACGGTCGCCGATCAGCGTTGCGCGAGCCGGCTCTTTACCCATGACGCCTACAGGCTCGCCTGCTCGCACGAACTGTCCGGTCTGTACCATCAACCGCTCCAGTCCGGCCAGTAAGATATGATAATCCTCGCCAACATCCAGGATCAAGATTTCCCCATAGCTGCGGAATGACCCGGCGTATTCAATCCTACCATCAATTGGCGCGGTTACCTGGGCTTCTGAGCGGGTCGCGATCGAGACGCCTTGGCTGCGACCACCGAAACCGTTGTCGTCTCCATAATGTCTTAGCACCGCGCCTTGCGCCGGGAAGTTCACTTTCCCTTTAGCACGAGTGAATGGAATTTGCGGCGTCATTTGGGCGAGGCGTCGTTGTTCCTCAGCTTTTCGCCGCGCTTCAGCCTCCGCCAGCCGGTTCGATTCCAGTTTTCGCAGCAGATCCCTAAGGGATTCTGCGCGGGCAGCGATCGCCGAGGCATGCTTGCGCTCTTCTTCTATTTCTTGCGTGGTGGCCTGCACCAGAGACTGCTTCTGTGCGAGGACTGCGGCAATTTCTTTTCGCTCCTGTTGCAGTCCCACAATATTGGTCTCGAGCACCTCGCCTTCCCGCAACATCCGCCGGCGCAGCTCCTCCAGATGCTGAAGGTCTGCCGCGAGCGCGTCCGCTTGCGCCTTCAGCTGGCCGATAATATCGCCCATGAGCATGGCGCCGCGCACCGCCTCGAGCGCGTCATCAGGTCTCACCGCCAGCGCGGGTGGCGGGTTGCGCTCGAGCCGCTGCAGCCCGGCGAGGAGCTCCGACAGGAAATTCCGCCGGTCCGCCAGCCGGTTTTGCAGCGTCTTCGCCTGTCCGTCAAAGCCAACCATGCGCTGCTCTGCCGCTGTGATCGCACCTTCTCTGGATTGGATGCGCGCCGCGAGCTCTACCAGCTGCTTTGACAGCGCTGCGGATTCCTTCTCCAGCTCCACCAGCTTGGCGCTCAGTTCTGCCTGCCGTGCGTTCCGCTGCTCTAGCTCGCCTTTCAGCGTTTCGAGCTCGTTCTGCTTGGCGCGCTCCTCGAAGGAAGGACCCTCATCGGGCGCAGTCTCCGCCATCGCAAGCGGGCCAACTGCCAGTGCAGAAGCAAGGATCGTGCCGAACAAGAGAAGGGATCGCAGTCTCATCGGTTTGCGCGGAGAAAGGGGTAGTCTCGACAGACCCCGGCGGCTCCATCTGCGTCTTTCGCGAACAAGACCAGATCTCATTGCGGGCGGCATGCTTTCGACGTCACCTTGTGCACGGTCATCGTGCCGTCGCAACGGCAGCCTGCAGGATCAACCCCTGTGGTAAGGATGATTGAGCAAAATGGTAACCGAACGGTAAAGCTGCTCCGCGAGCAGCACTCGCGCCAGCCCGTGCGGCCAGGTCATTCGTCCGAGCGCCACGATAAACCGCGCCCGGGACATCACCGCTTCGCCATGACCGTCGGGGCCACCCAGCAGGAAGGCCACCTCTGGTGCGCCTGTCTCAATCCAGGATTGGAGGGCCTGCGCGAAGCCTTCGCTCGTGAACTCCCGTCCATGCTCATCGAGCGCGACGACCACCGCGCGGTCATCGATCTGGCCGAGGATCCTGCGCGCTTCATCCTCCCGACGGAGCGCCGAGGTTTGTGCGCCAGATTCCGGCAATTCCCTAAGCGCGATCTCGCTGATGCCGAGCGCCCGGCCCTGCGCAAGGGTTCGGCCTCGGTAAATCTCGAACAATTCCTGTTCGGGCCCGCGCTTCTGCCGGCCAACCGCAACAATCGACACGCGCATGCGAACTGAGGCCCCCTTATGGGCTTTTCAGCTGGTGGCCTCGTCCCGTTCGTCCTGCGCTTATCCGACCCGCCGCTCCACCGGAGCATTGGCCGACCAGAGCTTCTCCAGATTGTAGAACTCGCGAACCTCCGGCCGGAAAATATGGACGATCACATCGCCTGCATCGACCAGCACCCAATCGCAATGGGTCAGGCCTTGCACGCGGATGTCCTGTTGGCCGGATTTCTTGAGGTTCTCAACCAGCTGCTCGGCGATCGCGCCAACATGACGGTCAGATCGGCCTGAGGCGATGACCATGTAATCGGCGATCGGTGTTCGGCCAGCAAGGTCGATTGCGACCACATCTTCGGCTTTGGAATCGTCGAGAGATTCGCGAACCGAGGCTACCAACTTTGAAATGCCACCCTCCGGCAGCACTCCATTCTCCACACGATGCGCAGCGGCATCGTGCCTATTCACATTAACTGTCAGGGCTATGATCCTTTCCCGGCGCCATTACCCGAACGATGCTGCCCGCATCGCGATGTCCGTGTTGAGATGACTTACGCACGAGGTAACGCCACGATATTCATACTCCATCTGACTCCCATAGATTAGCGCCCCTCGCGCGATGTGCAATAGTAGGGCCGTAACACGACTGCGAAATAACAGCGCTTGATGTTATTTTACCGCTTCAGCCGGCGGCGGAGCGCGGTGGAGCTGTCGGGGCGTCGTGGGATCGGAATGAAGCTCCAGGCCGGCGTGCGGTGGCCGGGCAGCACGGCGCAGTCTTCGGCGTCGATGCGATAGGGCGCGAGTCTTTGCGCTGCGGGAGAGTGCAGCGCCTGCAGGGTGTAGCCGGGTCGATCGAAAACGGCGAGTGGCAGCGTATACGGGATGCGCAGCCAATTGTTCCACCGGTGGAGGGATGCAAAACTGTCCGCCCCCATCACCCAGACATACTGACCGCAGGCCAGCAAAGGCCGGAGCGCACGCAACGTGGCCGCCGTGTTGCTGGTCCCGAGGCGTCTCTCAAGGGTGAGGATCTTGACCCTGGGATGGCCGGCCAGCTGCTCTGCCAAGGCGACGCGACGCTCGAAATCATCCGTTTCCGCGCTGTCCTTCAGCGGATTTTGCGGCGAGACCAGCCACCAGAGCTGATGAAGCTTCAGACGTTTGAGCGCTTCCTGCCCGATGGCGACATGCCCGGCATGGGCGGGATTGAACGACCCGCCGAAAATGCCGATACGCATCTTGGGGTTGACCGCTGGCAGCGGAAAGGGAAGGGGGGCCATTCCAAAAAGGCTCAATGCTCACGGGCGGGTCTGGCCGCTTCCGCGGACCACATATTTGAATGTGGTGAGCTGTTCCACGCCCACCGGCCCGCGCGCATGCAGCTTGCCCGTGGCAATGCCGATCTCGGCGCCCATGCCGAACTCACCGCCATCGGCAAATTGCGTCGAGGCATTGTGCAGCACGATGGCGCTGTCGACGGTTGCCAGAAAACGCTCCGCCGTCTCAGCATCATCGGTAATGATCGCTTCCGTGTGCTGCGAGCCATAACGGGCGATGTGCTTCATGGCCTCGTCCACACCGTCGACAACCCGCATGGAGACGATGGCGTCGAGATATTCCGTTGACCAGTCGGCCTCGCTGGCGGGCTTTACCCGGGGGTCGGCGGCTTGGGTGCGAGGGCACCCGCGCACCTCGCACCCGGCGCTGATGAGGCTCGCGACCAGCGGCTTGAGATGCGCCTCGGCCCCGCCGCTATCCACGAGGATCGTTTCGGCAGCGCCACAGACCCCGGTGCGGCGCATCTTCGCATTCAGCACCACATCCCGCGCCATGTCGGAATTGGCATCCTTGTCCACATAGACATGGCAGATGCCCTCCAGGTGGCTGAACACCGGCACCCGCGCATCCGATTGCACGCGCGCAACCAGGCTCTTGCCGCCGCGCGGAATGATGAGATCGATATGGCCGTCGAGCCCTGCCAGCATCATGCCCACCGCTGCCCGATCTGTGCTGGGCACCAACTGGATCGCTGTTTCGGGCAAGCCGGCCTTTGCAAGACCCGCGGCAAGGCAGCGCGCGATGGCCTGGTTCGTGGCGAACCCGTCGCGGCCGCCACGCAGAATGGCCGCATTGCCTGATTTCAGGCAGAGCGCACCTGCATCGGCCGTCACATTGGGGCGGCTCTCGTAGATAATGCCGATGACCCCGATGGGAGTCCTCACCCGCGATATGGCCAGACCATTGGGCCGCTGCCAGCTCGCCATGGTCTCACCGACCGGATCCGGCAGAGCTGCAATCTCTTCCAGCCCCTTCGCCATCGCCTCGATGCGCGCTGGCGTAAGGAGCAGCCGGTCAATGAAGGAGGCCGCAAGCCCGGCAGCATTGGCGCGGCGAACGTCGCCCTCATTCTCGGCAAGAATGGTCGGCCTGGCATCGCGAATCGCTGCGGCCATCGCCGCGAGCGCCTCATTCTTCTGACTGGCCGGCGTCCTGGCGAGCACCGCTGCAGCGGCGCGCGCCGCATGACCGATCTCGGCCATCACCTCATCGAGAGTGGCTGTCTCTGCCACCGCCCTCTCAGCCAGCTTCATGATGAAAACTCCCAATGATCACGAGATCATCGCGGTGGACCATCTCGTCGCGGCCACGCCAGCCGATCCGTTCCTCGATCTCATGGCTGCGTGCGCCCACGATGCGTTCTGCATCAACCCGGTCATAGGCCACAAGCCCCCGCGCGATCTCCGAGCCCGACAAAGTGCAGATGCTTACCGTATCACCGCGCGCGAATGAACCCTCCACCCGCTTGACGCCGGCCGGCAGAAGGCTGCGCCCATCGAGCAAGGCATTGGCCGCCCCATCGTCCACGATCAGGCGACCGGCCGGCTCGAGTGCGCCGGCTATCCAGCGTTTGCGGGAAGCAACCGGCGAGGCCTTGGCCAGGAACCAGGTGCATGGCGCGCCGTCATCGATACGGCGCAGCGGGTTCATGTGGCGCCCCGACGCGATGACCATATGAGCCCCCGCGCCAACGGCGATGCGCGCCGCCTCGATCTTGGTGATCATGCCGCCGGAGCCGACACCGCTGACGGGCTTGCCGGCCATGGCCATGATGGCCGGCGTGATCTCGTGCACTTCCGGAATGAGCGTGGCATCGCTGTCGGACCCCGGTGCTGCCGTGTAAAGCCCGTCCACATCGGACAGGAGCACCAGGCAATCCGCCGAAACCATGCTGCTGACCCGCGCCGCCAGCCGATCATTGTCGCCGTAGCGGATTTCGGAGGTTGCCACCGTGTCATTCTCGTTGATGACCGGCACGGCGCCCTGCTTCAACAAGGTGGCGATCGTGGATCGCGCATTGAGATAGCGGCGGCGCTCCTCGGTGTCGTGAAGGGTGAGCAGGATCTGCGCGGCCACATAGCCATGCTCGGCCAAAATCTGCTGATAGGCGCGCGCAAGCGCAATCTGGCCGACGGAGGCCGCCGCCTGGCTTTCCGCAAGCTTCAGGGGCCGCCGCGGCAGCCCCAAGGTCCGGCGCCCCAAGGCGATCGCCCCGGACGAGACGATGAGCGTCTCGACGCCCGCGGCCTTGAGCCGCGCGAGATCATCGATAAGGCTGGTAAGCCACGGCCGGTTCAGCTGGCCGTTGCTGTTGACGAGCAATGCCGAGCCGATCTTGACGACCAGCCGCTTCGCCTGATCGAGACGTGTCATGGTTGCCAACTCTCGCGATGGTCTTCGGGCTGCGCTTCAGACTTTGTCCCGCGTTGCCGCCGTTCATCGGTGATGAAGCGGAAGAGCTCGCGCATCGCGTCCTGCACGCCAAGGCCTGCCGCGCCTGACAGAAGCAGCACCGGCTTGCCGATTTCATTGGCAAGAAGCCTGCGCTTCTCCTCGATGTCCTCAGTGGACAGCGCATCGGCCTTGTTCAAGGCCACGATCTCGGGTTTGTCCGCGAGGCCTTGGCCGTAAAGTTGCAGCTCATCCCGCACCGTGCGATAGGCTGAGACCGGATCATCCTGCGTTGCATCGATGAGATGCAGGAGAACTGCGCAGCGCTCCACATGCCCTAGAAAGCGATGGCCGAGCCCTACGCCCCGGTGCGCACCTTCGATCAGCCCAGGAATATCGGCGAGCACGAATTCGTTGGAATCCACATTGACCACCCCGAGCACCGGCGACAGGGTCGTAAACGGATAATCCGCGATCTTCGGCTTGGCGGCGGTGACAGCGGCCAGCATCGTCGACTTGCCTGCATTGGGCAGGCCAATCAGGCCGGCATCGGCAATCAGCTTGAGCTGCAGCCAGATCCAGCGCTCCTCGCCTGGCAATCCAGGATTGGCCCGGCGCGGCGCACGATTGGTCGACGATTTGAAATGCGTATTGCCAAAGCCCCCGTTGCCACCGGTGGCGAGCCGCACCCTTTGGCCGGGCTCGGTCAGGTCGGCGATCAGGGTCTCGCCATCCTCCTCGTAGATCTGCGTGCCCACAGGAACCTTTAGAACCACGGCCTCACCCGATGGTCCGGTGCGGTTCTGACCCATGCCGTCCGTGCCACGCTGCGCCTTGAAATGCTGCTTGTAGCGATAGTCGATAAGCGTATTCAGCCCCTCGACCGCTTCCGCCCAGACATCGCCGCCGCGTCCGCCATCACCCCCATTGGGGCCGCCATACTCGATGAACTTCTCGCGCCGGAAGCTGACGGAGCCGTTTCCGCCATCGCCTGATCGGATGTAGATTTTTGCGCGGTCCAGGAATTTCATGCGCGGTGTTTATCCCGTTTGCAGCGCCGCGCAAAGGGGCGCTTATGCCACGTGCTTTGGGCTTGCCCGATATATCGGGATGGCTGACAAGCATTGCCATGACGACCAATAGGGCCACACCAACAGAAAAGCGTTCCATTGCCGTTATCGGCGCAGGTCCCGCTGGCCTCATGGCCGCCGAGCGGCTCAGTGCCGCCGGCCACCAGGTGACCGTTTACGACCAGATGCCGTCCGTAGGCCGCAAGCTGCTGATGGCCGGGCGTGGCGGGCTCAATCTCACCCATAGCGAACCGCTCGAACGCTTCCTGCAGCGCTATGGCGAGACGTCATGGCACCTCATCGATGCTGTCAGCGCATTCCCGCCCGAAATCTTGCGTGCCTGGGCCGAGGCCTTGGGCCAGGAGACTTTCATCGGCTCGAGTGGTCGTGTGTTTCCGCGGGCGATGAAAGCCTCACCCTTGTTGCGCAGCTGGCTTGCGCGGCTCGCACATCAGGGTGTTCGCATTCTTACGCGTCACCGGTGGATTGGGTGGGACGAGGGCGCCATTCTGTTCAGCGACCCTTCCGGCCTGCCCTTGCGCGTTCATGCGGACGCGACGCTCTTGGCGCTTGGCGGGGCGAGTTGGCCGCGCCTCGGCTCGGACGGCAACTGGGTAGACCATCTCGCCAGGCGCGGGGTGGAACTTGCTCCATTGGCGCCATCCAATATGGGCGTCAATGTCGCCTGGGGCGAGCCGTTTCGCGGCCGTTTCGTCGGCCAGCCGCTGAAGAATATTGCAGTCAATCATTCCGGAACAAGGGTTCGCGGCGAGGCGGTGGTCACCGCCTATGGTCTGGAGGGTGGGGCCATCTACGCCTTATCCTCACATCTGCGGCGCGCCTTGGAGGAGAACGCGAGCACCGTGCTGGAGATCGATCTCCGCCCGGAGCTCTCGGTCGAGAGACTAGCCGAACGCCTTTCGCGCCAGCGTAAGGGTGAATCGCGCAGCAACGCGCTTCGAAAGACGCTAAGCCTGCAGCCGATCCAGATTGGTTTATTGCGGGAGGCCTCTGCGAGCCTGCCTGCTGAACCTGCTGAGTTGGCCGCGCTCATCAAGGCAGTGCCGCTCACCGTAACGGGTGTCCAACCCGTGGAGCGGGCGATTTCAACCGCCGGCGGGGTTTCCTTCTCGGCGATTGATGAGAACTTCATGCTCAGAGCCATCCCCGGCACCTTCGTGGCCGGGGAGATGCTCGATTGGGACGCACCGACCGGCGGCTACCTGCTTCAGGCGAGCTTCGCGACAGGTATGGCTGCGGCAGTAGGGATTGAGCGCTGGCTTAACCGAGCATAAACGCTGAACAGCGGAGAAGATTGCGCTCCAGTCACATCGCAGAAACTTTGGTGAGGTGCACAAAGGCTTCGAGCGCCGCCGTCCCCACCAGCGAATTGCCTGAACGATCGAGCTCGGGCGACCAGACGGCGATCGCGCTATGACCCGGTGCGATGGCGATTATGCCGCCGCCCACACCGCTCTTGGCCGGGAGCCCCACGCGAAAGGCAAAGCTGCCCACCGCATCATACATGCCGCAGGTCATCATGATCGCGTTGACCCGGCGCGCCTGCTGTTCGGTCATCACGTCCTCACCAAGCGCAGGCGAATATCCGCGGCAAGCCAGAGGCAGAAAGGCGCGGGCAAGGTCGAGGCAGCTCATCCGCAAGGCGCAGATCCGGCAATAGGCCTCCAGCACCTGCAGCGGATCATTGTCGATTGTGCCATGGCTCTTGAGCAGATGGGCGATCGCCGCGTTGCGATGCGCGGTCGCCAGCTCTGATCGCGCCACGTCCTCATCGATCTCGATCGTGAAATTCTGCGCGAGCACCCGCACATAGTCGAGAACCACCCGGTCTGCGCCCCGTCGGTGCCGGCGCATGAGGCTGTCGACGACCACCAGCGCGCCCGCATTGATGAACGGATTTCGCGGCCATCCCCCCTCATATTCCAGCTGGACGAGGCTGTCGAAGCGAGACCCGGACGGCTCTTTCCCCACACGCGTCCAGATATCGTGACCATGGACGCGCAGAGCCAGCATCAGCGCAAAGACCTTCGCGATGCTCTGAATGGAAAAGGGTTCGGAGGCCTCGCCCACCGAGGCCTCTCTTGCCGCAACATCGACGACGCACATGCCGAAATGGTCGCTGCGCACCCTGGCGAGGGCGGGAATATAATCCGCAACCTTGCCGCGGCCGAACTGCGGCTTCACCTCTTCGGCGACCGTTCTGAGCACGTCGTCCAGCATGCGGCGATCGGCACGTCTCTCGTCAGTAACCCTGCTGGCTCAAGCGCTTGGCTGATCGACCGCGAGAACCGTCAGCTGATGGGAATGCCCGTCGCGGCCAACCCAGTCGATGGATTGGCCGACTTTGAGACCGATCAGGGCGGTGCCGATCGGCGTCATGATCGAGATCTTGCCTTCAGCAATATCTGCCTCGCCCGGATTGACCAGCTTCACCTTGCGCTCCTGGCCATTGTCCGCACGATAGCTGACGGTTGATCCCATCCGCACCACGTCGGCAGGCACTGCGCGATCTGCGACGACTTTCGCGCGGTCCAGTTCCGAGAGCAGTTCCTCGGCAATCTCGGCCATTGTGCCTGCCGCACTGCTGGCGAGCCTGGTCAGCCGGTCGTAATCACTGGTGCTGATGATGATCTTTGGTTTCCTGGCCGAATGTGCGTCTTTGCGCATGGTCGAATCCTATCGATCGGCCTCACGGGGCCGTTGCTGCCGTTGTAGAGGGGGATGTGGACGCCGATTTGCGGCTGGCTCTAAGCGGATGACCGGGCTTGTCTCGGCGATGCGCTCATTTGCAGAAGGTGGTTCGGACCCTCGGCCCGGAAGCGCAAAAGGCCGAGCCGAGGGGGCACTAGCCCGCGATCGGATGTACTCGCAGAAACAGGGCTCGGGTCGTTTTCATCAGCGCCTTCATAGTAAGAAGGCTGGTGCTTTCTAAGCAGTTTGTCAAGGGATACGGCGGGTTTGCCATTGCTGAAGAGGTGGAGTGTCAGCGGGCGAACACGAGGAGCGTCGATGTTGCCGAGGCATAGAGCGCGCCCGCGCTATCCACCAGCTTTGCCTCGGAGAACGCCACACGCCGTCCTATGGTGAGCACCCGCCCCTCTGCGCGCACGGTGCCGGTCTTCGCAGTGAGTGCCTTGTGATAGGCCACTTTGAGCTCGAGCGTGGTATAGGCCTGTTCAGCCGACAATTTGGTGTGAACGGCACAGCCGCAGGCGGAATCAAGCAGAGTGGCAGCATAGCCGCCATGAACGGATCCAACCGGATTATAGGCATGGGGTCCAGGCGTGCCCTCGAAAACCGCGAGCCCGTCTCCAACCTCTACCAGCTGGAATTCTAGCGTTTCTCCAATCGGAGCCCGCCCGCCGGCACGGATGAGCGCCTGCATCTGCTCGAGTCCTGAGAGTTCCCGATCCAATTCCTGAAAGAGATTCATGGTTGCTCGCCCAACTGAGGCCGCTTGTCCTGATGCTTACTTCAGCAGCATACCGCCATCGACGATGAGATCGATGCCGGTGATGTAGGATGCGCCATCGGACAGAAGGAAGAGTGCCGCATTGGCGATCTCCTCCGGACGGCCGACGCGGCCCATCGGGATATGGCTGCCAACCGAAGCGACCTTTTCCGGCGTATCCCAGCGTGCCTGCATCGGCGTCTGCGTAGGGCCAGGATAGATCGCATTGGAGCGGATATTCTCTGCCGCCAGCTGCATGGCAAGCGATCGTGACAATGCGCCCACCGCAGCCTTGGAGGCGGAATAGGCATCCTGTGGCAAGGGATCGCCCCGCAGGCATTGAATGGTCGAGAAATGCACCATCGCGCCGCCTCCGCTTGCGCGCATGTGCGGCACCGCTGCTCTGGCCGTATGCACCATGCTTTTCAGATTGATGGCGAAAACCTGATCCCAGACGGCGAGATCCATCTCCAGGGCTGACTTGTCACGACCGAACCAGAGTACGCCTGCAACATTGGCAAGATAGTCGAGCCGCCCAAACCGCCGTGCCGCATCATCGATGGTGCTGCGGACAAAGCTTTCATCGGTCAGGTCGCCCCTCGCATAGATCGCCCGCTCGCCGAATTGGCCGTATCCTTCAGGCTCCGGCTTCAGGTCGAGCATGGCGACCATGCCGCCGGCCTTCAGCATGGCGCGCGCGATCGCTTGCCCCATACCGCCACCAGCCCCGGTCACGACCGCGGCCTTCCCGGAAAAATCGAATGTCAGCATCGCATGCGCGTCCTGGCGAGATCTCGTCCGCGTCTTTTTAACCGCGATCGCAATCAGACGCACGCGCTTCTCTGTTGCGCATATATAACCATATCTTTATATCTCAATCGCCCATGCCCAGCGAGGATGTGAATCTATGCCAGCCGATCCCAGCCAGAACGCTGCTCCAGCCGTCGGGAGCGAAGTCCGGTCCGCACTGAACGCATTGGCCCGCAAGCGCATCCTGATCCTCGATGGCGCCATGGGCACGCAGATCCAGGGATTGGGCTTTGGTGAGGAGGCATTTCACAGCACTCATACCAAGGGCTGCGATTGCCACCTCAAAGGCAATAACGACCTCCTTTCTCTCACGCAGCCCGACGCGATCCGGCAGATCCATCTCGACTACTGCCTCGCGGGCGCGGATATCATCGAGACCAACACCTTTTCATCGACCAGCATTGCCCAGGCAGATTACGGCACCGAGGCGCTTGTCTATGAGCTGAACGTTCAGAGCGCGCGGTTGGCGCGCGAGGCCTGCGCCCAAGCCAAGGCCCAGGATGGCCGCCGCCGTTTCGTGGCCGGAGCACTGGGGCCGACCAATCGCACCGCCTCCATCTCACCCGACGTGGAGAACCCGGGCTATAGAGCGGTGAGCTTCGATGATCTGCGGAAGGCCTATGCGGAACAGGTCCGCGGCCTCATGGATGGTGGCGCCGAGATCATTCTGATCGAGACGATCTTCGACACGCTGAACGCCAAGGCAGCGATCTTTGCCTGCGAGGAAGTGTTCACCGAGCGGCAAAATCACCTGCCGGTAATGATCTCCGGCACGATCACCGACCTTTCCGGCCGCACGCTCTCCGGCCAGACACCAGCTGCGTTCTGGTACTCGGTCCGTCACGCAAACCCCTTCACCATCGGTTTGAATTGTGCTTTAGGCGCAACCGCCATGCGCCCTCATCTTGCGGAAATCGCCGGTGTCGCAGACACCTTCGTCTGCGCCTATCCCAATGCCGGCCTGCCCAATGCATTCGGCGGCTATGACGAGACACCAGAGGATATGGCCGCCCAGATCAGCGAGTTTGCGCGCGAGGGGTTGGTCAATGTGGTGGGCGGCTGCTGCGGCTCGACGCCCGCCCATATCAAGGCGATCGCCGAGGCGGTCAGCGGTCTTAAGCCGCGTGAGATCCCGGAAATCCCACGGCTCATGCGCCTGTCGGGGCTCGAGCCCTTCGTCCTCACCGCGGATATCCCCTTCGTCAATGTAGGTGAGCGGACCAATGTCACGGGATCGGCGAAGTTCCGCAAGCTGATTACCGCTGGTGATTATGCCGGTGCGCTCGATGTGGCCCGCGATCAGGTGGAGAACGGCGCCCAGATCATCGACATCAACATGGACGAAGGCCTGATCGATTCTGAGCGCGCCATGGTCGAATTCCTCAACCTCATCGCAGCCGAGCCCGATATCGCGCGCGTGCCGGTGATGATCGACTCGTCCAAGTTCTCGATCATCGAGGCGGGTCTCAAATGCGTGCAAGGAAAGGCTCTGGTCAACTCGATCTCGCTGAAGGAGGGTGAGGAAGCCTTCCTCGACCACGCGCGCCTGGTGCGTGCCTATGGCGCAGCGGTTGTCGTCATGGCCTTTGATGAGAAGGGCCAGGCCGACACGCTGGAGCGTAAGGTCGAGATCTGCACCCGCGCCTACGAGCTTCTGACTAAGAAGGCTGGCTTTCCTCCAGAGGATATTGTGTTCGATCCCAATATCTTCGCCGTGGCCACTGGCATTGAGGAGCATGACGGTTACGGCGTCGCCTTTATCGAGGCGGCTCGCCAGATCCGGCAAACGCTGCCCCATGTCCATATTTCGGGCGGTGTCTCGAATCTTTCCTTCTCGTTCCGCGGCAATGAGCGGGTCCGTGAGGCGATGCACTCCGTCTTCCTGTATCACGCGATCCAGGCTGGTATGGACATGGGCATCGTCAATGCGGGGCAGCTTGCGGTATATGAAACCATCGATCCCGAGCTGCGCGAGGCTTGCGAGGACGTTGTGCTCAATCGCCGGTCGGATGCGACGGAGCGGTTGCTCGATCTTGCCGAGCGCTTCAAGGGAGCCGGTGCCAAGTCATCGGACGAGAAGAGCCAGGAATGGCGGAGTTGGCCGGTCGAAAAGCGCCTCGAGCATGCGCTCGTCAATGGCATCACCGAGTTTATCGAGCTTGATGTCGAAGAAGCCCGCCAGGCGGCTGCGCGCCCGCTTCATGTGATCGAAGGCCCGTTGATGGCCGGCATGAATGTCGTCGGTGATCTCTTCGGTGCGGGCAAGATGTTCCTGCCGCAGGTGGTGAAATCGGCGCGTGTGATGAAGCAGGCTGTCGCCTATCTCCTGCCCTTCATGGAACGGGAGAAGTTGGCCAACAAGGAGGCGAGCACACGTTCATCGGCCGGCAAGGTGCTCATGGCCACGGTGAAGGGCGATGTGCATGACATCGGCAAGAACATCGTCGGGGTCGTGCTCGCCTGCAACAATTATGAGGTGATTGATCTCGGCGTGATGGTGCCCGCCGCCAA
The DNA here is from genome assembly GCF_038811545.1 of Rhodoligotrophos sp. CJ14. Lineage (GTDB taxonomy): Bacteria > Pseudomonadota > Alphaproteobacteria > Rhizobiales > Im1 > Rhodoligotrophos > Rhodoligotrophos ferricapiens. The sequence goes on from NZ_CP133319.1 coordinate 3,188,840, forward strand.
GATTCTGGAAACCGCCCGCAAGGAGAAGGTGGATATTATCGGCCTTTCCGGCCTGATCACGCCATCTCTGGACGAGATGGTGCATGTCGCCGCTGAAATGGAGCGGGACGGGTTCGACATTCCGCTGCTGATCGGTGGTGCCACCACCAGCCGGGTCCATACGGCCGTCAAGATCCATCCCAGCTATCAGCGCAATCAGGCGGTTTATGTGACCGATGCAAGTCGCGCGGTGGGTGTGGTGTCGAGCCTTATGTCTCCGGAAGCGCGCGATGGATATATCGAGGCTATCCGTGCGGAATACCGTAAGGTCGCCGATGCCCATGCCCGCAGCGAGGCGGAAAAGCTCCGCCTCCCTCTGGCCCGTGCCCGAGAGAACGCCTATCGCATCGACTGGACGAACTATACGCCTCCCAAGCCGACATTCCTGGGCACGCGTGAGTTTGAGACCTATGACCTTGCCGAATTGGCACGGTTCATCGATTGGACGCCCTTCTTCCAGACCTGGGAGCTCAAGGGGCGCTATCCAGCGATCCTCGATGATGAAAAGCAGGGCGAGGCTGCCCGCCAGCTCTTCGAGGATGCCCAGGCCATGCTGCAAAAGATCATCGCCGAGCGTTGGTTTAAGCCGAAGGCCGTCATCGGATTCTGGCCCGCCAATGCGGTGGGCGATGACATTCGCCTGTTCACCGATGAAAGCCGCAGCCGCGAGCTTGCCACCTTCTTCACTCTGCGCCAGCAGCTCTCGAAGCGTGGCGATAAGGCAAATCTTGCCTTGTCAGACTTCGTCGCGCCGCTCGACAGCGGCAAGAAGGACTATCTCGGCGGCTTCGTAGTGACGGCCGGCATTGAGGAAGAGGCCATTGCCCAACGCTTTGCCCGCGCAAACGATGACTATTCCTCAATTCTCGTGAAAGCCTTGGCGGACCGCTTCGCCGAAGCCTTTGCGGAAGCCATGCATGCGAGAGTGCGTCGCGAGTTCTGGGGCTATGCTCCCGACGAGGCCTTCACGCCTGAGGAGCTGATTGCCGAACCCTATGCCGGCATCCGACCCGCACCGGGCTATCCCGCTCAGCCCGATCACACAGAGAAGGTGACCCTTTTCCGTCTGCTGGATGCCGAACGCGCCACCGGCGTGCATCTCACCGAAAGCTACGCAATGTGGCCGGGCTCGTCCGTTTCGGGTCTCTACTTCGCCCATCCTGAATCCTACTATTTCGGTGTTGCCAAAGTGGAGCAGGATCAGGTGGAAGATTATGCAGCCCGCAAAGGAATGGCGATTGCCGAGGTCGAGCGCTGGCTGGGGCCGATCCTCAACTACACGCCCGGTCAAAAGGATAGGTCTGCCGCCGCCTGACACGATGCTGTCATTCGGGCTGGAGAACTTGGCCGCTTCAGGCTATCTCCTGAAGTGGATCGGGGAGGGCTGACGTGACCACACTAGAGGAGACGGCGGAGGCCGTCGCTGAGACCTATCGTCTGCTGGGAGAGCACAATCTCTCGTTCGGCGGATCGGGCAATGTGAGCTGTCGGACCGCCACGGGCATGCTGATCACTCGGTCCGGTGTCACAGTGGACAGGTGCGAATCGCCAGATATCGTCGCCACAGACCACACGGGCAGGTCGCTGGGCAACGGCAAGCCGTCCAGCGAATGCTTCATGCATGCCGATATTTACGCGGCCTACCCGCAGGCGCGCGCCGTCATTCATGCCCATTCCGATGCCTGCACGGCATTAGCCTGTCTTGGCGAGGGGCTCCCCGCCTTTCATTACATGGTGGTCGGCTTTGGTGGTGCTGACGTGCGCTGTGCGCCATACACCACCTTTGGCACGCCCGAGCTGGGGCGTCTGGCCGTTGCGGCGCTGCGCGACAGATCAGCCTGCCTGTTGGCGAATCACGGCATGATCTGTTACGGCAGCTCGCTACGCGAGGCCTTCATGCGGGCGCAGCGCCTGGAAGCGCTCGCCCGGCAATATTTGCTGGCCCGATCGGCAGGCAGCCCGCGCATCCTGACTGATGAGGAGATCGCGGCGGCCATGAAACGATACGAGACTTACGGCTGATTCTGCGCGCTTTCGATGAGCTTGCGGAACTGCAGCATTGGACGGCCGTTCTTGATGAAGCCGATATAGCTGCTGCCCTGCTTGTAGACCTCGCCGCAATGACGGGCATTCTTCGTCCAGGATCTGAAGGACACGCAGAGCTTTTGGCCGACAACGGACCAAACCCCGGTATCGCTGGCGAGCATCGCGCGGCCGGAAATAGTTCCGTTCTGGGATGCTGTGATGGTGACGCTATGCTGGCCTTCCCAGGTTCCGGCGAAAGAGCCGGGGAATAGAGCCCTGATTTCTTTGCCGCTGAGCGGTCTTGTTTCGGCGTGGGCCGCTTGAGATGTAAAGGCCAAAGCCCCGATTATCGATACAAACAGAAGATTTCTCACCCCTGGCCTCCAGACCTGTGCGGGCGTTGGTGAAACGCAGCTTATCGCATGTACAGGCGATTTAACGCTGGCGTGGTTAATGCACCCTTGCCTTCCCCCGTGTATTCACACAGCCTTCCTGAAGATTGGCTGAACGCCAACGCTACTGAAGGAGGCAGGATGTCTGACGTAAAGCAAAATCCGCTGGTCAAGGCCGAGCGGCGCTCTCAGGTTCTCGAGATAATACTAGATCACCCGCCGGTCAATGCCATAAGTCGCCAGTTGAGCCGAGAGCTTTACGCTGTGGCTTATGAGTTTCAGGCAGATGACCAATTGCGGGTCGGCCTGATCACTGCCGCTGGCGAGCGCGCATTCTCGGCCGGTTGGGACTTCCGTGAGGCGGTGGCCACCGCGGAGGAACACGGCTCGCCCTTTGGGTTAACCTCGGAAAATCCGCATGGGCCCGGCGGCTTTGGCGGCATAACCAACTACCCGGGGCTCCTGAAGCCGCTCATCGCCGCGGTGCAGGCTCCCGCCATCGGCGGTGGCTTCGAAATCGCCTTGGCCTGTGACGTGATTGTGATGGCCGAGGATGCCTTTTTCCAGCTGCCGGAGATGCAGCGCGGCATTCTGCCCGATGCGGGAGGGGTGCAGCGCCTGCCACGGCGCATCCCCCGCAACGTGGCCGTTGAGATGATGCTCACCGGGCGTCGGATGTCGGCTGCCGAGGCGAAGCACTGGGGGTTGGTGCATGCGGTCTATCCGCGCGGCGAGCTCCTGGATGCCGCGAGGCAGCTGGCTGATGAAATCGCAGAAGGCGCACCTCTGGCCATGCAGGCCCTCAAAGAAGTGCTGGCAGAAACCGAAATGATGCCGCTTGGCCAGGCCATGGCCATAGACCGGGAGCCTCCTGAGCACCTGGCCATATATCGTCGCATGATGACGAGCAGCGATGCCGAAGAGGGGCCGCGCGCCTTCCTCGAGCGCCGCAAACCCAATTGGCAGGGGCGCTGACTGGAGCCAGCTGCCGTCCTGTTTGGACGTCCAACAAAATGATGTTGTACGTCCAACAAATTTTGTGAACTATGGACGAAGGTCAAAGCCCCGCCGCGTGAGTCGGACAAGAGGGTTTGGCCGCAAGAGGAGGAAACGTCTGATGAGGACACTTGCAAGGGCTGCGGTCGCAGCCTTGCCGCTGCTCTGCGCAACGCTCGTTCCCACGCTTCACGCCGAAGAGACCGTCAATGTGGCATCCTATGGCGGGGCCTACCAGGAGGCTTTGAAGAAGGCCTTCTATGATCCCACCGCCAAGGCTCTGGGCATAACCATCAAGGATTATACCCTGTCGAGCATCGCCGATATCCGCACACAGGTGAAGGCCGGTGCTGTCGAATGGGATGTGGTCGAGCTCTATTCTGGCCAGTGCCAGCAGGCGGCGAATGAAGGCCTGCTGGAGCCGCTTGACTATAACGTGATCAAGACGGACGGCATTCCGAAGGATTTGGTGCAAAGCCACTGGGTCGGCTTCACCGCCTATTCGACGGTGCTTGCCTATAACACCGAGGTCTATGGCGACAATCCACCGAAGAACTGGGCCGATTTCTGGAATGTGGAGAAGTTCCCGGGCACCCGGGCCCTGGGCGGCTATGGCCTTTCGACGACGGCCGAGATCGCGCTTCTGGCGGATGGTGTGCCGAAGGACAAGCTCTATCCGGTCGATCTCGATCGGGCGATCAAGAAGCTCGAGGAAATCCGGCCCCATATCGCGGCCTGGTGGACCTCCGGTGCGCAAGCGGGTCAGCTTGCGACCAGTGGCGAGGCCGATATGCTGGCCATCTGGGTTGCCCGTATCGAGGCGGCAATCAAGGACGGTGCTCCCTACGCTTTCACCTATGATCAGGCCATCATGGATGTGGAATGCCTGGTGGTGCCCAAGGGCGCGCCCAACCGCGAGCTCGCGATGAAGGTGATCAACTCCTTCCTGTCGCCGGATCTCCAGGCCGAGCTTCCGAAATATGTCTCTTACGGGCCGATCAATCAGAAGGCCTATGAGACCGGCAAGATCACGGCCGAAGCGACCGCGAATGCCAACACCTCGCCTGAGAACCTGGCCAAGCAGGTGGTGCAGAACAAGGCTTACTGGGCGGAAAACGGCCAGAAGTCGCAAGAGATGTGGGACAGCTTCCTCCAAAAGGGTCAGTGAGGGAGAGGATGGCGTGGCCGATGCGATCGGCCGGTCGCGCCGTCCGCCGCCCCCTCCATCACATCTCGATGCCATCATCTGAGGGATGACATTGCCATGACCGGTCTTGAGCAAGGCTCCCGGCCGAGCGCCAAGGCGCTGCCCGTTGCAATTTCCGGATTGACCAAGCGGTACGGGAACGTCACAGCGCTTGACCAGGTGAGCCTGTCCGTTGCGCCCGGCGAGTTCGTAACCCTTCTGGGTCCCTCCGGATCGGGCAAGACCACGCTGCTGATGGCTCTCGCCGGCTTCAGTCGGCCCGATAGCGGCTCGATTGCGATCAACGGCCAGGAGATCGTTCGCCAGCCGCCGCACAAGCGCAATATCGGCATGGTGTTCCAGAACTACGCGCTGTTTCCGCATATGAGCGTGGGCGACAACATCGCCTATCCCTTGCGCCTGAGGGGCGTTTCCAAAGCAGATGCTCAGCGGAAGGTCGTTGAAGCCCTTAAGCTTGTTCAGCTCGGTGGTTATGAGGACCGTCGCGTCGATCAGCTCTCCGGCGGCCAGCGCCAGCGGGTGGCCCTCGCCCGAGCCATCGTGTTCGAGCCGCGAATATTGCTGATGGACGAGCCCTTGTCCGCGCTCGACAAGCAGCTTCGCGAGCATATGCAGATCGAGATCCGGCGACTCCATAACCAGCTGCGCATGACCACCATAGCCGTGACCCACGACCAGCGGGAAGCCCTCACCATGTCCGATCGCGTGGCGGTCCTCAGGGATGGCAGGCTGATGCAGTTCGATACGCCGCGCGAAATCTATGAGCACCCCACGAGCCGTTTCGTCGCCGAATTCATAGGTGAATCGAGCTTCTTGCCCGTCGAGGTAAACGGCTCGACTGCCAGCTTTGCCGGCACGACCTTGAAGCTTCCCGAGCAGCCCGTCCGTATGTCCGGGCCGTTGCAGCTGTTGCTGAGGCCGGAAAAGCTCGAGCTTTGTCCCACCGACAATGAACCTGGTCGGGACGACGTGAACCATTTCCGTGGCACGCTGGCAGAGGCGGTCTTCCAAGGCGAGAGTGTCCTCGCGACCGTTCGGGTCGGCAGCGATCACGACATCATCGCTCGGGTTCCGAACAGCCGGTTACAGGCGCGCGGCTTGCCGGAGATCGGCTCGCCGGTGTGTCTTGCCATGCATGTTCAGGACACCCGCCTGGTGGCGGCCAACTAGGGGAGGCACCATGGCAAGCACGGTCCTCGCTCTTCCGCAAGACAGCGTGAATGCTGACGGGCTCGAGGCGGATGCTCGCGCCGAGCGCCGCGGCCTATTTGCACTCTGCTCGCCCGGTCTTCTGCTCGTGATCGCGCTCCTGGTTCTGCCGGTCGGCTGGCTCTTTCTCTTGTCGGCCGTGGACGGCCAAGGTGCGCTTTCCATCGAGAACTATGCGCGCATCTGGACAGAGGGTGCCTATCTCTCGATCTTCATCGTCACCTTCCAGATCAGCCTGCTGGTCACCGTCATCTGCGTTCTGCTGGGCTATCCGCTGGCCTATTGCCTAAGCCAGCTTCCGCAGAAATGGGCGGGCCTGCTCATGCTCGGGGTGCTGATCCCGTTCTGGACCTCGCTGCTGGTGCGCACCTATGCCTGGCTCGTCCTGCTCCAGCGCCGTGGCATCGTGAACAACACGCTCATGGATCTCGGGCTGATCGATCAGCCCCTGCGCCTGGTCAACAACATGACGGGCACCGTCATCGGCATGGTTCATGTCATGCTGCCCTTCCTGGTGTTGCCACTCTATGCCTCGATGCGGGCGATCGATCCCGGCTACTTGCGCGCAGCAGCCAATCTCGGTGCCTCACCGACGCGCGCCTTCTGGCAGATCTTCTTTCCACTCTCGATGCCGGGCCTCGTTGCTGGCCTGGTGCTCACCTTCATCCTTTGCCTTGGCTTCTACATCACACCAGCAATCCTTGGCGGCGGCCGCGTTCAGATGATCGCCCAGCGCGTGGAAGCATCCGTGTCGCTCTATCCGACATGGGGACCTGCGGCTGCGCTCGGCGTGGTCCTGCTCGTGCTCACCGTCTGCTTCCTGCTGCTCAGCCGCTTCATCGTGATGCGGCTGAACAAGAAGATGGGATAGCCCCATGGAGCAGCACATCTCACATGGCCGGCGTCTTTGGCTTTATGGCCTGACTGGCTTGATCATGCTGTTTCTCATCGCGCCGACCTTCATCGTCGTACCGATGTCCTTCTCGTCCTCGAACTCACTCATGTTCCCGCCGCCCGGCTTCTCACTGCGGTGGTACGAATCCTTCTTCACCCGCCCGCAATGGCAGGACGCGACCCTGGTATCCGTCCGGGTCAGTCTGCTGACCATGCTGCTTGCCACCCCAATCGGCACGGCCGCCGCCTATGGCCTGCATGTCGGCCGGTTCCGATTGAACGGCTTGGTCTATGGCGCCCTGATCGCACCGCTGATGGTGCCGGTCATACTCATCTCGATCGGCCTCTATTTCATCTATGCCCGCCTGGGGCTGGTAAACACGACGCTGGGCCTGGTGCTGGCCGATACCCTCCTCGCGGTGCCTTTCGTGCTGGTCACCGTCTCCGCAGGGCTGAAGAGCTACGACATGAGCCAGGAAATGGTGGCGCGCAGCCTTGGCGCGTCGCGCCTCTGGGCCTTCCTCACCGTCACACTGCCGCAGATCCGCTATTCCGTCATTTCCGGTGCGCTGCTCGCCTTCATCGTCGCCTTCGACGAGGTTGTCATCGCCATGCTGATCTCTGGAGGGGATGGCGCGACCTTGACCAAGCGGATGTTTTCGTCCCTGCGCGACGAGGTCGACCCCACGATCGCAGCAATCTCCAGCCTGTTGATCGTGCTGACCACCATTCCACCCATGATCGTCTATTTCCTCGCGAACCGCCGCAAAACAGATTGAACAGGTTCAGGAGCTCCTCATGTCTCAATTCGTCGATGTGGAAGACCGCGGCGCCGTCCGTCTGATCGCCCTCAACCGGCCTGACGTGCGCAACGCCATCAACACCGCGCTGCTGCTGCAGATGCGCAAGGCGGTCAAGGATGCCGCGGAAGCAGAGCACCTGCGCGCCATAATCATCACCGGCCGTGGTGGAGCCTTCTCGGGCGGGGCCGACGTCAAGGAATGGGCGGACAAGATCAAGGGCATAGATCCCCATCCCGACAATAGCTGGGTCGAAGAGGCGATCAAGCTTGTCCACGACGTCTATTCTCTGCGCAAGCCGACCATTGCCATGATCGATGGTGCAGCCGTTGGTGCCGGCCTCGATATGGCCTTGGCCTGCGATTTCCGCATTGCCTCCTCGCGTGCCAAGTTCATCTGCGCCTATACCCGCATCGGCTATCCCCCGGATTGCGGCGGCTCCTGGCTGATGCCGCGGGTGATGGGCCTCGAGAATGCGAAGCTCTTTGCCTATTCGGGCGATCTCTACGACGCGCAAAAAGCCAAGGAGACAGGGCTTGTCACTCGCGTCGTCGAGCCGGAAGCATTGGAAGCCGAAACCATGGCGCTTGCCGAAAAGCTTGCATCCGGGCCAACCGTCGCGATCGGGCTTGCCAAGCAGCTCATCGACACTGCCCACAGCCGTTCGCTCGCCGAGCAGCAACTCCTCGAATCCGAGTATGGGCGCATCTGCGCCAAGACGGCTGATCACGAGGAAGGGCTCAAGGCTGCCAACGAGCGGCGCTCGCCCAATTTCATCGGACGCTAAACGGTCCGGTAGCAGAGGACGCCATCCCGTGGATTTCTCCCTTACGTTTGAGCAAAAGGCGCTGGTCGAGGCGCTGACCACCTTCGTGGAAAAGGAGCTCTACCCTCACGAGGATATCGTTGAGGAACTGCGCGCCGTGCCGCCCGATATCGCGCAGGATATCAAGCAAAAGGCCAAGGAAGCGGGTTTCATCGCCATGAACATGCCTGCCGAGCTGGGTGGTGGTGGCTTGGATTATCAGACCCTCGCCCAGGTCGAGCGGGTGATGGGCAAACCCTCGACCGCGCTTAGCCTGCTGGTTAAGCGCCCGACCAAGATCCTGCTCGCCTGCAAGGGCGACCAGATCGAGGAATATCTGATGCCCTGCATCCGCGGCGAAAAGCTTGACTGCTTCGCGCTGACGGAACCCCATGCTGGCTCCGATGCTCGCGCGATCCGCACCTCTGCCCGTCGTGACGGGAATGATTGGGTCATCAATGGGGTGAAGCAGTTCATTTCCCACGCGGATGCTGCTGACTTCATCATCTTGAATGCCGTCACGGGCGAGGACGAGACGCCAAACGGCAGGCGCAAGCGCTTTACGGTCTTCCTAGTGGACCGGGACACGCCGGGCGTCACCATCACGCCGATGAAGTCGATCTGTACGCGCGGCTACAACCCGAACATGATCTATTTCGAGGATGTCCGCGTGCCGAATTCGAAGATCCTGGGCGAGGAGGGCAATGGCTTCAACTTCGCCAACGACTGGCTTTATTCCGGCCGCGTGATGCTGGCTGCCCATTGTACAGGCCGGGCGGAACGGGTCTTCGACATGGCTTGCGACTGGGCAGCCAACCGCAAGGCCTTCGGTAAGACTATCGGCGAATTCCAGGGAACCGGCTTCAAGATCTCGGACATGGCGATCGACATCCGCTTAGCCCTGCTGATGGTTCAGGAAGCGGCCTGGAAGATGGACGAGGGCACGTTGACCCGCCACGAAGCCTCGATGGTCAACCTGTTCGCCTCCGAAATGGTCGGGCGTGTGACTGATAACGCGGTGCAGATCTTCGGCGGCATGGGTGTTATGGAAGACTTCCCCATCCAGCGCTTCTGGCGTGATGCGCGCGTGGAACGTATCTGGGAGGGCACGTCCGAGATCCATCGCGACGTGATTTCCAGGGACATCCTCAAGCAGTACAGGCAGTAGATGAACAAGCCGGTCAAGCTGACCCCGACCATCGAAGCGCGTCGCCAGGACCTCATTCGCGGAACGATTAGATCGATCGCGCAGCTTGGTTATGCCAATTCGACAGTACAGACGATTTGCGATGCGGCTGGTCTGTCGCGGGGATTGATCGGCCATTATTTCAACGGCAAGGAAGACCTGCTGCTCCAGGCTTTTCGCTATCTCACCGAGCGTCTCGACGATCACGTCAGGCGGGCACTCAGGCAGGTGGGTGATGATCCGTTCCGGCGCCTGCTGGCGGTGGCCATCGTCACCTTCAGCGAGCCGCAGATCAGACGAGATACGGCGCCGGTATGGCTCGCCTTCTGGGGCGTCGCCCGTTGGAATCCCGAGATGCTGGCTGTCCACCGGGAACTCTATGCCCGCTATCGGCGCTGGATCGAGCGGATGATCAAAGCCGCCGCGGCGAACCGCCAACTGGAACTGGATAGCCGGCGTGCCGCGCTCACCTTTACGCAGCTGGTCGATGGCCTGTGGTTCGGCTGGGTTATGGAAGAGGATTACGATCTGGACGAGGCGCGTCACGTGCTTTCCTCGTGGGTCTTCGAGACGTTCAACGAGAACCCGGAGGACCATGCGGATCTCTACGAGATTCTTGCGCAGGTTTCCTCCGGCGATCCCATCGCCTGATTGAGAATGGCTATGCAGACGGGGTGCCTGCAGCCAACGATAGGAACAGGAAACACTATGGAAGCGGGAAGGGGACATCATCTCGCGCGGCGGGCGAATATCCGCAGATTGCTCGCACCGCGCCATATCATGTTCGCCGGTGGAGAGCGGAATATCGAGGCCATCGAGATCACGCTGAAGGCTGGCTATAAAGGCCGCATTCTCGTGGTCAATCCACGCCGCAAGGAGCTGGCGGGCATTCCATGCGTGCCGAGCGTGAAGGACCTGGACGTCGCGCCGGATGCATCCTTCCTCACCATACCTGCCGATGCCACCGTCCAGATGGTACGTGATCTCAACGAGATCGGAGCCGGAGGCGCGGTCCTGTATGCCTCGGGTTTCTCCGAGCTTCCTGGCATTGGCCAGGAACGGAACAAGGCGCTGGTGCAGGCGGCCGGCGATATGGCGATCGTGGGGCCGAACTGCTTTGGCCTTGTGAACTATGTCACCGGCGCCAGCATGTGGAATGTGCCCTATATGACCGACGCGGGCCCGCGCGGCGCGGCCATCATCGGCCAGAGTGGCAATCTCTGCATCAATCTCACCCAGAACCAGCGCCAGGTTCCCTTCAGCTATGTGATCAGCGCCGGCAACCAGGCGGTTCTCGGGTTTGAGGATTATATCGATGTCCTTATAGACGACCCGAATGTCACGGCGATCGGCCTGTTCATGGAAGGCATCAGGGATGTGCCGCGTTTTGCTGAGGCCTGCGCCCGTGCCTTGGAACAGCAGGTCCCGGTCGTGGCCCTCAGGGTGGGTGTCTCGGAGCTTGGTGCCAAGCTCGCTGCGAGCCACACGAGCTCGCTTGCCGGACAGAACGAGCTCTATGATGCCCTCTTTGATCGTCTCGGCATCATGCAGACCGACTCGGTGCCGCAATTTCTTGAGTTGCTCAAGACAGCATCCCTATGGCCGAAACCGCACGGTCGGCGCCTGACCGTCTTTTCGAGCTCCGGGGGCGACAATGGCATGGCAGCGGATTACGCCTCCCTGGCCGGTCTTGAGTTACCGCCGCCCGATGATGCCCAGCGCGCCGCTGTTCAGGCCCTTCTTCCCGACTACGGCACCGCATCCAACCCGCTGGATTTCACCGCCGGCTATTGGGGACAAGAAGAGCTTTTGACCCCCATGTTCTCGGAGATGATGTCACGCAACTACGATCAGGCTCTGCTCGTCATCGACCATGGCCGGCCCGAGCTGATCCCCGCGCCAGACAAGGCTCACCAGGCTATGGTCCGCTCGCTCGGCACGGCGAGTCGTGCCACGGGGATTCCTGGCGCAATTGCCTGCGTCAATCCGGAATCCATGCCGGAATCCATGCGCCGCATGGTGATCGATGAAGGTCTGTTGCCACTCCAGGGGCTCCATGATGCAGGCCCCGTGCTCGGTCTCTGGACAGAGTACGCTGAGCGCTGCCGCAGCGGGGAACCGGTTCAGGTGCCTTTTACCGTGAAGCCGCTTGATCCTACCATCGGGCGTAGCCTCAACGAGCATGCATCCAAGACAGCCCTTGCCGCCTATGGATTGCCCGTTCCGGCGGGCCGCGTGGCCAGGCTTGGTGATCTGCCCCAGGCCATCGCCGACCTCAAGGGCCGCCCCTTCGTCCTGAAGGCGCTTCATGACGATCTGCTGCATAAGACGGAAGTTGGCGGCGTGGCGCTCGGACTGGCCGATGCCGAAGCCGTTGCTGCGTCTGCACGGGCGATGAAGACGGAGGTGGAGGCGAAGCGGCCGGGTTTGCACCTCGACCAGTTCCTCATCGAGCCCATGATCACCGATGTTGTGGCGGAGCTTATCGTGGGCGTGAAGCGCGACCCTCTCTTTGGCCTTGTCCTGGTGATCGGCGCGGGGGGCATTCTGGTTGAGCTCCTGCGCGATGCGGAGAGGCTGCTGCTGCCGACCACACCGAAGGAGGTCGAGGCGGCGATCAGGCGACTCAAGACGTTCAAGCTCCTCGATGGCTTCCGCGGACGGCCGCGTGGCGATCTCGCGGCGACCATCGCAGCCGTAATGAGCATTGCCGAATATGCCGCAGCCCAGCGGGAGAGCCTGCACGAACTCGACGTGAACCCTTTGATGGTTCTGCCGGAGGGCCGAGGCGCAATGGCTGCGGATGCTCTCATCGTCAGCTGCAAGCTGTGAGCTGATGGTGCCACCGCTATTGACTGGCGGCGTCCTCCCTGTAACAAACCGGGACATGATCAAGCGTTTCGTCTCGATGCTGATACTCGGCATCTGCGTCGGTATGAGTGTTCTACCCGCCCGTGCCGCATGGCAGAATCTTCGCGAAGACATCGTAAAAGGCGGCAGTATCACCGTCATGATCATGACCGACGGCACGCCGGTGACGCCCCTTCACGGCACGGAGACCATCCCGACGCTGGTCGTCCGCTGCTATGAGGACACGACTTCGATCTATGTACGGTGGGATGGATCGATTCAGGCGGATCACACGTCGGTTAGGTACCGCATCGATGGCGGGCGGGAACGCTCCGACACCTGGACGCTCTCTCCGAGCCACACCGCGACAGGTCTGTTCACTGGCGCGTCCAGCATTCCGCTGATCAAATCCTTGATCGGGCATCGCAAGTTCACGCTGGTGCTCGCGCCCGACTCCGCTGCGCCGGTGAGCACCACCTTCGCGCTCGATGACATGGATCTGGCAATTAAGCCTGTACGGGACGCCTGTCGCTGGTAGGCTCGGCACGCCAGTCCGCATAGAGCATTTTCGAGCGAAGTGGATAGGGGTAGGCGAGGCAGGAAAGTCGCGAACGCTCTAGCAATCCTCGTGGAACTTTGCCGCGACGAGATCCTGCAAGGCATCGAGCGCTTGTTCCGCCTCGGGGCCCGACGCGGTGACGACGATTGTCGAACCGGGATGGGCAGCCAGCATCATCAGCCCCATGATGGACGTGCCCACGACCGTTTGTCCGTCGCGGCTGACCGTGACATGAGCATTGAAGCTTTCCGCACAGCGAACGAACTTCGCTGAGGCCCGGGCATGAAGACCACGGCTATTGATGATCTCGAACGTGCGCTCGAGAGGTTTGACTTCGGCTTTCGTCATTGACTCGTTAACTCGGGAGATCAGCCGTCTCCGGAAAGAACACGGCTGGCAATATTGATATATTTGCGCCCGGCATCCTGCGCCTGCTCGACCGCTTCTGCAATGGGCATATCGGCGCGAACCCGCGCGAGCTTGATCAGCATTGGCAGGTTCACGCCGGCAATCACCTCGACCTTGGTGCTTTGCATGGTCGAAATCGCGAGGTTTGAGGGCGTGCCGCCGAACATATCGGTTAAGAGGATCACCCCCTGACCGGAATCGACACGGCCGACGGCCGCGAGGATATCGGCTCGTCTCTGCTCCATATCGTCATCAGGACCAATTGAGATTGCCTCGACCTGCTGTTGGGGACCGACGACATGTTCCATGGCGGCATGGAATTCTGCTGCAAGCCTGCCGTGGGTCACCAGAACCAGTCCGATCATCCAGTTTTCTCTCTTCTGTCATCCGGCTGCTGGATCGAAATGCGCCACAGGACGTTTAAGTCCGCACCGGTAATGCAATAATGCTGCCCAGATCGCAGTCCTGGCCGAAACAGGGGAAAGCCGCCGATCGGATCCGCCGCGCTCGCCCGGTGTGACGAGGGGCGGCGTGCTGGCTGCCTTCCATATACCCAATCTGGTTTTCCAGCCATATCCTCAAGCCGCATGACGTTCAGACCGCCAAAGTGGAGCTGGATACGTTACGGCGGAACGCTGTAATCGCAACACGGATCTTTGCGGTTGTGGAGATATCCCAAGGTGAAACGCGCAGCTCGGGTAAGCGGGTGTTGGCGACCTCGATCGTCTGGGCACCAAAATCGGGCAGTCTGTCGATGGTCTCACGCTGGGCGAAAGTGACCACCAGCCGCAGGGCAGCCGAGGGGCGCGTGGCCATGACGCGCACGATCCCAAGCCCGCGAACCTCGATCAATCCCCGCAGCGCCTCTGGTGGAGACGCGATGAGCGCATCGCCCGACCTGCGCAGCACCACTTGATCATCGCTCACGAGAGCACACGACATCGGCTCCCCATCCCCACCGGAACCATGCTCGTCGATAAGCCTCAGCGCGAGGTCCGATTTGCCCGACCCCGATGGCCCAAGGATCAGGACGCCATCCGCTCCAAACGCAACGCAGGTGCCATGGACCAAGGTCATCATGCCACCGCCAATCCTCAATTGTCGCTATCGATCGGCTTCAGCCTCACAATGAATCGGGCGCCGAGAACCGGCCGTTCTTCGGTTATCCTGCCTGGGCCATAACGGTTCTCCGCCCAGATGCGCCCGCGATGGGCCTCCACGATTTGCTTCGAGATGCTCAAGCCCAAACCGCTATTTTGCCCGAAGGATCCTTCAGGCCGGTCAGTATGGAAGCGGTCGAAGATCTTGTCCATGCTCTCGGGGCGGATGCCGGGTCCGTCATCGTCCACACAGATCTCGATTTCCCCGGCGACGCGCCGCAATCTTACCCGTATCGAGCCATTGGGTGGTGAGAACGAGCGGGCATTGTCGAGGAGATTGCGAACCACCTGACCGAGCCGGATGTCGTGTCCCATTACGCAGAACGGTCGGTCCACATGCTCCGGAGGTTGAATGATTCGCAGCACGATTTCGGCCTGATCACCCTGGCGCGTCTGATTGGCAATGCTGATCACCATGTTCAGCAATTCGACGATATCAACCTCTTCCGCTTCGGCACGTGCCAATTCGGCATCCAGCCTGGACGCGTCGGAAATATCGGTGATCAAGCGGTCGAGGCGCTTTACGTCGTCCTTGATGATCGCCACCAGCCGGCGGCGTTGCTCGTCGTTCTTGATATAGTCGAGCGTTTCCACGGCACTGCGCAAGGAGGTGAGCGGGTTCTTGAGCTCGTGGGACACGTCGGCCGCAAAATTCTCGATCGCAGCAATCCTGCTGTAAAGGGCATTGGTCATGTCGCGCAGGGCGACCGACAAATGCCCGATCTCGTCGCGACGCGATGAGAAATCTGGGATCTCGACCCGCTTGTTGACACCATGGCGAACCCGTTCAGCGGCCGCCGCAAGACGCTTGATCGGCTCGGCGATGGTGCCGGCGAGCAGGACCGACAGAAGCACCGTCACCAGGGCCGCGAACAGGAAGGTGAACAGGATGATCCGCCGCTCGCCACGCAGCGGCTCGTCGATATCCCCGCCCTGAGTGGACAGAACCAACGCGCCGAGCACGGCACGGAAGCGCTGGACCGGAACGGCCACCGACACCACGATTTCGTGCCGCTCATTCACACGGACAACGCTCACCGAGGCGCCGTTCAGTGCCGCCGTGACCTCCGGGAAATCCTTGCCATTCTCATTCCCATATTCTTTCTGCAGTGGATAATCGTTCGAAAACAGCCAATTGTTCAGCTGATGCCACAGCTGGACGAAGATGTTCTCATGGCTGCCATCCGGCGGCGGCAGGTCAAAGCGCAGGATTTCCCCGCGGCCATAGAGATACTGTGAGTCAACGACCAGCAGCCCTTCTCGGTCATATATCCGGGCGCGCGTTTTTGTGGGCGAGATCAGCCGCCGCAAAATCTGTCCGGCCCGCTCCGGATTGATCGGGAATTCGAAACTGCGCGTCTCATCGCTCTCGGCGCCGAACCGGCTGCCGCTTTGCAGATCCAGGAAGCGGTCCGGATCAATCAGGATGGAATCCGTGTCGACGGTGGCTGCCGCTGCAATCGCGCCGGCGATGATATGGGCCTGCGGCATAAGGCTCTGCACGCGAGCCTCGATCAGGCTCTGCCGGTACTTGTTGAAGTAGAGGATACCCGAGACGAGAATGATCAGCCCGGCGATATTGAGCAGGATGATGCGTGTCGTCAGGCTTGACGGGCTGAAGAGGAGAGACGGACGGAACGCTGAAAGTCGCTCGCGCTCTTCGATCGCGTCCGAAGCGCGATCGTCATCGTCAATGCTAAAGTCGCGCTCGGTCTCCGCAACCATTCCGGCTCATTCGGCTCGCATCGACGAGCCCCACGTCACATTTCCTTGAAACGATATCCGACACCGTAAAGAGTTTCGATGGCGTCGAAATCGTCATCAACCACCTTGAACTTCTTCCGCAGCCGCTTGATGTGGCTATCGATCGTCCGATCATCCACATATACCTGATCATCATAGGCTGCATCCATTAGCGCGTCGCGGCTTTTAACCACACCCGGGCGCTGGGCCAAAGCTTGGAGGATCAGGAATTCCGTAACCGTCAATGTCACGCCTTGCCCATTCCAGGTGCAGGAGTGGCGCTCCGGATCCATGATGAGCGCGCCTCGCTCGATCTTCTTGGCCGAGACCTCGCCTGTGGCAGAGGCCTCGCGTGGCTGGGAGCGTCGCAATACGGCCCGGACCCGTTCGATCAGCAGCCTTTGCGAGAACGGCTTACGGATATAGTCATCGGCGCCCATCTTGAGGCCGAAGAGCTCGTCGATCTCATCGTCCTTGGAGGTGAGGAAGATGACGGGCATATCGGTCTTCTGACGAAGGCGGCGAAGAAGCTCCATGCCATCCATGCGCGGCATCTTGATGTCGAAGATCGCGATATCGGGCGGATTGTCCTCGAGGCCTTTGAGGGCCGCGACGCCGTCGACATAGGTTTGCGTTTGATAGCCCTCGGCTTCGAGGGCCATGCTTACCGAAGTTAGAATATGCCTGTCGTCGTCAACCAACGCAATCGTCGGCATTTTCTTGCCCATGACCATGAATCCTGTCGTAGCGCTCTAGAAGCCGAACAAGGGTAAATTGTGGCGCATATAATGCGTTACAGAGGCCAAGGTGACTGGCATATGAATGGGCGGCCTCTGCAGTCCCTGCTTTGGCATCTTTCTATAGCGGACTTATACAACGAAGTTCAACCACTGCGCGTATGGGAGACCTTAGCTTGCCCGCCGACACTGAAACTCAATTGCCCGGACCAACTGCTCGCTGCTTGCTCCGCAAGGCTCGTAAGGCCGCTCTCGGGACGCTCCAGGAGGCTAGCGGCGCACCTCTGGTGACACTCGCCACGGTGGCGACGGATCCGTTCGGTGCCCCCCTGCTCCTCCTGTCAGGATTGGCCTGGCATACCCGCAACCTGCTGGCCGATGGGCGTGCCTCGCTGCTGATCGATGGCACCGGGCCAGAGGGCGATCCGCTTGAGGGGATCCGGGTGAGCCTCTGGGGCAGAATCTCGCAGGCAGGTGATGAGGCGAGGGGGCGCTTCCTCGCACATCATCCCTCCGCCAGCTATTATGCTGACTTCAAAGATTTCGCTTTCTATCGTCTCGATGTCGAGGGCGGCCACTCGGTGGCAGGCTTCGGGCGGATCGTCACGTTCGGCGCGCAAGACTTCCTCCTCGATTCTGCCCAGTTCGCACCGGTGGCGGACGCTGAGGCCCGCATTGTTAGTCACATGAATGAAGATCACGCCGATGCGGTTGCGCTTTATGCGACGAAGCTGCTCGGTGCCGAAGCCGGTGATTGGAAAATTTCCGCGGTGGATCCGGACGGGTGCGATCTCGTCAACGGAAAGACCGTGCTGCGACTGCCGTTTGAGCGGCCGGTCTGCACGGCCGAGGAGGTGCGCAAGGAATTGGTCGCGCTCGTCAAAAAGGCTCGCGGCATGGAGGCCGCTGCCTGATGACGTCTACCTCGCTGGGGAGTGCTGCGGCAGGTGCTAATCGTGAACGCGCGTCAAGGGTACACGCCCGGCAAGCAATGCCAGCTCGTTGAAGGCGCGCTCGACCCGCTCGCCTAACAGCGGCTCTAATCTGCCCGGTATGCTCAGGATGAGCGATTTATTGCCTTCATAGGAAAGGCTGATCTGCGGGAGCATGCCGGGCATCGCCCCGGACATCACGTAGGCAAGACGCTGGGCAGCGGCGATGAGCCGGGCCCGCGGGATCACATCATCATCGATGAGCCGCATGAAATTTTTTGGGGCGACGTCGGACAGCGGGCCCTCGTAACGAAAGAAGACGGTCAGCGCCAGGAAGATGCGGCCGGGATGGTCGACGCCTGCGAAGGATGCCTGGGAAATGAGCGAGAGACTGCGCTCACCGCGATAATTTGGGTGGGTGCGCCAGCCGATATCCGCGAGGAAACAGGCGGCGTGTCGCAGGCGCTCCTGCGCCGGGGTCTCTTTGAGGCCGTTGCCTCGAAAGAGCTGCCCCGTCCAATCGCAAAGCTCGAATTCATGCTCCACCGAGCGGGCATAGCGTCTGGCAAAGTCGATGCAGGCGACGATAAGCGGGTCACGCTTGCGCTTGTCTTTCTCCAGCTTTGAGAAAATGAGCCCCTCGCGCAAGCCGAAGGCCGAGATGATGACGTCTTGCGCCTTGCTGCGCTTCAACAGCCGGTCGAGCACGAGCGCACCGTAAGGGAGCGTGTCGGCGCGGCTTTTTTGAATGGCGGGTATATCGCGTACTGTCTCGGCGGAGAGGCCGCTGACCAGTGCGGCTATGCTCCGTGCCGCCGTTCGGCTCATCCTGTAATTATGCAGCACATGGAGCGGATAGTGGGTCTGCGCCATATGCAAACGCGCAAGGTTCCGCCACGTGCCGCCCACGGAATAGAAGGATCGCCCTTTGAGTTTGTCCAGAATGTCGAGACCAGCAAAGGTCTCGTCGATGAATTTGCGCGCCTTGTCGATGGAATTTCCGGAGACGTCCATCAGGCGTAAGGCACCAAGCGGAACGGTCACACCTGACCGGATGGCTCCGCCGCGGATTTCGACGAGCTCAAGGCTGCCGCCGCCGAGATCGCCAACCACCCCATCCGCATCGGGAATACCTGACAGCACCCCTAAGGCGGCAAGCTCAGCCTCCTTTTTTCCCGACAGGATATCGATCCGATGGCCAAGCGCTTCGCGGGCCTGCTCGATGAATTCAGGCCCGTTTTCCGCCTCGCGCGATGCGGCGGTGGCGACCGCATAGAGCTTGTGGACCCCGATCTGCTCGCACAGCAGCTTGAAGCGGCGCAGCGCCTTCAGGGTGCGTTCGATGGCGTCATCCGCAAGCCGCCCCGTCAGAGCCAGGCCGCGGCCCAGTCCGCAGGCGATCTTCTCGTTAAAAATCGGCGCTGGGGCGCGATTGGGACCATCATAGACGACGAGGCGGACGGAGTTCGAACCGATATCGACGATGCCGACGGGTTGGTACTTTGGCGGCTCGGCAGACCTAACCTTCTTCCGCTTCACTTAG
Source organism: Rhodoligotrophos sp. CJ14 (assembly GCF_038811545.1). Taxonomy (GTDB): domain Bacteria; phylum Pseudomonadota; class Alphaproteobacteria; order Rhizobiales; family Im1; genus Rhodoligotrophos; species Rhodoligotrophos ferricapiens. The sequence continues at coordinate 3,208,325 of NZ_CP133319.1, forward strand.
CTTCCGCCCTGAACGGCCCTGGCATGCTGGGAAATCCTGTGACTCAACGCAGGTGGGAGACTGTCCTTCAGTGAACTACCCCGTCCGGACAGGCTGGGATTCGTCATAAAATATTCGTGGGCGTTGAACAATTCATCATTAGGCCCAGGCTCAATACGCCGTGAACGTCCATCCGGCAGCAGCTCCCAGCTTTGTTGGTTATCCTGCAGGGACGCGATCATGATCTGGTCCTGCACCTGCTGGTGGACGGTCAGATTGTGGATCGGAACCAGCGTCTCGCAGCGGCGATGCAGGTTGCGCTCCATCCAATCGGCGGAGGAAATATAGACCTTGGCCTGGTCAGACGGGAGGCCATGGCCGGCGCCGAAGCACACGATGCGCGAATGTTCGAGGAAACGGCCGATGATGCTCTTCACCCGGATATTATCGGAAAGGCCCGGCACACCTGGTCTGAGGCAGCATATGCCGCGCACCACCAGATCGATCTGCACCCCCGCGCGGCTTGCCTCATAAAGCTTGTCGATCACCTCGGGATCGACCAGCGCATTGAGCTTCGCCCAGATCTGCGCCGGACGCCCGGCCCGGGCATGCTCGATCTCCGCATCGATATTCTCCAGGATCGTAGTGTGCAGATTGATCGGCGAGATCGACAATTGCTCGAGGTCGATGGGCGGCGCATAGCCCGAGATGAAATTGAACAGCTTGTTGGCATCCCGGCCGAACGCCGGATCGCAGGTGAAGAACGAGAGATCCGTGTAAACTTTGGCGGTGATCGGGTGGTAATTGCCCGTGCCGAAATGCACATAGGTGCGCAACAGGCTACCCTCGCGCCGCACCACCATGGACACCTTGGCGTGGGTCTTCAGTTCCAGGAAGCCGTAGACCACCTGAGCGCCGGCCCGTTCGAGATCGCGCGCCCACTGAATATTCGCCGCCTCATCGAACCGCGCCTTGAGCTCGACGATGGCGGTAACGGATTTGCCCGCTTCAGCGGCTTTCGCCAGGGCGGCAACGATGGGCGATCCGGGTGACGTGCGGTAGAGCGTCTGTTTGATCGCCACCACATCCGGATCTTCCGCCGCCTGTCGCACGAACTGGACGACCACGTCGAAGGACTCATAGGGGTGGTGGACGATGATGTCCTTCTGCCGGATCGCCGCGAAGCAATCACCGCCATGGTCGCGAATGCGCTCGGGGAACCGCGGATTATAGGGCTTGAACTTGAGATCCGGCCGTTCATCGAGAATGAGCTGCGCGGTGTCGGCATACCCGACCAGGCCGCCGCAGATGACGATATTCTCCTCCGCGACCCGGAGCTCTTCCGCAATGAAATGCCGCAGCTTGTCCGGCATCGCAGCCTCGATCTCGAGGCGGATCACAGAGCCGCGGCGTCGCCGGCGCAAGGCGCTTTCGAATTCGCGGACCAGGTCTTCTGCCTCTTCCTCGATTTCGATGTCGCTGTCGCGGATGACCCGGAACACGCCCTTTCCTAGGATCTCATAGCCCGGAAACAGTCTGCCGATGAATATGGACAGCACATCTTCGAGCCGGATGAACTGTACTGAGGATGTTCCATCCGTGCCGGATCCGGAGGGAAGCCGGAGGAAGCGCTCGAGCATCCCGGGGATCGGAATGAGCGCGTTCATCACATGCCCGTCGATGGAGCGTCGCAGCCTCAGACAGAATGTCAGCCCCTTGTTCAGAATGAACGGGAATGGATGCGCTGGATCGATAGCGATCGGTGTGAGGATCGGAAAGATGTGGTCGAGGAAGCGCTGCTCCAGCCACTTGGCATGCTCTTTCGACAGCGTGGTCGGGGCGACCAGGTGAATGCCGGCATCGGCCAGCTCCTGCTGCAGGGTCAGCCAGTGCTCGTCCTGCTGGTTCATCAGCTCCTTGGCGAGGCTGCGCACCCGTTCGAGCTGTTCGGCGGGCGTGAGACCGTCAGGACTGATGGTCGTGACCCCCATGCGGATCTGACCCAGCAGACCCGCCACCCGGACCATGAAGAATTCATCGAGATTATTCGCTGAGATCGAAAGAAAGCGAAGCCGCTCCAGCACCGGATGGTTCTGGTTTTTCGACTCTCCGAGCACCCGGAAATTGAACCCCAGCCATGAAACCTCACGATTGATGAACCGCTCCGGACTGTCCGGCGCGACCGACGGGATCAGCGTGACTGGCTTGGCTGCGGCTACATTGGCAGAGGCGTCCGGATCGACCAGCTCACGGTCGAGCACGACATCGTCGAGTTCAGCCCCTTTCACGGTCCTGGCTTTCATGGACAGCGTCCTTTCTCCCCTAATCATGATATCAGCCATATGCATCACTGCCATGAAGGAAAGATGTCTGTCGCACTTAGCTCGGGCCGCCACGCTCCAATTTCTGTTCGAGCTCGGCAAGGACCTCGCGGATGAGTGCGCGCGTTACCGGAACTTGGCGCTCGAGACTGATTTGGTCAATCCTGTCCACCAGCAACCGGGCGGCCGCACCCGAGCGCTCCATCCGGGTGATCACATATTCCAGCAGATCGGCAGCGACCCTGAGCTGGCGGTCGCTGAACAGTTTCACCAGCACGGCACGCAGCAGCGCATCGTCCGGTGGCTCGAGTTCGGCAACTTCAGCCGCCTTCAGCCGGGTTGCAAGGTCAGGCAGCCGGACCGGCCAGAGGGTGGGATAGGTGCGTGAGGTGACGAGCAGGTGCCCGCGCTGCTCCTTCGTGATATTGATGAGATGGAACAGCGCTCGCTCGTCAAGCTCGAAGGGGGCGTCTTCCAGAATGACGGCGCCTCCCCGGATCAGCTCGGGAACGAGATCGGCATCGAGCTCCGGTGAGGAAATGAGGGTCGCCTGCGCCGTGACGCGCCAGACACTGGCGAGATGGCTTTTTCCACTGCCTTCGGGACCAACGAGAACCAGCACCCGCGACCGCCAATGCGGCCAGCGGTCGATGGCATTGACGGCTGCTTCATTGCTTTTTGCCACCAGGAAGTCGTCTCGCCCCATCGCCGGCCTGATCGGCAGGCGAAAGGCGAGCTGAGACGGCCGTCCCGCTCCGCCCGATGGACTCATGGCTGCACGGCCTCGTCCGTTCGCGCGGATACACTAGGCGGCGTGGTGTCAGGCAAGGCCGCTCCGGCGGGACCCATGGTGACGGTTGACCCCGTGCTGGGGCATTCCGATAGGAAGAGCGGGCTCTCCTTGTAGCGTCGGACGGCGAAGCGCACCAAAACCCCGACGCAGGCCGCCAGCGGAACGGCGAGGAGCAAGCCAGCAAAACCGAAGAGATAGCCGAACGCGAACAAGGCAAACATCAGCCAGACCGGGTGAAGCCCGACACGATCACCCACCAGAACCGGCTGGAGGAAGTTGCCCTCGACAAACTGGCCAAAGACGAAAACGCCGAAGATGATCAGCACCATCGTCCAATCCGGCCAGAACTGCACCAGCGCCATGCCGATCGACATGAGAAAGCCGGTGATGGTGCCGACATAGGGAATGAAGCTGAGAATGCCTGCGGTGAGTCCGATGAGCAGGCCGAAATTGAGCCCCGCAACGGTGAGGGCGACTGCATAGAAGGTGCCGAGCACCAGGCAGACGGTTCCCTGTCCGCGGATGAAGCCGGCGACGGCGCTGTCCATCTCACGCGCGAGCCCGCGAATCGTATCCAGATGAGCGCGGGGCAAGGCGTCATCAATCATGCCGATCATGCGGTCCCAATCATTGAGCATGTAGAAGACGACGATTGGCGTGATCACCAGCAGTGAGGCGATGTTGATGAGCGCAAGGCCACCCGTCCAGAGCGATGAAAGGATTGTTGCGGCCCACCCGGCCCCTTTCGTGGCGACATCGGAGAGGTTCCGCGAAAGGTTCTGATCGGAAATATCGAACAGCTCCTTAAGCCAGATCGGGGCCGAATTCTGGTAGAGCTGTGAGATTGCGCGCGCGTAATCCGGCAATCTCTCGATGAGGTTCGACAGCTGGCCGCTCAGCGTGGGCAGCAGGCTCAGCGCGAAGATCACCAGCACGATGACGAACAGCAGCAGGATGGTGAGGGTCGCGAGCAGCCGGCTGAGGCCGAGCCGCTCGAGCCAGTCGGCAAGGGGATCAAGGAAATAGGCGATGGCGAAGCCTGCCACGAAGGGCAGCAGAATGCCGCTGAAGAGATAAAGCAGCAGCACCGCAGCGACCAGCGCCGCGCTCCAGAAGATCATCTGCCGGTGCAACACCATTCGCGACCTCCGGCGAAGACTAGATCCCGTTTGCCATATGCCGTACCCACTCTCGCATATAGGCGGCCCCGGACAGCACAGTAAATGCCCCGACCACATAGACCGCCAGCGTCACCAACTGGCCCACATCGGCGCCCAGGGCCAGCACCCCGAGCACGACGCCCGCGAGCAGGATTTGCGCCGTCGTGTTGAACTTGCTGATCCAGAGCGGTCGCATCTGCACCGGCTTGTTGAGCAGCCATGAGAGCAGCACCGCACCCACGATCAGAATATCGCGGCTCACCACCAGTATGACCAGCCAGAGGGGGAGCGCTTCAAGCACCCCGAGGGAAACATAGATGCTGACGAGCAGCAGCTTATCCGCAAGCGGATCGAGATAGGCGCCAAGCTCGGTTGTCAGCCCAAATCGTTTGGCGATGAAGCCGTCGATTGCATCACTCACGGCCGCGGCTCCGAAGGCCACGAGCGCGAACTGAAACTGGCCGGTGATGATCAGCCAGATGGTCAGCGGCACCAGCAGGATTCGGCCGATCGTGATAATGTTGGGTATGGTCAAGCGCGAGCCCCATAGCGCCGCTGGTGATTGCGGCGTTGCCCCCCGAGCGACTGCGGGCACCGTACCCTATCCTGGCCAGTGGCGACACCCTCGTTGGCCTTCGTGACGCAGGTGATCAGAGCTGCTGCCATGGCCTCAACGAGACTGCAGCACCCAGGTATCGCCGACTGGCGATAGATTGAAGCCGCTTTGCGCAAGGTGCTGCTGCAGCTGGGCGACGCTCTGCTGAAATTCGAGCCGGGTGATTGCGCCGGTGCCGGAGAGGGACTCCACATCGACGGCGGCGATCCCTGGCGTCGCGAGGAGCCGCCCGCGGATCGAGCTCCATTCCGCAAGGGAGGTGAAGGGCACCGCCATGCGAATCTTCTGCTTCGGGAGCGGTGGCTGATAGCGTTCGGCCGCAACCGATTTCCACTGCTGTTGTATGCTGCCGATCACCGCGGCCGCTGCCGTGGCCAGCGTCGCCTGAAGATTGCCGTCCGTCACATTGAAGCTTTGGCTGAAGGAAACGGGGCCGGCAGCAGTCAGTCCGTTGGCGGTCACTTGGATCGTATTCATCGCGACCTGCTCGGCAACGGCCGTGAGCACCGTTTCCGTGCGGTAGCGGGAGGCCAGCGCATCGAAGGCGCCGGCGTCCCCGGAGAGGGCCTGCTGCGCGCTCACCGCCGCCGTATCGGCGGCATCGCCAAGTGGCAGCACCACCGGCGCGACGCCGTTGCGCAGGTCCTGCATCTGCCAGGCCTGCAGCCACGGATTGTCGCTGCCCCATAGAACGGGACCCTGCCGCCCAACCCAAACCGGAAGCACCGTGGTCGGGGGCGCCTGCTTTTCCGTGAATTCGACGCCTTGCCGGCTCAACGCTTCCCGAACCTTGTTCGGCAGAAAGCTGATGGTCAGCGTCGCGATGTAGCGGTTGGGGCCGGTCTGCTCCTTCTGCACGGACATGCTGGCCATCATGCGACCAATCCGCCCAGCATCGAGCGAAGCAAGCCGTGCGGCCTGATCAGCCGGCGCGATCCGCTCGATCATCTTGCGGAATGCCTTCACCTGCGCCTCGCTGATGGCCTTGAGCTTTGCCTGCTGGGCATCTTTGGCCGTTACGTCCACCTCGATATCCGATACAGTATAGGGATCGGCCGCCAGGCCCGGTGCCCGCATTGCGACAGCCGACAGAACGAGCAGCGCCAAGACCCCCAAGCGGCGCCCGGCACCGGCCGAAACCGCGATGGTCCGCCAGGCCTTAGCAAGCCAGAACAGAGATGGAAAAGCAGTCATCACTTTGAAAACCTTATTGCCCGGGCACTCGACGGCTTGTGCAATCCCCGCTTTTCTGCTTGTTCTCGCGCAAGATCGCAATGACGAATGCGAGCAACCGAGAGCCCGCTCCCCATGACACCAAAGCCACCGGCCGCGAGGCCCAATGGATACACCTATAGCGATGCCGGCGTCGATATCAATGCGGGTAACGCCTTGGTCGACGCCATCAAGCCCATCGCACGGTCCACGGCACGTCCGGGCGCGGACGCCGCATTGGGTGGCTTCGGGGGACTTTTCGACCTCAAGGCTCTGAACTATCGCGACCCGCTCCTCGTTGCGGCCAATGACGGCGTGGGAACGAAGCTCAAAATCGCCATAGAAAGTGGCCGTCATGAGACGATCGGCATCGATCTTGTTGCCATGTGCGTGAACGACCTCGTCGTCCAAGGTGCCGAGCCGATCTTCTTTCTCGACTATTTCGCGACGGGCCGGCTCGAACCTCAGGCGGCGCGCACCGTCATTGCCGGCATTGGCGAGGGTTGCCGCCAGGCAGGCGCGGCGCTGATTGGCGGGGAAACTGCGGAAATGCCGGGCATGTATGCGCCCGGCGATTATGATCTTGCCGGCTTTGCGGTGGGAGTGGTCGAGCGTGACGCGGTTCTGCCGCGCGCCGATATTTCCGAGGGCGACGTGATCCTCGGCCTTGCCTCCTCCGGGGCCCATTCCAACGGATATTCCCTCATTCGTCGCCTTGTTGCAGATCACGGGCTCGATTACGCGAACCCAGCGCCCTTCGCGCCTGAGCTCACCTTGGCGGAAGCGCTCCTTGCACCAACCCGAATTTATGTCAAAAGCATTCTGACAGCCTTGCGCGCATCCTCCGCGATCAAGGCCCTCGCCCACATCACCGGCGGCGGTTTGACGGAGAACGTTCCGCGCGTTCTGCCCGAAGGGGCAGCCGCCGTCTTCGATCTCAGCGCCATGGACGTGCCGCCCCTGTTCCGATGGCTGGCCGATATCGGCAGCATCGCCCCGGATGAGATGCTTCGCACGTTCAATTGCGGCATCGGCATGGTGATCGTAACTGCCGCCGATCGGGTGCCAGATCTCATGAGCGAGCTTCACGCGGCAGGCGAGAGGGTATTCCAGCTCGGCCGCATCGAGGCGCAGGGCTCCGGATCGAGGGTGCGTTATGACGGCCGGCTTCGGCTGGGAGGCTGAGCGGTGGCGAAGCTGCGCGTCGGCGTTCTCATCTCGGGCCGTGGCTCCAATCTGGCCGCATTGATGGAAGCAGCCAGGCACCCCGACTATCCTGCCGAGATCGCGATCGTGATCTCCAACCGGCCCGGAGCAGCCGGACTGGAGAAGGCGCGCGCCGCCGGTATCCCGATTTGTGCGCTCGACCACAAGATCGCAGAAAGCCGGGAGGCTTTCGACCGGGCGATGGACGAGACCCTTAGACAGGCTGGCGTCGACCTTATCTGCATGGCCGGCTATATGCGGGTTCTATCGGATGCCTTTGTTGAGACTTGGCACAATCGGATGATCAATATTCATCCGTCGCTGCTGCCGGCCTATCCTGGCCTCAACACGCACAGACGGGCGCTCGCCGACGGCGTGCGCATCACCGGCTGCACGGTTCATTTCGTCCGCAAGGAGGTCGATACCGGGCCGATCATCGCGCAAGCGGCGGTGCCCGTCTTGGCGACTGATGATGAGGAGAGCCTGGCTGCCCGCGTTCTCGCCGCTGAGCATGTCCTTTACCCCTTCGCGCTCAGGCTCATCGCTTCGGGACAGGTATCGGTGGATGGCAACAGGATCATCGATCGCGGCTTGGGAAGCCACGCCACGTCTTCGCTGTTCTCACCCCGGCCAGAGTGACCACGGCGCCGGGCACCCAGTGGTGCCCGGGGACTGCATCGCTTGTCAGGCGTGAGCGATTCCGGCTTGAGCCTGCTGGTTCTGCTCCATGCGCTGCTGATACATGGCCGCAAAATCGATGGGATCGAGCATCAGCGGCGGGAAACCGCCATTGCGTGTCGCATCGGCCAGGATTTGCCGCGCGAAGGGGAACAGCATCCGCGGGCACTCGATCAGCACCACCGGGTGCAGCATCTCCTGTGGAATCCCTTCCAGGCGGAAGATGCCGGCGTAAAGCATCTCGGCCTGGAACACGACCGTGTCAGGACCGCTCGCCGTGACCTCGAGATGGATCTCGACCTCGTAATCCGTCGGCGCCAGCGTCCTGGCATTCACATTGACGGAGATATCGATCTTCGGCTGAGCCATTTGGCCCGAAAGGGACTGCGGCGCATTGGGATTCTCGAAGGAAAGATCCTTGAGATATTGGGCGAGCACGCGCATCGAGGGCTTCTGCGCATCCGGACGGTCGGCGCCGAGCCCCGCCCCGCCATTGCCGTTCGTGTTGGAGGTATCGGCCATTGGTCTAGTCCATGTGTTAAGGCGCCAATCGCTGCTGGGCTAACACGGTTCGTGTGCGGCCGCAAGGCGCGGGCGCGGCCGTTGTGTCCCGCGCATCTGTTCCAGCAACAGGCTGCGGCGAAACCAAGGCCGCACAACCTGATCACCCCGGCGGCGATGCCTTACTGCCGCCAGGGTGATGGCGGGCGTGGTTGTCCGCCGCCATGACTGCCTTGGTCCGGAGGCGACGGCTTCGGCGTGAGATCCTCGACCACTTCGCCTTCGATCACTGGACCTCGGCCACGGTCATAATTTGGACCGGTTGGAAACGGATTTGGATCTCCACCTGCGCCCGTCCCGCCCACATGCACGGAAAATCGGGATGACCGGCGCAGCCGTCCAAACAGGAATCGCGCTATGATCGAGCGCAGAGGCGGAATGAGCAGCACGAAGGCGACGATGTCAGTGAGGAACCCGGGAATGGCGAGCAGAATTCCTGAAACGAGCAGGAAAACGCCATGAACCACCGAGCTGACCGGCACGGCATTTTGTCTCAGCGAGTCCTGGGCTCTGGTGAGCAGGGACAAGCCTTGCCATCTGATGATACCGAGCCCGACCACCGCGGAGAGGATGATCAAGGCGATCGTCGATGGTATACCTATCCATTCGCCCACCTTGATAAAGGTCGCAATCTCGAGGAAGGGCAGGGCAATGGCAGCGAGGAGAATGGCAATTCGCAAAGAGGGTCCGTCCCGGATAGTCTCGCATTGTCAGCGCTTCGAGAGCGTCCCGACAGAGAGAGTGTTTTCACGAAAAAACGCGGACGTGAAACCACACCTGTTGGACGCTTCTCAGGATGTCTTATATCTTGTTCTGAGCAGACCCTTGCAATACGTGCCGTCGCGATCGTGGCTAATTTGTCGTGACAGCATATGACCCCACACACCGGACGGCCGGATCGCCATCATGACCGACGCTTTTGACCCTCTCAACCTTCTACTTCTCGGCATAGCCGTAGTGGTCTTCTTGCGGCTGCGCAGCGTCCTTGGTCGCCGCACCGGCAATGAACGGCCGCCGATCGACCCCTTCGCGCGCAACGAGCGCGACCGCGCTCAGGCCACGGCTAACGCTCAGGATGGGAAGGTCATCAGCCTTCCCCAGCGCGATAATCGCAAGGCTGAGCCGACGCCGATCAGTCAGGGTGACGACAAAGCCCCGGTCTGGAAGGGGTATGCCGCGGAAGGTTCGGCCGTTGCTTCGGGGCTGGAGGCGATCGCACGGGCGGATGCGAACTTCACGCCGAAATCGTTCCTGGAAGGCGCCCGCGCAGCTTACGAGATGATAGTGATGGCCTTTGCCGAAGGCGACCGGCTGACCCTTCGCAACCTCCTCAGCAAGGAGGTGTTCGATGGCTTCAGCGCTGCTCTGGATGAGCGCGAACGCGAGGGGCTGGTCAATGAAACCACCTTTGTCGGTATCAATGAGGCTAGTATCGTCGATGCGCGGCTCGAGGGGCGCCAGGCGTTTGTGGCGGTGAAATTCGCCAGTCAGCTGATCACGGCTGTCAAGAACCGCTCCGGTGAGCTGGTCGACGGCGACCCCACCAAGATCCGCGATGTGAATGATATCTGGACCTTCGCGCGCGATACCAAGGCGCGTGATCCCAATTGGAGCTTGGTGGCGACCGAGGCGCCGTCTGCATAGAGACGGCCCTGCCGCGGTCTTTTCTGCGGCGGCGTGATGGCTCCGCCAACAGATCATTAACCAAGATTGCACTAGGCTTAAGGACGAGCCATAAACGCGGCGCTTATCCGGTCGGGCGACCGTCGAGCCGCCCCTGAGAGTTTGTCCTCCCTATGTTCTTGTCATGTCTTAGGTTTCTGCGGCCATGTGGAATTGGCCGCCATAGCTGCTTGTGGCCAATCTGCCGCCCCGGCTTGTTCCGTGCCTCCGCAAAAGCCGCTATGAGCCTTTTGGTGCTCATATCGATAGTCGCGTGGTGGCCCATGAACCGGGTGCAGGCCAGAACACTGGCAGCCGTCACTTATTCCAGCATTCCTGGCTGGGCGGCCGACAATCATGCCGAGGCACTCGCCGCTTTTCAGCTTTCCTGCCAGGAAATGCTTACCACCGGCCGCGGCTTTGCCGGCTCACCTCGCTTTGCCGGACGGCGGGCTGATTGGCTGCCGGTCTGCCGGGCGGCTCTCGCCTTGGGCGCGCAGACACCGGCTCAGGCCCGCAGCTTCTTCGAAAAGCACTTCACGCCGCTGGCGGTCAGTCTGGCGGCTAATGGCAGCAGTCTCTTCACCGGCTATTTCGAGCCCGAGGTCGAGGGATCGCTGACGCCGGGCGGGCCTTACGTGGTTCCGCTCTTCCGCAAGCCCGAGGATCTCGTCACCTTCGATGCCGCCACCGAGAAGCGCATCGGGGTCCGCTATGGCCGCCGTGTCAATGGCCAGCCAAAACCCTATTGGGCGAGGCAGGAAATAGAGCAGGGCGCGTTGAAGGGCAGGGGGCTCGAGCTTGTCTGGCTGAAGCGCTGGGAAGATGCCTTCTTCGTCCACGTTCAGGGCTCGGGCCGGGTCCGTCTGCCGAATGGCCGCGTGATGCGCGTCGGCTTTGCTGCCAAGTCGGGATTGCCATACACGCCCATCGGGCGGATCCTTGTCGAACGTGGCGAGATTGCCCGCGATCAGGTCTCGATGCAAACCATCCTGGCTTGGCTTGCCCGTCATCCCGATCAGGCGCGCAGCCTCATGTGGCACAACAAATCTTTTGTGTTCTTTCGTCCTGTGGAACTCGAACGGCCTGATCTCGGCCCGGTGGGCGCCCAGCACGTTCAGCTCACGCCGGAGCGCAGCCTTGCAGTCGATCGCGCCTTCTATGCCTTTGGCACCCCGATCTGGCTCGACACCGCCGTACCGTCGGGCCCTCAGGGTGCGCTTGTGCCCATGCGCCGTCTGATGATCGCGCAGGACACCGGAACGGCCATCAAGGGGCAGGTGCGCGGCGATGTCTTCTGGGGCGCCGGCGAGCGGGCCGCACACATCGCCGGTCTTATGCAGAGCCCCGGCCGCGTGACCATTCTCGTGCCGAATGCGGTCGCGGCGCGACTGCCCCGTTGAGAACCATGACACGGCGGAAGAAACGTGGTGCCGAAGTTCCCGACATGGAACTCTGGCTGAAGGTGACGGAGAGCGTAACGCCGCTTCACAAGCGGGTACGCTCCTCCACCTCGATCACCACTGAGGCTCCGCCGTCCGAGTCCATCAAGGCGCAGCCGACACCTCCGGCTCCGTCACAGAGGCAAAAGCCACCTAGAATGCCTGCCTCGCTTCGTCAGCCGATTCCGCAGCCGGCGAGGCCCTCGCCCAGCCTGCCGCCACTGACCGGCATTGACCGGCGCACCGGGCAGAGACTATTGCGCGGCCAGATTCCGATCGGGTCACGGATCGACTTGCATGGGGAGAGCCTGGAAACGGCCCGCATCCGCCTCTTCGCTTACCTGACGCAGGCATATGAGCGCGGTCAGCGGTTCACGATTGTGGTCACTGGCAAAGGCTCGGCGCCCTTCGCGAGGCACATGCTGCACGGCTTTGACCCGTATGACACGCCCGAGCGTGGTGGCCGGATCCGACGCGCGCTGCCCGTGTGGTTCAGCGAGCCGCAATTCCGCCGCATCGTATCCGGCTTTCAGCCGGCACATCCCAGGCATGGCGGCGGTGGGGCCTTCTACGTGCGGCTGCGCAGGAATCCCGATATCAGACGATGACACCCTTCGGCCAGAAATTACGCGCCCTGCGCGCCGAGCGGGGCATTGAGCTCAAGGAAATGGCTGCCGCGGTCGGTGTCTCCGCGGCCTATCTTTCCGCTTTGGAGCACGGCCGGCGCGGCCGCCCAAGCTGGCCGCTGCTCCAGCGCATCATTGCTTACTTCAATGTGATCTGGGATGATGCCGAGGAGCTGACCCGCCTGGCGCGCCTCTCGAACCCGCGCGCGGTCGTCGATACCGCAGGCCTTTCACCCAAGGCGACCGAGCTTGCCAATCTGCTGGCCGAGCGTATCGGCGAGTTGAGTGAAGATGAACTCGACAGGCTCTTGCGGCATCTGCGCCAGCGCCCGCCTGAATAGGCAGCCGCTGGGCTCAGTAGGAAGCGAGGCCTAGTTCCTTTTGCACGCGCTTGGGCAGCCCGGCGGCAACGAGCCTGTGGCTTTCCGCGAGGTAATCCTTGAGGGCGGCATCGTCCATGGCGTCATCCCTCTGACGTTGGATCCACTTCATGCCGCGCGAGGCAAGATAGGGCGCGGGCCGCAAGCCGGGCTGTTCGCGAAGGATATCATAGGCGATGGGGGAGCATTTGAACGTTACCCAAAGCTCGCCCCCATCGTGCGCGCCGGCGATGGCGAACACCTTGCCCGCTACTTTCCAGACATGCGAGCCACCCCATTGCACCACATGGGTCGCATGGGGCAGCGAAGCGCAGAAGCTGTTATAATCCTCAAGCCGCACGCCTGTATCCCGGGACTAGAGTGTGATCGCCAAGGGCGAAGCGCTCTAAAGAATGAATTTCGAGAGATCGCTGTTCTTGGCGAGATCGCCGATCCGCTCGCGGACATAAGCTGCATCGATCGAAATCGCGGCGCCCGATTTGTCGCTCGCATCGAAGCTGATTTCATCGAGCACCCGCTCCATCACGGTGTGCAAACGGCGGGCGCCGATATTCTCCACCGTAGAGTTGATATCGACAGCGAGATCAGCGAGTGCATCGACCCCGTCATCCGTGAAGTCGAGGGTCACGCCTTCCGTCCCGATGAGCGCCTTGTATTGCCGAATGAGGCTTGCCTCCGGTTCAGTCAGGATGCGGCGGAAGTCATCGCGCGTGAGCGGATTGAGCTCCACCCGGATCGGCAGCCGGCCCTGCAGCTCCGGCAAAAGATCCGAAGGCTTGGCGATATGGAACGCGCCCGAGGCGATGAACAGCACATGGTCGCTCTTCACCGGCCCGTATTTGGTCGCAACGGTCGTGCCCTCGAGCAGCGGCAGCAGATCGCGCTGGACGCCCTCCCGGCTGACATCTCCGCCAACCCGCTCGCCGGATCGGGCGCAGACCTTGTCCAGCTCGTCCAGAAACACGATGCCGTGGTTCTCGACGAGCGCGATCGCCTCCTGCGTGATCTGATCTTGATCGAGCAGCTTGTCCGATTCTTCCGCCATCAACACGTCATAGCTTGCCCGCACCGTCATCCGTCTTGGCTTGGTGCGCTGGCCGAAGGCCTTGCCCAGCATGTCGCTGAGATTGACCATGCCGATCTGAGCGCCGGGCATGCCGGGAATCTCGAAGGAGGGCATACCGCCGGTGTCGAGCACCTGGACCTCGATCTCCTTATCGTCGAGCTCACCGTCGCGCAGCTTGCGCCGGAAGGCGTCCCGCGTGGACTCGGTCGCGCTCTTGCCCACCAGCGCATCCAGCACCCGCTCTTCCGCGTGAAGCTGAGCGGCCGCCTCGACCTCCTTGCGCCGCTTCTGCCGCACGAGACCAATGGACACTTCAACGAGATCGCGGATGATCTGCTCCACATCGCGGCCGACATAGCCGACTTCGGTGAACTTGGTCGCCTCGACCTTGATGAAAGGCGCGTTCGCAAGCTTGGCCAGGCGGCGGGCGATCTCGGTCTTGCCAACGCCGGTTGGCCCGATCATCAGGATGTTCTTCGGCAGAACCTCCTCGCGCAGCCCATCCTCCAGCTGCTGGCGGCGCCAGCGATTGCGTAGGGCGATGGCCACGGCGCGCTTTGCATCGCGCTGGCCGACAATAAAGCGGTCGAGTTCCGAAACGATCTCACGCGGTGAGAAGTCTGTCATTGAAGTCTCGCTTGGATAGATGGACGGCTCGCAGCTGAGAGCTCAGTCCTCTTGCAGTGTTTCGATTGTCAGGCTGTCATTCGTGTAGATGCAGATCTCGGCCGCGATCTTCATGGCGCGCCGGGCAATCTCCACCGGATCATGCTCGCTGTCGATGAGCGCGCGTGCCGCCGCCAGCGCGAACTGACCCCCGGAACCGATGCCCATCAACCCGCCTTCCGGCTCGAGCACGTCGCCATTGCCGGTCAGAACGAGGCTCACCTTGGGATCGGCCACGATCATCATGGCCTCGAGCCGGCGCAGATAGCGGTCGGTGCGCCAGTCTTTCGCCATTTCCACACAGGCGCGGGTCAACTGCCCCGGATGTTTTTCGAGCTTGCCTTCCAGCCGCTCGAACAGCGTCATGGCATCCGCGGTGGCTCCGGCGAACCCGGCGATCACCTTGCCGGTGCCCAGTGGCCTCACTTTACGGGCATTGGATTTGATGACGGTGTTACCAAAGCTGACCTGGCCATCGCCTGCAATGACGACCTTGTTTCCCTTGCGCACCGTGAGAATGGTGGTTCCGTGCCATTGCGGCATCTGCTCGTTCGCGCTCAACCTTCGCCTCGTGATTTGTGATCCGGCGCCACATCTATGTAGTGACTGCGCCAAATAAAAGATTGCAATACACAATCCTGCCGCGTGGCGAGACTGCCCTTTGATCTCCGGCGCCTAGCTGATAAAAGACGCCGGCGGCCCATCACGCTGCCGAGAGAACGGAGCCTCCGGTGCGCAAAGCGAATATAGAACGCAAAACCAACGAGACCTCCATCTCGGTCTCCGTCAATCTCGACGGCACCGGGCGGTTCTCCATTGCCACCGGCATAGGCTTTCTCGACCATATGCTCGAGCAGCTTTCGCGGCATTCGCTCATCGACATCGAGGTGAAGGCTGAGGGCGATCTCCACATCGACCTGCACCATACCGTGGAAGACACCGGCATTGCCCTTGGCCAGGCAGTCGCGAAGGCATTGGGCAATAAGGCGGGTATTCGCCGCTATGCCAGCATTGATCTCGCGATGGATGAAGCGCTCACCCGCGTGGCGCTCGATGTTTCCGGTCGGCCTTTCCTCGTTTGGAAGGTGAACTTCCCCACTCAAAAGGTGGGTGACTTCGATACCGAGCTGTTTCGTGAGTGGTTCCAGGCCTTCGCGCAGAATGCCGGTATCACCACCCATGTTGAGAATTTATATGGCGAGAACAGCCACCATATAGCAGAGACCTGCTTCAAGGCTTTGGCGCGGTCGCTGCGGGCGGCCATAGAGCCGGACCCGCGCAGCAGTGGTGCGGTACCTTCGACCAAGGGCACGCTCGGCGGTTCAACCGCCTGACGTCTGACGGACTGGAAAATGTCGATCAAGACCTACACGGTCCATCATCGCAGCAGCGATCGAGAGGGCATTCTGGCCAAGCCCGACGAACTCGACTTCGTCAAGGAAGGCTTTTCGTGGCCGGCATTCTTCCTGCCCCTCGTCTGGCTGATCTACAAGCGGATGTGGATCGTCCTGGCCTTTTTCATTCTGGTGAGCGTGTGCATCGGACTGCTCCCGAAGGTTCTGCCGGTGACGCCGCTCGCCCAGGCAATCCTTGGGGCTGGTATTAACCTGGTGATGGGCTTTCAGGGCAATGATCTCTTGCGCTGGTCACTCGCCCGCCGCGGGCGTCGCGAGATTGCCGTGGTGATGGGCGATGGCCTTGCCGGGGCGGAACACAGGTTTTTCACTGGGCTGGTCGCGGGGACCGGCCGGGAGATTGGCTCCATACCAAGCGGCCCCGCCGCGCGCGAAATGCCCCGCGGGCCGATCGCTCCGATGGCCGCGGGCGACTACTCCATTCTCCCCGAACCGGGACGCGTATGATGAAGGTGGCAATCGTCGATTACGGCTCCGGCAATCTCCGGTCGGCCCATAAGGCGTTCGAGCGAGCCGTGCGCGAACAGGACCTTGATGCACAGGTGGTCGTCACCGGCAACCCGGCCGAGGTCGCCTCTGCTGATCGGGTGGTGCTTCCCGGCGTTGGTGCCTTTGCTGATTGTCGCGCAGGCTTGCTGGCGATCGAGGGCATGTGGGAAACGCTGGACGAGGTGGTCCGGGTCAAGGCGCGTCCCTTCATCGGCATCTGCGTCGGCATGCAGCTCATGGCCGAGCGTGGCCTTGAATACGGCACCTGGGACGGCTTTGGCTGGATCAGCGGCGATGTCGTCCGCATCGAGCCCGAGGATCCCGCCCTCAAGGTTCCACATATGGGCTGGAACACGCTAAGCCAGGTCCGGCCCCATCCGGTGCTTGATGGCATCGAGCTCGGGCCGGACGGGCTGCACGCCTATTTCGTTCATTCCTATCACCTGGCGGCCCGTGATCGCGCGCAGATCATCGCCGAGACCAGCTATGGCGGTCCGTTGGTTGCCATCGTCGCCCGTGACACGGTGATCGGAACGCAATTTCACCCCGAAAAAAGTCAGCGTCTCGGCCTGAGGCTGATCGGCAATTTCCTCCGGTGGCGTCCATGATCCTGTTCCCGGCAATCGACCTCAAGGACGGGGTCTGCGTCCGCCTCAAGCGTGGCGAGATGGCGGACGCGACCATCTACAATCAGGATCCGGCAGCGCAGGCGGCGGAATTCGAGGCGCAAGGCTTTGAGTGGCTGCATGTGGTGGACCTGAATGGCGCCTTCGCAGGCCGCAGCAGCAACGCCGAAGCCGTGGAAGCGATCATCGCTGCGGTCAAGATGCCCGTTCAGCTTGGCGGTGGGATCCGCGACATGGCTGGGATTGAGAGCTGGCTGGCCAAGGGCGTTCGCCGCGTCATTCTCGGCACTGTGGCGGTGCGCAATCCCGATCTGGTGCGCGAGGCCGCACGCGCCTTTCCCGGGCGGGTCGCGGTGGGCATCGACGCGCGCGGCGGCCGGGTGGCGGTCGAAGGCTGGGCCGAGACCTCGGATATCGAGGCGGCAGATCTCGCTCGCCGCATCGAGGATGCCGGTGTTGCGGCGATCATCTATACCGACATCGACCGTGATGGCATTCTCACGGGCCTGAACATACCGGCCACCCTGGCCTTGGCCCACGCCATTTCGATCCCGGTCATTGCCTCGGGCGGGCTTGCCTCGATGGACGATGTGAAGCGGTTGCTCGAGCCCGATTGCGCCGTGCTGGAAGGAGCAATCTCGGGCCGGGCCCTCTATGACGGCCGGCTTGATGCCCGCGCCGCCCTGCAGCTGATCGCAGAAGCGAGGTCGGCCCATGCTTAAGGCCAGAGTGATCCCCTGCCTTGACGTCAAAGACGGGCGCGTGGTCAAGGGCGTTCAATTCGTCGAGCTGCGTGATGCCGGTGATCCCGTTGAGGCCGCGCGCGCCTATGACGCGGCAGGAGCGGATGAGCTCTGCTTTCTCGATATCACGGCATCTCACGAGAATCGGGGCATTATTTTTGATGTGGTGGCCAAGACGGCCGAACATTGCTTCATGCCGCTGACGGTCGGTGGCGGCGTGCGCACCACGGACGATGTGCGCAAGCTGCTTCTGGCCGGCGCCGATAAGGTCTCGATCAACACCGCGGCGGTGAACGACCGCAACTTTGTTGCGCGCGCTGCAGAGAAGTTCGGCAGCCAATGCATTGTCGTCGCAATTGACGCAAGGCGCGTATCGGCCGAGGGAGAACCGGCCCGCTGGGAGATCTTCACCCATGGCGGCCGCAACGCGACCGGGATTGATGCCATCGAATTTGCTCGCGAGGTCGTGTCCCTCGGGGCCGGGGAAATCTTGCTGACCTCCATGGATCGCGACGGCACCAAGTCTGGCTTCGATCTCGCCTTGACTCGGGCGGTCGCCGACGCCGTCACCGTGCCCGTCATTGCATCCGGCGGCGTCGGCACCCTTGATCATCTGGTACAAGGGGTGAAGCAGGGCCATGCGAGCGCCGTTCTCGCCGCCTCGATCTTCCATTTCGGCACTTACACCATTGGGCAAGCCAAACAGCATATGGCCGGTGCGGGTATTCCTATGCGTCTTGCCTGATATTCCCACTGGGCCGATGACAAGCCGGCCCTATGCTGATAAGCCCAGCGCGATGTGAGCAGGACTTGCTGAGTTGATGAATACTCAATCTCCATACGGGCTCGAAGTCTTGGCGCGCCTTGTGGCCACCATTCATGAGCGCCGTTCAGCAAGCCCTGACAAATCCTATACAGCCCAGCTGGTCGCCAGAGGCGTTCCGGTCTGTGCGAAAAAGCTGGGGGAAGAGGCCGTTGAGGTTGCCATCGCCGCCGTGTCGGGCGATCGGAAGTCGCTGACGGCGGAAGCCGCTGATCTCCTGTTTCACCTCGTGGTCTTGCTGGAGGCCGCTGATCTGCCACTGCCGGATGTCATGGCGGAACTTGCGCGCCGCGAAGGTGTGAGCGGCATCGTTGAAAAAGCTGGGCGTTCCTGAGATGAACGGGCGTGCGCTCAAATATTCGCCTTACCTTGTCTTCTCGCGAGATGAATGGGCAGAACTCAGGGCCGACACGCCATTGACCCTGACCGAGACCGAGGTCTTGGAGCTGCGCGGTCTGAACGAGCGCATGCAGATCGACGAAGTGGTCGCGATCTACCTGCCTCTCGCCCGTCTGCTCAATCTCTATGTCGAGCGAACCTATGAGCTCTTCCGGGCGACCCAGAAATTTCTGGGACGGAACGGGAGCAAGGTGCCCTTCATCATTGGCCTCGCCGGTAGTGTCGCCGTCGGCAAAAGCACGACTGCCCGTATCTTGCAGGCACTGCTCAGCCGCTCGCCGAATTCGCCCCATGTTGCCCTCGTGCCCACTGACGGCTTCCTGTTTCCGAATGCCGTCTTGGAGCGGGAAGGCCTGATGACGCGGAAAGGCTTTCCGGAGAGCTACGATGTCACCAAGCTCTTGCATTTCCTGTCCGACATCAAATCGGGAAAGCACGCGGTCAAGGCTCCGGTCTACTCCCATCTGTCCTATGATGTCCTTCCCTCCGAGGGGCTGACCATCGACCAACCGGATGTCCTGATCGTCGAGGGGCTGAACGTATTGCAGCCCGCAACCCTGCCCAAGGATGGCAAGGCCATACCCTTCGTTTCGGACTTTTTCGATTTTTCGATTTACCTCGACGCCGAAGAGCGGCTGTTGGAGGAATGGTATATCGAGCGCTTCTTCCGTCTCCGCGGCACGGCGTTCCGCGATCCCAGGTCCTATTTCCATCGCTACGCAAAAATCAGCGACGAAGAGACCCGGGAGGTGGCGCTGCGCCTGTGGAAGACCATCAACCTGGTCAATCTGCGGGAGAACATTCTCCCAACCCGCCAGCGCGCCGATCTCATCCTCACGAAGGGCGCTGATCACAGCATCCACGAGGTTCAGCTGCGCCGGCTTTAGACGGGTGCTCGCTGGCCAGAATCGGCCTTACGACTGGCGCCGTGCGCGATCATCTCACCCGCTTGCACGAATAGCGAGATGATCTTGAGCGTTCTGCAAGGGGGCGGGACCGATCTAATCCGCAAAACCCTCCCAAAAGGCCTTGGCTTTGGCAAAGAATCCTTCGGATTCCGGGTTGTTCTTGTTGTGGGATTCCCGCTCGAACTCTTCGAGCAGCTCGCGTTGGCGACGAGATAGATTGACCGGCGTCTCGACGGCGACCTGGATATACATATCGCCATATTGATGTGAGCGCAGCACCGGCATGCCCTTGCCCTTCAGCCGGAACTGCTTGCCCGTCTGCGTGCCCTCAGGGATCCGCAACCGCGCCTTCTTGCCGTCGAGCGTCGGCACCTCGATCTCACCGCCCAAGGCTGCCGTGGTCAGCGAAACCGGCACCCGGGAGAACAGGTCGGCACCGTCGCGCTGGAAGAACTGGTGCGGTTTGATCGAGAGGAAAATATAGAGGTCGCCTGGCGGCCCGCCGCGTAAACCCGCCTCGCCTTCGCTGGCAAGCCGGATCCTCGTTCCGTCTTCGACCCCGGCCGGTATATTCACCGAAAGCGTACGTTCCCGGTTCACGCGCCCCATGCCGCCGCAACTGGTGCAGGGATCGGCGATCACCTCGCCCCGCCCCTGGCAGGTCATGCAGGTGCGCTCGACGGTGAAGAAGCCTTGCGTGGCCCGCACGCGGCCCGCGCCCGCGCACATCGGGCAGACCTTTGGCGACGTGCCGGCCTTTGCGCCGGATCCATCGCACACATCACAGGTCACGCTGGTTGGAACGCGGATCTGGGCCGTCTTGCCGAGATAGGCATCCTCCAGCGTGATCTCCATATTGTAGCGCAAATCCGCGCCGCGGCTGGCTGAGCTCTGCCGTCGACCACCGCGGCGAGCGCCCATGAACTCCCCGAACAGATCTTCGAACATGTCGGACATGGTCGAGGAGAAATCAGGCCCGAACCCGGCACCGGCCCGCCCGAATCCGCCATTCTCGAACGCCGCGTGACCGAACTGGTCATAGGCCGCTCGCTTCTGGGGATCCTTCAGCGTCTCATAGGCCTCGTTGATTTCCTTGAAGCGGTGTTCCGCCTCGGCATTTCCGGGGTTCGCGTCGGGATGATATTGTTTGGCCAACCGACGATAGGCGGCCTTCAAGTCCTTCTCGTCGGCGGTTCGGCTCACGCCGAGAATGTCATAAAAGTCGCGCTTCGCCATCGTTCAAAACCCGCTACACGCAAGGAC
The DNA here is from genome assembly GCF_038811545.1 of Rhodoligotrophos sp. CJ14. Lineage (GTDB taxonomy): Bacteria > Pseudomonadota > Alphaproteobacteria > Rhizobiales > Im1 > Rhodoligotrophos > Rhodoligotrophos ferricapiens. The sequence goes on from NZ_CP133319.1 coordinate 3,229,359, forward strand.
CCCGCCCCTCCCGACCCTGATGGATCGCCTGAGGCGAGGTCCGTATACGTGCCTACCCCACGCCGCCGGCTGGGCGGCTCATCCTCGTCATCATCGCCTCGCGGATCACGATCAGGAACCGGTCGACCGCTTATTGTCGTCCTGGACCTCTTCGAAATCAGCGTCCACGACATTATCATCGCCCTGGCTCGAGGACGAGGGGCCTGTATCGCCACCGCCAGCGCCGGCGGCTCCGGCCGCCTGCTGCTGATACATGGCCTCGCCGAGTTTCATCGAGGCCTGCGTCAGCGCCTGGGTCTTGGCTTGGATCGCCGCCGTATCTTCCCCTTCCAGAACGCCGCGGAGATCAGCGACCGCTTGCTCCACCGTGCTCTTGTCGGCCTGGCTCACTTTGTCGCCGAACTCGGCGAGGGTCTTCTCGGTCTGATGGATCAAGGCCTCCGCATGGTTGCGGGCTTCGACGAGCTCGCGGCGCTGCTTGTCCTCGGCCGCATGCGATTCCGCGTCCTTGACCATTTTCTCGATCTCGTCATCAGAGAGACCGCCCGAGGCCTGGATTCGGATCGCCTGCTCTTTGCCGGTCGCCTTATCCTTCGCCGAGACATTGACAATGCCGTTGGCGTCGATGTCGAAGGTCACTTCGATCTGCGGCACGCCGCGCGGTGCCGGCGGAATGCCGACGAGGTCGAATTGACCTAAGAGCTTGTTATGGGCTGCGATTTCGCGTTCACCCTGGAATACCCGGATTGTCACCGCCGTCTGGTTGTCATCGGCGGTCGAGAACACCTGCGACTTCTTGGTCGGAATGGTGGTGTTCCGATCGATCAGCCTGGTGAACACGCCGCCCAGGGTCTCGATACCGAGCGACAGCGGGGTCACGTCGAGCAGCAGCACATCCTTCACGTCGCCCTGCAGCACGCCCGCCTGGATCGCGGCGCCGATGGCGACCACCTCGTCCGGGTTGACGCCCTTGTGCGGCTCCTTGCCGAAGAAGGTCTTCACCGTCTCGATGACCTTCGGCATGCGGGTCATGCCGCCCACCAGGATGACTTCCTGAACCTCACCGGCACTGATCCCGGCATCCTTCAGGGCCGCCTTGCAGGGCGCGATGGTCCGCTGGATCAGATCATCGACCAATGCCTCGAGCTTGGCCCGGGTGAGCTTCATGGTCAGATGCTTCGGCCCGGACTGATCGGCGGTGATGAATGGCAGGTTGATCTCGGTCTGCGTGGTGGAGGAGAGCTCGATCTTCGCCTTCTCCGCGGCCTCTTTCAGGCGCTGCAGCGCAAGCTTGTCCTTGCGCAGATCGATGCCGTTCTCCTTCTTGAACTCATCGGCGAGATAATCGACCAGGCGCATGTCGAAGTCCTCGCCGCCGAGGAACGTGTCGCCATTGGTCGACTTCACCTCGAACACGCCGTCGCCAATCTCCAGGATCGACACGTCGAACGTGCCACCGCCAAGGTCGTAAACGGCAATGACGCCGCTGTGCTTCTTGTCCAGGCCATAGGCCAGGGCAGCCGCCGTCGGCTCGTTGATGATGCGCAGCACCTCGAGCCCGGCGATCTTGCCCGCATCCTTCGTGGCCTGGCGCTGACTGTCATTGAAATAGGCGGGAACCGTGATCACCGCCTGTTCGACCTTTTCGCCCAGATGGCGCTCGGCCGTCTCCTTCATCTTTTGGAGAATATAGGCGGAGATTTGCGAAGGCGCGTATTTCTTTCCGCGCGCCTCGACCCAGGCGTCACCATTATCCGCCCTGACGATGTGATAGGGAACCAGGCCCTTGGCCTTTTCCACTTCGCCATCCTCAAAGCGCCGCCCGATCAGGCGTTTGATCGCAAAAAACGTATTCTCTGGATTGGTCACCGCCTGCCGCTTGGCCGGCTGGCCGATCAGGACTTCCCCGTCTTCGGCGAAAGCCACGATGGACGGCGTGGTGCGCGTGCCTTCGGCATTCTCGATGACCTTCGGTGACTGACCCTCCATGATGGCCACACAGGAATTCGTGGTGCCGAGGTCAATACCAATTACTTTAGCCATTCTTTCTACCTCCTTTGCGGCAGGCCGGCCCTAAGACCTTGATACAAGCGCCTTTTTGATCCGGAGAAGCTTCTGACTCGCGGACTGGCCAGCCTCCTCCATTCGAATGTGGAATGTCGACTGGAAGCTGGCGTCTATATATGCGCCTCATTTTGGCGCTGCAAGGCGGACAGCCCCGTCAACGTAACCCGAGGGCAACGGCTCAGGCCGGAGACGAGGGCTTCGGGCCGCCCTTGGAGACGCCAACCAAGGCGGGACGCAAAATGCGCTCGCCGATCCGGTAGCCCGTTTGCATGACCTGTACGACCGTGCCCGCGGGCTGGCTCGGATCCTCGACCTCGAACATCGCCTGGTGAAAGTTGGGGTCAAAACGCTGGCCCAGTGGATCATCACGCCGCACCCCGTGCTTCTCGAGCACATTGAGCATCTCGCGCTCGGTCATCTCGACCCCGACGACCAGATTTTTCACGGCCTCCTCCACAGCGGGCTCGTCTTTGCTGGGTGCGGAGGCAAGCGCTCGGCCGAAATTGTCGATCACGCTCAGCAGGTCGCGCGCGAAGCTGGTGATGGCATATTGGCTAGCCTCACCTTTCTCGCGCTCGGTGCGCCGACGCAAGTTTTCCTGATCGGCCATGGCCCGCAGCAGCTTGTCTTTGAGACTGTCATTCTCGGCCTGAAGGGCCTGAATTGCCGCGACCATGGTCTCGGGGCTTAACTCCTCGGCCTGCGCCTCATTCTCGTTCACCTCGTTTTCGTGAGCTTCAGCTTGCTCCGAGGGCGCGTTGACCGCTTGCGAGCCGTTTTGTTTTTCTGGCGAGGAAGTGGTCTTGGTGTCTTCAATCATCGTCGATCCTTCACGCTCGGCATCGGCAAAGAGGCCTTCACCGATGCCAGACGGATATCGACGGTCAAGCGTGAAAAATCAAGACAACAGCCGACTTACAACCTTGGCTGTGTAATCCACCATGGGGATGATGCGCGCGTAATTGATGCGCGTCGGACCGATCACGCCGAGCACACCGACCACCCGCTCCTGCGCGTCGCGATAGGGCGCGATGATGATGGACGAGCCGGAGAGGGAGAACAGCTTGTTCTCGGAACCGATAAAAATACGCACACCCTCGCCTTCCTCCGCCAGGCCGAGGAGGCGGATAAGATCGCGTTTGCTTTCGAGATCATCGAGCAGGCTGCGAATGCGCTCGAGATCCTGAAGGGCATCTTTGTCATCGAGGAGATTGGACCGGCCCCGAACGATCAGCGTCTTTTCATGCTCCGGGTCATCGCTGCCCCAACTGGCAAGGCCTTGCTCCACCACTGTGGCCGTGAGCTCATCGATTTCCTGCCGCAGGCGCTCGACCGCGGTTTTCATCGACTTTTGTATCTCACTCAGCGTTTTCCCAATGAAACGCGTGCTGAGATAGTTGGAGGCCGCAACCAGGACCGATGGCGGCAGGCCAGGTGGGATAGTGATGATCCGGTTCTCGACGCTGCCGTCTTCTCCGACCAGGATCACCAGGGCCCGCTGATTATCGAGCTTGACGAACTCGATATGCTTGAGCCGGACGTTGAACTTCGGTGCAACGAGCACGCCCGCGCACTGGCTCAAGCCCGACAGCATGTTCGTGGCTGCGGTGAGCACCTCATCCATGCGTTGGCGATTGTGGCTGGTCACCCTCTGCTCGATCTGCGAACGCTCCTCCTCGTCGATATTGCCCACCTCAAGCAGGGCATCGACGAAGAACCGGAGCCCGAGCTCGGTCGGCAGGCGTCCTGCGCTCGTATGCGGAGAAGAAATGAGCCCGATCGCTTCGAGGTCGGACATCACATTGCGGACGGAGGCCGGCGAGAGATTTACCGGCAACATCTGTGAAATCGTGCGAGAGCCGACCGGTTCACCGGTGGACAAATAGGTTTCAACCAATTGCCGGAAAATTTCGCGGGAACGCTTGTCGAGGTCGGCCAGTCCCAATAGACGATGGTCCATGTGCTATGACCGTTTATGCGACGCTCAGCATTTCTGTGTGGTGCGACATCCGCTTTCGAAGATAAGGAGGCCGCACCCCGCCGTCAACGATCTGCACCTCACGGAGGTTGCGTGAGACTAGTTGGCAATGCCCATCTGGGCTGCGAGCCGCCGGCGAATCTCGTCCTGCTTATCCCGGATCATGCCTGGAATGAGGAAGGCATCGATCACCCACCAGACAAAGCCGATGAGCACGAAATAGCTCAGGATCTGGAGAATGGCCGTGCCTGGGCGGCCCAGATACAGCCTGTGAGCGGAAACGAACCATAGAAACAGCCACAATAAATAGGCAACGACAACGCTTGGACCCTCATTGGCGATCCGGGTCTCGATGAGGATCTGGTTTTCGGTGGTCGTTCCCATGGACATCGCAACGCCTCTCACGACTGATTAAATTCACATCTAACAAATTCAGGTCTGCAAAAATCACGCCGCCATGCGCTTGCTCGGGCCCTTTGTGTGGGCTGAGTAGAAGGAGGCGTTCTGCTCCCCTTCCAATGCCTCACGCGTGAAGCTGATCAGATGATGGCCGACGAAAGCCATGCTGAACATCGCATCAATCTGCCCACGTTTCAGGGCATGAAGAGCTGCGCGCCAGAAGGCGCCCCGATATTTAGGTTTGATCCCCAGATGCCACAAGGTGCGCCAGATCAGGTTCAGGGCACGTATCAGGTTGGCAGAAGTCAGCTTGCCCTGTGTTGGTGTCTTCAGCCGATGGGCATAGGTTGCATCGACCTGATGCCTGAAGCGGTTGAAGAGACGCTCGGGCGTATAAGCATAATCGATGCATCGGCGCCAGGACTCGACCACTTCCTGATAAGGCCGCATGAACTGCACATTGGATTCGAGCGCGGTATCATGGACCAGCCGGCCCTCGCGTTCCAGGCGGTCCCAGAGAGGCGTCTTGGGCAGAGCCTGCAGCAGGTTGATCGTGAGCACCGGCACGTTGGAGGCATCGATGAAGTCGATCAGGGCCCGTTCCGTGTCGGCCGTATCGGTGTCGAGCCCCAGAATGATGCCAGAAGTGATCTCGAGCCCGTAGGAATTGATCGTCCTGATCGCCTCATACATTGGCACCGCATTATTGTGCTCCTTGCGAATGGCGTGGAGCGCGGCAACCTCCGGCGTCTCGATGCCAATGAAGATGGTGATGAACCCGGCCTCGCGCATCATCGCGAGGATTTCCGGCTGCTTGGCGATGTTCAGAGTTGCTTCGCAGGCGAATTGCAGGGGATAACCATGCTGCTTCTGCCAGGCGATGAGATGCGGCAGCATCTCCTTCGTCGCCTTGCGATTGCCGATGAAATTGTCATCCACGAAATAGACGGTTCCCGGTCTGAAGCTCTGCACAAGCATCTTGTCGAGCTCGGCGGTGATCTGTTCCGGGGTCTTTAACCTGGGCTGGCGGCCGTAGAGCGCGGGAATGTCGCAAAATTCGCACCGATAAGGGCAGCCGCTTGAGAATTGCAGGCTGCCGATCAGGTATCGCCCCAGATTGATGTGGTCATAAGCCGGGATGGGAAACTGGTGGAGTGCCCGCCGCTCGTCTGTCCTGAGCAGCACCTGTTCCGCCGGTCGCGCCACACTCTCATCGAGCATGGCGATCAGCTGGTCCGTTGCATCGCCAAGCTCGCCGACATGGAGGTAATCGAAGCTCGGATACATCTCTGGCGCGCCCGAGACCGAGGGGCCGCCAAGCACGGTCACCTTGCCATGCTCATGGGCACGGCGGCCGATATCGCGGATTTGCGATGCCTGAATATGCATGCCGCTGACGAAAACGGCGTCGGCCCACGCGAAATCCTCCGAACGTGCCGACGCCACATTTTCATCGACGAAACGCACCTCCCAACGTTCCGGCAAATAGGCGGCGATCACCAGCAGGCCTTGTGGCGGCATGAATGCCTTGACGCCCGCAATAAGCTTATAGGCGTGCTGGAAGGTGCCGAAGGACGGCGTGTAATGTGGGAACACGCAGAGAATGCGCCGCTTGTTCGCTGTCATCCCGGGATATCGCACTGACCACCTCCATCCGGCTATGGCGTGGGCCGCCCCATCTCTTGGTGATGCGTGATCCAATGAAGGCCCGCCAGCTAACAATAAACTCTCTGTCGCCCGATATGGTCTCCAATTGGGGCGCCGTTCGCCCAACCCATGGTTATCAACAGCCACTCCAGAATCAGCTAACTCTGATTCTGCTCACGTTTCACCCACAAAGCGCCGCACCAGCCGGTTTGCGATGGCGAAGGGCGCCGGCACTGTCAGCCCCGCAGGATGTGTCCCCTCCAGCATGGCCTTGACTTCCGCGCGCGGAAACCAGCGGGCATCCTCGAGCTCGGTCCGATCGATTGTGATCTCTTCGCTCAGCCCCTCGGCCATGACCCCGATCATGAGGTTGGCGGGGAAGGGCCATGGCTGGCTCGAATGATAATCCACGCGGCCAACCTTTATGCCGGCCTCTTCGAAGACCTCCCGACGCGCGGCTTCCTCGATCGTCTCGCCCGGCTCGATGAACCCCGCCAATGCGGAATACATGCCCGGTGCAAACCGGGCTTGCCGCCCCAGGAGGCAATGATCCCCCCTCGTCACCAGCATGATCGACACCGGATCGGTGCGTGGGAAGTGATCAGCATGGCAGGCGGGGCAATGCCGACGATATCCACCGTCGCGCATTTCGGAGGCAACGCCACAGCGCGAGCAGAAGCGGTGCGTCGCATGCCAGTGAAGCAGGGTTCGGGCCTGGGCGAGAACGCCGAGCATGGCCGGAGGCAGGATGCTCTGCATGGCAAGGCTGCGCAGATCGATCGCCTTGACCGCCTCGCCGAAGGCCGACAGGTCCTGTTCCTCGGGAAGCTGAGACGCGAAAATCGGCTTTTCCCCATCCTCACATCCGAGAAACACGGGCTCCCGCACCGAGGACTGGGGGAGCGAATAGAGCGCGAGCCCGCCAAGCGGATTGAGCACCACAAGCGGGCGCTCCCCGATGAAGCCGAGATGCCGCGCCTCGGCCGAGGCAGCCTGCCGGGCGAGCCATTCAGCATCGCTCCGGCGCTGGGCCATGCGATCGAGGGAATTCAGGGTGAATGCGAGGCTGTCATCGAGAAACATGGGCTGGAATCCGTCGCGCGAACGAGAGTGGATGTGAGAGCTTAACGAGGGCAGCCTTAGCGGTGTCAGTCAAGAAATGATGTCGATCGTCCCTGGCGATCGAGGTTATCCAGAGGAATGATCAGTGCGCGCTGGTAACGCACTTGCCTCATCGCCCTGGAATGCTGATATAGTGACCTAGAGAGGCTGGCGGCGGGCGTGCCGCTCGCCAACCGGGTCAGGTCCGGAAGGAAGCAGCCCTAACGAATCCGGTACGGGTCGTTCGTTCAGCCTCTCGCCTATCCCACGGGCATGCCGGATGATTGGCCTACGCCGAACACGCAACTTCGGGTACGGAACGCCGGAATTTGAGTGAACAGCAGGAAAGCGATGCCCCGCTTGCGGCCGAGCTTGCGATCCCATCGACGTCTGGAAGCGGCGGCGGTCCGGCTTATCGTGTCCTCGCGCGCAAATATCGACCAAGCACATTCGAGCATCTGATCGGCCAGGACGCAATGGTGCGTACCCTGGAGAATGCTTTCTCCAGCGGCCGGATTGCCCAAGCCTATATGCTTACCGGCGTCCGCGGCATCGGCAAGACCACCACGGCCAGGCTGATCGCGCGAGCGCTCAACTATTCCGAATCCGACAAGCCCACCGTCCACCTGCCGCGGCTTGGCGCCCATTGTGCCGCCATTCTCGAATCGCGCCACCCCGACGTGATCGAGATGGATGCCGCCTCCCGCACGGGCGTCGATGATATTCGCGAGCTGATCGAAGGCGTGCGCTACCGCCCGATTGATGCGCGCTATAAGGTCTATATCATCGACGAAGTGCACATGCTCTCCAAGGCGGCGTTCAATGCGCTGCTCAAAACGCTGGAAGAGCCGCCGGAGCATGTGAAATTCATCTTCGCGACCACCGAGGTCCGCAAAGTCCCGGTCACGGTCCTGTCCCGCTGCCAGCGTTTCGACCTGAAGCGCCTCGATGGGGATCTCCTGGTCCAGCACTTCCGCAATATCGCAAGCAAGGAAGGCGTTTCCGCCGAGGATGAAGCCCTGGCACTTATCGCAAGAGCATCCGAAGGCTCTGTGCGTGATGGGCTGTCGCTGCTCGACCAGGCGATTGCCTATGGCGGCGATATGGTGCGGGCCGAGGCCGTGCGCTCCATGCTAGGCCTTGCAGATCGTGGCCGGGCCGTTGACCTCTTCGAGCTGTTGATGAAGGGCGATGCGGCCGGCGCCCTGGCCGAGCTCAAGCAGCTCTATGATTTCGGTGCCGAGCCGATAACCGTCCTGACGGATCTGGCTGAGCTCACCCATTGGGTCACCCGCCTCAAGGTCGTTCCCGATGCGGCGAAGGATCCGGCCCGCTCTGAGATGGAGCGGGTGCGGGGCATGAGCCTTGCCGAGCGCCTCTCCATGTCGGTGCTGACGCGGGCCTGGCAGATGTTGCTAAAAGGCATCGAGGAGGTCAGCCAGTCCGCCCATGCGCTTGCTGCGGCGGAAATGGTTCTCATACGCATGGCTTATGCCGCCGACCTGCCAACCTTGCGGGAGGTCCTTGAGCAGGAAACAAGCGAGATACGGCCTTTGCCCCAGCGGCGCAATGCCGAGGCTGAAGCCGGCGGTCCGGCCACCGTGACCCCCATGCGCCGGGCGCCGGTAAACGCTCCGCCCGTCTCTGCCCCACCCGTCGAGCCGACGACCTCGAGCACCCGTGGCGCCGAGACCATGGCGGTAACGGCCCCCGATTTTTCCGCCGAGCCGCCAGAACAATCAGCTTCAGCCGCGGCGAATTTCTCGCATTTCCGCGACATCATACGAGTGGCGAGTGAGCGTCGCGACCTGCGATTGAAAACACAGCTCGAAACTTTTGTACGGCCTGTCCGCGTGCGGCCCGGTCAGGTCGATATCGGCCTTGAGCAGGGCGCGCCCCCCGGGCTCACCAATGAATTGGCGCGCAAGCTGGAGCAATGGACCGGTGAGCGCTGGATCGTTTCGGTCACCAAGGATGCCGGAGAGCGGCCGATTGCCGAACAGGATCGGCTGAAGCGAGACACTCTGTTTAATGAAGCCAGAGGCCGTCCGGTCGTGCAGGCTTTGCTGTCGCGGTTTCCCGGCGCGGAGATCGTTGACGTGAAGGACCTGGCCGTCCAAGACGAAGCCATCGCCGCTGACAGCGACATGATCGATGATGAGACGATGGAAGGGAGTGGGGACGGGTCATGAAGAACCTGGGCGACATGATGAAGCAGATGCAAGAGGTGCAGGCCCGCATGCAGGAGATGCAGGCGCGGCTCGAGGACCTCGACGTGGTGGGAACCTCCGGCGCGGGGCTGGTGAGCGTTACTCTCAACGGCAAGGGGGCCATGAAAGGCATCTCCATCGACCAGAGCCTGATGAGTGACGATCGCGAGATGCTGGAAGACCTGATCGTTGCCGCTCATGCGGATGCGCGCCAGAAGATGGAAACGGCGCTCGCCGAGGAGATGAAGCAGCTGACCGGAGGTCTTCCATTGCCGCCGGGCCTCAATCTCGGTTTCTGACATCCATGAGCAGACGCATCGTCGGCCCGGAGATCGAAGGGCTGATTCAGCTTTTATCGAAGCTGCCGGGCCTTGGTCCCCGGTCGGCGAGGCGTGCCGTCCTGCACCTGATCAAGAATCGCGCACGTCTGCTCGATCCACTGGCCTCGGCCATTGAGGATGTTCGGCGCACGGTCACCGTTTGCTCCGTCTGCGGCAATATAGATACCGCCGATCCCTGCGTGATCTGCTCCGATCCGCGGCGGGACCGCTCGCTCATCTGCGTCGTGGAGGAGGTGAGCGATCTCTGGGCTCTCGAGCGTGCGGGTGCGACCACCGGCCTTTATCACGTTCTCGGCGGGGTGATGTCTGCGATTGAAGGCATCGGCCCCGATGAGCTGTCGATCGATCAGCTCATCCACCGCTGTGCCGAACCAGGGGTGAAGGAAGTGATCCTCGCGGTGAATGCCACGGTCGATGGTCAGACCACCGCCTATTATATCACCGAGCGTCTCCGCGGCCTCGATGTGACGGTAACCCGGCTGGCGCATGGTGTGCCCGTGGGTGGCGAGCTCGATTATCTCGATGAGGGCACCCTCACCGCTGCGGTCAAATCCCGCCGGACCTTCTGATCCCGCTCAGTTCACGGCATAGCGAGCGATGGCCGAGCGCTCGATCGCCGCGCACGCAAGCTTGTCCAGCCCAAGCGTGTCGCGCAGGATCTGCAGGAAGCGGATTTCCTCTTTGGGCAATTTCATGTCGGCTGCGGCGACCTCCACCGCAAGCGCATAGGCGGTCTCCTTGAGCCGCTCCGGCAGAGCTTCCTTCACCAATGCGAGCAGCGTGCGCAGCCCATCCTCGCCATCGGTGCTCAAGAGCTCGGCCGCCTCTTGCGCGATCAGCACCAGCCTATCTGGATCGAAATCGCGGAAGATCGGAAAGCGCTGCACGATGGAACCGATACGCTTCAGCTCGGCATCGCCCATACGATTGTCCACGGCCGCCATGGTGACCATGACGTAGATGAGAGCCTGGTGTGGGCCGATGGTGCTCATAGACGCTCCAATACTGACATGATGCGCCGCAAAGTAGAGTTGCACTTGCCTTTCAGCAAGGCCGCTCGGCCAAAAAACCCTGAACGGTCTCGATCGCATCCACGAGCCCCGTACGCTTGACCGGCACGCCATCGGGGAAGGCGGTGAGGAAGCGGGATGCAAGCCGTGGGTCGAGAATGACGAAGACCCCGCGGTCCTCGGCGCGGCGGATGAGACGCCCGAAGGCCTGCCGGAGCCGCAGCCGCACGATCATCTCCTGATAGAGATTGCCGCCAAAAGCCGCGCGCCGCGCCCGTTCGAGGATCGAGGGCTGTGGCCAGGGAACCCGCTCGAGCACGATGAGCCGCAAGGCATCGCCCGGCACGTCCACCCCGTCGCGCACCGCATCTGTGCCCAGAAGGCAGCTGTTCTGCTCAGCCCGGAACAGATCGACCAGGGTGCCGGTATCTACCGGGTCCACATGCTGGGCGTAAAGCGAAAGCCCCTCGCGGCTGAGCGGCGCAATGATCCGCTTATAGGTTTCCCTGAGCCGTGATATGGCCGTGAACAGCCCGAGCGCGCCACCCCCCGCCGCCACGAACAACTCACGATAGGCTGCTGCCACCTGGTCTGGATCCTCTCGATTGACATCATTGACGATCAGGATCCGCGCCTGGTTCGGGTAATCATAGGGGCTGTGATGGACCGAGCGCGCCACCGGATAGGCCAGGTGATTGACACCGGTGCGCATCTCGGCGCTTGCCCAGTCATCCGGAATATCGGGTAGCCTGTCGCGCAACGTGGCCGACGTGATCACGGCCCCATCCACGCTTTCCAGCACGAGCTTCGCAAGCGGGATCGTCGGATCGATCCAATGCCGATACATCCCCACATCGGCCTCTTGGCCGAAACTGTGCTCGATCGCGAACCATTCGGTGAACCCCTCGGGCTCCTCCCGGCTCAGCCTGTCGAGCATGTCGATCCAGGCGCCCAGCATCAGCTCCGACCGGCGCCGTAACCCCCGGGAAACCGATTCGATCCGGGCCCGTTCCGCGCTCTCGAGCTTGGCTGCATCGTCATCCAGTCGCGCCATGAGGCTCTTGGCCAGCGCCTGCATCGGAGCGGCCAATTCCTGCAGGGCTGCTGCGAGGCCGTCTGCGGCATCGGCAAGCCCGGGAATCCCGGGACGGCAGGCGGTTTCGAGCGCATAACGCGCGGCTGTGTCCGACCGGGCGAGCACCTGCTCGCGCACCATCATGAGAAAGCGCTCGGCCGGGCCATCCGGCATGCCGGCTTGAACCCGCCGCTGCCAGCCCGGTCCCGGCAAGCCCGTGGCCGCCTGCATGACCGCTTGCAACATCGCTTCGGATTGATCGTCTTCAGCGGCGCCACCGGCGAGATCGCCAATGCGGTCGAGCAGGCTGCGGCCACGCCGGCCGCGGGCCTCACCGCCTCTGATCCAGCGACGCAGCTCGGCGGCCTCGACAGCGGTGAGATGGGCGGCAAAGGCATTATCGGCCGCATCGAACAGGTGATGGCCCTCATCGAGGATCAGCCGCCGGATTGCACCTGTCGCGGTTTGCTCTTCGGAATTTTCCGCAGGCCCGAGCAGCTGGTCCTGCGCGGCTTGCGCCATGACCAGTGCGTGATTGCCAATCACGATGTCTGCCTTGCGTGCAGCCCGTGTCGCTTTCTCGACAAAGCATTTCCGGTAATGCGGACAGGCCGTGTAGATACATTCGCCCCGCCTGTCGGTAAGCCCTAAACTGGCCGGGGAGGGCGCGCGCTCTCCCGCCGTGCCGCCATCGGCGAACAGTGACATGAGCCAGGCGGGAAAATCCCCGCCGATCATGTCGCCGTCGCGGCTTGCTTTCACCCAGCGGACGATCAAAACCGCGAGCAGGTTGCCGCGCGCGTTCCCGCTCATCTGGGCAATCCGCTCCTGCAGGTTCAGCAGGCAGAGATAATTCTCCCGTCCCTTGCGGATGACGACTTTGCTACGCCGTTCATCGGCGCTCGGAAAGACCTTCTGGGTCTCCTGCTCGAGCTGCCGCTGCAGGTTCTTGGTATAGGTGGACACCCACACCGTTCCGCTGTTTCGCCGCGCCCACACGGTGGCGGGAGCGAGATAGCCCAGCGTCTTGCCAAGGCCCGTTCCCGCCTCGGCCAGAAGAATGTGGTTCTCGTGCCGGCTGATCCGTGGTGCGAAGGCACGCGCAACCTTGGCACTGTAATCGCGCTGGGAGGTGCGGCTTTCCGAATTGCTGCCCAGGATCCGGCTCAGCTCCGCCTCGGCCTCCTCCGCCGAAACCCCATGGCTATCGGGCTGCGGACGCGGCCCGTCATCCTCCCATTCGGCGAGCCTGTCCCACACATTGAGCCCGGTGAGAAACGGCGAGATCTCTTGGCGGCCGCAGCCATCCTCGATGGCGCGAATCACCAGTGGTGCCCAGGGCCATCGGCTTCGTGCCAAAAACTGCGCCTGCTCGAGAACTTCGCGCGCCGAGTGCTTACGGGCGTCTTCCGTCAGCAGCCCCAAAAGCCGGCGCGCCGTCTCCCTCAGGAGTTCGCTCGCCGGCAAGATATCCGTTTCCAGGCCTGCCGCTTGAGCAATCCCCATAGGCGTCGGCAGGGCGAACCGGGCGGGACAGATGAACGCGAACAGCTCCGCCAGGTCAAAATGGGCCTGCTCCCGGGCCGTCCGCGCGATGGCCCGCTCCAATCGCCCTGCAATCTGCAGCCGATTCGCCAGGAACACCGCGTGGCAGACGAGATGCGGCTCTGCAGTCAGACGGCCCAACCCTGCCTCTGGGTCGAGCAGTTGCGGTTCGGAGCCGGGTTGCGAGCACAACAGGCTGACCCCCTGCAGCGCGGCGGCTGGCAATGTGCTGAGCGGATCCATGGCCCAGCCGCGGGCGGCTTCGGTCGATCTATGATGCGGTGCGAAAGACATGCGGAGCCGACCTTAACCCATTTCGTCTCGTCTTTCACGCGCGCAGGCGCGCAGAATAGACCGGCAATGGAACTTGTACTTCCGTGCAATAATAGTTGCCTTTTCCGGTTCGAATGTGGTTCACCGGAAGCGGTATTCCTGCCGCACAAGTCTGCCTGAAGAAGACGCGGACATGAGCTGAGGTAATCCGGCAGGGCGAGGACGGGGAGAACATGTGCACCACGAAACCGCTCTGATTGCTCTGATCGCCTTGGGCTTCGTCTCGGCGTTCGGATTTGGCTTCGTGGCCGACCGCCTGCGCTTGCCGCCATTGGTCGGCTATCTCCTGGCGGGAGTGGTCATGGGGCCCTTCACGCCGGGCTTTGTGGCCGACAGCACCCTCGCCGGTCAGCTCGCCGAGATGGGGGTGATTTTGCTCATGTTTGGCGTGGGCCTTCACTTCTCTGCAGCCGACCTGATGGCCGTGCGCTGGGTCGCCATACCCGGCGCGGTCGGCCAGATCGTGCTGGCAACCCTTCTCGGTGCGGCTCTGGCCATGCTCTGGGGCTGGAGTCTCGGGGGCAGCATCGTGTTCGGGCTGTCATTGTCGGTGGCCAGCACTGTCGTGCTGCTGCGTGCCCTGGAAGAGCGCAATGCCGTTGCCACGCCTAATGGCCGCATCGCAGTCGGCTGGCTGATCGTCGAGGACCTGGCGATGGTGCTTGCCCTGGTCCTTCTGCCCGCTTTTGCCGAAATCATGGGGGCGCACGGGCTGGCCGCTGGTGATACGAGCCATGCCCCTGCCGAAAGCGGCCTTGGCTTGGGCGCGCAACTCGCCCTCACGCTCGGCAAGGTCGTTGCCTTTGTCGCGCTCGCCATGCTGATCGGGCCGAAAATCGTGCCCTGGATCTTGAAACAGGTTGCCCGCACCGGATCACGCGAGCTGTTCACCCTCTCGGTCCTGGCGCTGGCTCTCGGTATTGCCTATGGCTCGGCGGTTGTCTTCGGCGTATCCTTCGCCCTGGGCGCGTTCTTTGCCGGCGTGGTCCTCAGCGAATCCCAGTTCAGCCACAGGGCCGCGGCCGATTCCCTTCCCCTGCAGGATGCCTTCGCGGTGCTGTTCTTCGTCTCGGTGGGCATGCTCTTTGACCCATCGATCCTGATTCGCGAGCCGCTGAAGGTCCTGGCGGTTCTTGCCCTCATCGTGGTTGGCAAGTCGGTCGTGGCCTTCCTGATCGTTCTGCTGATGCGCTTTCCCGCGAGCACGGCGCTCACCGTTTCGGCAAGCCTTGCCCAGATCGGAGAGTTCTCCTTCATCCTTGCCGGTCTTGGTGTTGCCTCGGGCCTGATGCCTGCGGAAGGTCGCGACCTGATCCTGGCGGGCGCGTTGCTCTCCATCATGCTCAATCCGTTGAGCTTTGCTGCTGCCGCGGCTCTGATCCGGCGCCAGGCTGGCAAGCCGGGCTCGCCCTTCGGTGCTGTCCGTATGGCGGCCCTTGAGCAGGAGCTCGAGGCGGTACGCAGGGCCAGCGAAGCGCGCCACATGGAGCGGGGCCTCGAGGCGCAGCAGATCGTGGAGAAATTCCCGATCTTTGCGAGTCTCTCGCCTGATGAGCGCGAAGAGCTGCTCATGCTGTTCAGGCCGCGCTCTGCCAATCCCGGCGATCGGGTCATCCGCAAGGGTGAACGGCCGGATGCGATGTATTTCATTTCCTCGGGCACCGTGCAGGTCTCGGTCAATGGCCGCACCATCGAGCTGAAACCGGGTGATTTTTTCGGAGAAATGGGATTGCTGAGCGGCGAGCGGCGCACGGCGGATGTGACTGCGGTCGACTATTGCAAGTTCCTCTCCATGACCGCACGCGAGTTCCGGCAGTTCATTAATCGCCATCCCAATTTGCGGGCGCAGTTCGATGCCATGGCCGCCCAGCGCCGGCGGATGAACGAGAATCTCGATTCAGCTGACGTTGTCGCTGGCGCGAGCTGAGATCAGCCGGTTGACGGCAGGCGGCCGGACTCATAGGGTCGCCGCCCAAGTTCAACGCGCCTTCGCGCACCTGCGAGACAATATCGTGATCACCGACCGTAAGCTCGTCGAAGAAGCAATGGCCAGCAAGGCATGGCCATTCGAGGAAGCCCGCAAATTGCTGGAGCGCCTCAAACGGACGGGCAAAAAGGACGTGCTGTTCGAGACCGGTTACGGCCCCTCGGGCCTGCCCCATATCGGTACCTTTGGGGAGGTCGCGCGCACCACCATGGTTCGCCACGCCTTCTCGACCATGTCCGACGTGCCGACCCGGCTGATCTGCTTCTCCGATGATATGGATGGACTTCGCAAGATCCCGGACAATATTCCAAACCAGGATCTGATCCGCCCGCATCTCAACAAGCCGCTCACCAAGGTTCCCGACCCCTTCGGCAAGTTCGAAAGCTTCGGCCACCACAATAATGCGATGCTGCGCGATTTCCTCGACCGCTTCGGATTCGAGTACGAGTTTCGCAGCGCGAGCGAATGCTATGCATCGGGCATTTTCGATAAGGCGCTGCTGCGCGTGCTGGAGCGCTATGACGAGGTGATGGCGATCATGCTGCCATCTCTCAGGGAAGAGCGCCAGAAGACCTATTCACCCTTTCTGCCGGTCTCGCCCGATACAGGCGAGGTGCTGCAGGTGCCGATCGAAGAGCGCAAGCTCGACGCCGGCACGATCGTCTATCGCGATCCGCATACTCAGAAGCTGGTCGAGGTGCCCGTTACGGGCGGGCACTGCAAGCTGCAATGGAAGGCCGACTGGGCGATGCGGTGGTACGCTCTGGGTGTTGATTATGAGATGTCCGGCAAGGATCTGATCGATTCCGTCAAGCTGTCGAGCAAGATCTGCTCGGCTCTCGGCGCCGAGCCCCCGGAGGGCTTCAACTATGAGCTCTTCCTCGACGAGAAGGGCCAAAAGATCTCGAAGTCCAAGGGCAATGGCCTCACCATCGAGGAATGGTTGCGCTATGCGAGCCCTGAAAGCTTGCAGCTCTACATGTTCCAGGCACCGCGCAAGGCCAAGCGTCTCTATTTTGACGTGATCCCGAAGGCCGTGGACGACTATTATGCTTTCCTGAGCAAGTTCGACGGGCAGGACACCCAGGAGCAACTGTCCAATCCTGTCTGGCACATCCATTCGGGCAAGCCGCCGCAGGCAACGATGCCAGTGAGCTTCTCGCTTCTGCTCAACCTGGTAAGTGCGTCCAACGCGGAAGATAAGGAGGTTCTGTGGGGCTTCATTCGCCGCTATGCGCCGGATGCCTCATCCTCAAGTCAGCCCGAGCTCGACCGGCTGGCTGGCTATGCCATCCATTATTTCCATGATTTCGTGAAGCCGACCAAGCAATTCCGAGCGCCGACCGACATGGAACGGGCTGCGCTGCTTGATCTGAAGACGCGGCTCGATGGCCTGCCTTCGTCAGCCGAGCTGGACGCAGAGACGATCCAGGACATTGTCTACGAAGTCGGCAAGCAGGGCGGATTTGAGAACCTGCGCGACTGGTTCAAGGCTCTCTACGAGGTTCTGCTGGGCCAGCCGCAGGGGCCGCGATTTGGCTCCTTCATCGCCCTCTACGGTGTAAGGGAGACCAGCCGGCTCATTGATGACGCCTTACAGGGAAAGCTTGCGGCGGGTTAGAGCATTTTCGACAATCGAAACCGCGCTGGGGTGTTCACCGCTTGCGGCGAGATCATCCGCCGAGGGCAACCGCGCCCGTGCGGATGATCTTGCGGTTTTGTTATTGGCTTGTCCAAACGATACGCGCGGTCCACTCGATCGTCTCGAGCGGCGTGCTGGTAGGATCACCGGAGCCGTCAAGAGGCGTCGTCTCCAGCACGCGGGCCGTTTGCCTGTAAAGGGTCCGTATGAAAACCTTGCCGTCTTGCTGCCGGTAGAGCATACGGTCGCCTCGGCGCAGGGAGGCTGTCGGCGAGATAATGATCACGTCTCCATCGCGATAGATCGGATCGTATTCGCTGCCATTGATCTCCAACGCATATACACGCTGATCGCTCAGCCCTGGGAAAGCCAAGGCATCCCAATGGCTGCCGGATGGGAGGCCCTTCGTATCGAAATACCCGGACGACTCCACCTGTGCCAGGCCAATGAGGGGAATGATGGAGCTGTTCGGAGAGGCGCAACCGCTATGTCCGTTCACGAGCATCGCGAATTCGACGATATTCGATCCCGTCGCCCTGAGAATTTTAGCAACGCTTTCGGTTGTCGGCCAGCGCGGCCGTCCATCTGCTGTGAAGCGCTTTGATTTGTTGAAGGTGGTGGGATCGAGACCCGAGCACTTTGCTAATCCTGAGGTCGACATATTGCTTCGCGCGGCGAGCTCATCGATCGCAGACCAAATGTGATCATGTAAAAACATTGACCGTACTCTCTACATGGACATTCAAATGACAATGGACAACGAGCAATTCAGAGGGGTGCGCCCGGCGTCTCCCGGGCCTTACCTCCCGGTGCATTCAATGAGCGAAAATTTTTGTAAACACAACCATTACGATAGTCTCCGTTATGCCAAGTCCCTTCTTTTGTCCACTGATGTGAGTTGAAACCTACATGTCCGCCGATTTGTTCGCCTTAGCGCGGCCGTTGCTCCACGCTTTCGATCCAGAGAAAAGTCATCAACTCACCATCGCGGCCCTGCGAACCGGTCTGATACCCAGCGCATTGCCGGATGATTCGCGGCTTGCGACGCAAGCCTTCGGAAAGGCTCTGTCCAATCCGATCGGCCTCGCCGCCGGTTTTGATAAGGATGGAGAAGTGCCCCATAGGCTCATGGCCATCGGCTTTGGCTTCGCAGAAATTGGCACGGTCACTCCGAAGCCCCAATCCGGCAACCTGAAACCTCGTCTTTTCCGTTTGAAGGAAGATGCGGCGATCATTAATCGGCTGGGGTTCAACAACCAGGGGCATGACAGTGCGGCCCAACGTCTTGAACGGCTCGATCGGAAATTGTTCATAGGTGTGAATATCGGCGCCAATAAGGATTCAACGGATCGAATTGGCGACTATGTTCTCGGGGTGAGGCGATTTGCTGGTTTGGCTAGCTATCTCACCGTGAATATCTCTTCTCCCAATACGCCGGGACTTAGGGATCTTCAGACAGGCCCGGCATTGCGGGAACTGCTCGAGCGGGTATTGTCCGCGCGCGCCGAGGCCGCCGCTAAGCTGGCGCGTCCGGTTCCCCTCATGGTCAAGGTATCCCCGGATCTCGCGGATGAAGACCTTGATGAAGTCGCGCTGGCCTGCCTCCGCAGCGGTGTCGATGGAATGATCATATCCAACACGACAATCACCCGGCCACCCCTGCGCTCGATGCACGGATCTGAAACGGGAGGATTGTCCGGCAGCCCGCTATTTGTGCGATCCACCCGAGCCCTGGCACGGGTATACCGCAGAACGGAGGGGCGCATCTTGCTGGTCGGGGTCGGGGGCGTCTCATCCGCCGCGACGGCAATTGAGAAGGTCCGGGCCGGTGCGTCGCTGATCCAGCTTTACACCGCCCTGACATTCAAGGGACCACGTCTTCTGACGGAGATCAAGAAAGGCCTGCTCCAGAAGCTCTCGGAGCAGCGGCTCTCGCGTCTGGCCGATCTTACCGGGATTGGCGCCGACGAATGGGCCGAGCGGCCGCTTCTGGAGGGGTGAGGCTTCGTCGTGGGTGAAGCCTCACCGTCACGAGTTCATTACAGCTTCGTCTTGGCGTATCGGTTGAGCACTCCGATGATGCCCTCGCGGAACAGAAGCACGCAGACCACGAACACTGCACCCTGCACCACGGTGACCCAGCTTCCCAGCGATGCCAGGTAGTTGGACATGCCGACAATCACACCGGCGCCAACGATTGGCCCCAAGACCGTGCCCATGCCGCCGATGAGTGTCATCAGCACCACTTCGCCAGATGTCCCCAAGCTTACATCGGTGAGCGAGGCGAGCTGGAACACGATGGCCTTGGTGGCGCCCGCCAGGCCGCTCAGGGTCGCCGATAGGATGAAAACCACGAGCTTGTATCGGGTCGTGCGATAGCCCAGCGAGATCGCCCGTGGCTCGTTCTCGCGAATGGCCTTCAGAACCTGACCGAAGGGCGAGTGGATCACCCGATAGATGATGGCAAAACCGATGAGGAAGACGATCGCCACGAAGGTATAGAGCGTGAGATCGTGCTGGAGATTGAACACGCCGAACAGCATGCCGCGCGGCACGCCTTGAATGCCGTCCTCGCCGCCCGTGAATCCTGTCGCCTGCAGGCAAAAGAAAAAGACCATCTGGGCAAGCGCCAGCGTGATCATGGCGAAATAGATGCCTGTCCGTCGGATGGCCACCACCCCGAACACGACGCCGAGCGCGCAGGCGCCGAGCGTGCCGAGCAGGATGGAGAGTTCAGGAGTGAGGTTCCAATGCAGCGCCGTGTAAGCCGAGATGTAGGAGGCCATGCCGAAATAGGCCGCATGCCCGAATGAGAGCAACCCGCCATAGCCAAGCAGCAGGTTGAAGGCCATCGCGAACAAGGCAAAGCAGAGCAGCTTCATCACGAAGACGGGGTAGGCGACGAAAGGCGCCACGACCAGCAACACGGCCACGATCGCGAACAACAGCCGGTGCGTGCTGCTGGCGGCTTCGCTTTCGCCCACCACCGCCGGGCCGGCGGTGGATACCTTGGAGACGGTATCTGACATCACGCACCCCTTCCGAACAGGCCGGTGGGCTTCACCAGCAGGACAATGACCATAATGATGAAGATCACCGTTGAGGAGGCTTCGGGATAGAACACCTTCGTGAGCCCCTCGATGATCCCGAGGGCAAAACCGGTGATGATCGAGCCCATGATCGAGCCCATGCCGCCGATGACCACCACGGCGAAAACCACGATGATGAGGTCGACGCCCATATTCGGATTGACCGAGTAGATCGGTGCCGCGAGCACACCTGCGAAAGCGGCCAGCGCCACGCCGAACCCGTAGGTCAGCGTGATGAGCAGGGGGACGTTCACGCCGAAAGCCTGCACCAGGGTCGGATTTTCCGTGGCCGCCCGCAAATAGGCGCCAAGCTTCGTCTTCTCGATCATGTACCAGGTGGCAAGGCAAACCGCGAGGGATGCGACCACAACCCAGCCCCGGTAATAGGGCAGGAACATGAACCCGAGATTCTGGCCGCCGGCGAGCTGCGAGGGAACCGCATAGGGCAGGCCGGACGAACCGTAATAATTGCGGAAAATGCCCTGAATGATGAGGGCAAGGCCGAAAGTCAAAAGCAGGCCATAGAGGTGGTCGAGCTTCGCGATCCGGGCGATCATGGTGCGTTCGATGAGGATGCCGATCGCCCCCACCACCAGCGGCGCGATGATCAGCGCCCACCAATAATTCAGCCCCAGATAGGTCAGCGTCATCCAGGCTGCGAAGGCCCCCATCATGTAAAGGGCGCCATGAGCAAAATTGATGATGTTGAGCAGGCCGAAGATGACCGCCAGCCCCAAGCTGAGAATGGCGTAGAACGAGCCATTGATCAGACCCAGGAGCAGCTGCCCGAACAGTCCCGCGGTTGGGACGCCAAAGATGGTCGTCATGCAGCTATCTCCCCGGTAGGCATGGCGAATGGTTGTGTGAATGCATTGCCGCTCACCCTCACGTCAGGCATGACCGGCCCCGATATAGGCTTCTATGACCCGGGGATCCTTTGACACCGTGGCATAATTGCCCTCGGCGAGGACCTGCCCGCGTGCCAAGACCGTAATGCGGTCGGAGAGAGAGGCGACGACGGAAAGATTGTGCTCCACCATCAGGATGGTGCGATCCTTGGAGACCTTGCGGATCAGCTCTGCAGTGCGCTCCACATCCTCCTGCCCCATGCCGGCCATGGGCTCGTCCAGCAGGAGCATCTCTGGATCGAGCGCGAGGGTGGTCGCGATTTCGAGGGCCCGTTTCCGCCCATAGGAAAGTTCAGCCGCCAGGACGCTCACGTAATCCTTGAGGCCCACTGATTCGAGCAGCGCCTTTGCTTCGCTATCGAGCACATGAAGCTGCTTCTCCGACCGCCAGAAGTCGAAACTGTCCCCGCGCCTGAGCCGCTGCAACGCGATCCGGACATTCTCGAGAACCGTAAGATGCGGAAAAACCGCCGAGATCTGGAACGACCGTACGAGACCCAGACGGGCCACATCGGCCGCCTTCAGGCCGGTGATGTTCTGGCCTTTGAAGGTGATTGTCCCTTTGGATGGTGCCAAGAACTTCGTGAGCAGATTGAAGCAGGTGGTTTTACCGGCGCCGTTGGGGCCAATGAGCGCGTGAATCTCACCCTTGTGGACTTTGAGCGTCACATTATCCACGGCGCGGAAGCCGAAGAACTCCTTCGTTAGGTTCTCGGTCGCCAGGATGACCTCAGTGGCCATTTGCCCTCCCTCGTTCTATCGGCCGACGTTACGTCAGCAAGTGTTCTCGACCAAGCGCTACGAACGTCCTCACCGATTTTTGTCGCTCGTCTTCTCGGCGCCTTGGCAGGATGAACGTGCCCTCTGTGACCAGCAAACGCAACCGCATAAGCGAGATTGATGATTTGGGCAATAATTCCGAAGGCGTAGACCGGCTCAGCCTCGTCAGGCTCATCCTTGGACACCGGATTTAGGGCCGTCTCCGGGCAATTGCATGTTGGGAGAGACCGAACACGGACTGCTGTGGCTTGCGCGTAGCAGCCGCGGTCGTTACCAGAGTTGTTGATGAAAATAGATCAAGCGGCCGGTGACTGATTTGGAGAGGGGCGCCCATGGGACCACTGACGGGATTTAAGGTAATCGAGATGGCGGGAATTGGTCCTGCACCGTTCTGCGCGATGCTCCTGTCCGATATGGGCGCCGAAGTTGTGCGGATTGATCGCAAGAGCGCGGCCGATCTCGGTGTCGACATGCCCGCCAGGTACAATGTCTCAGGCCGCGGCCGCCGCTCCGTCGCCCTGGATCTCAAATCACCCGATGCAGTTGCGGCCGTTAGAAAACTGGCCGCTCAGGCGGATGCGTTGATTGAAGGCTTCAGGCCTGGTGTTATGGAACGGCTCGGCCTCGGCCCCGAGGAGCTCCTCACCGTGAACCCTAAGCTCGTCTATGGCCGCGTCACCGGCTGGGGCCAGACTGGTCCTTTGGCAAAGGCCGCGGGCCATGATCTGAACTACATCGCCTTGACCGGCATGCTGCATGCCATTGGTCCTGCGGAACGGCCCGTTCCGCCGCTCAATCTTGTCGGTGACTTTGGCGGGGGCGCCATGTATCTCGCATTCGGCGTGGTTTGTGCCTTGCTCGAGGCGAGCCGCTCCGGCAAGGGCCAGGTCGTGGACGCTGCCATGGTGGATGGCGCGGCCTCGCTGGGTGCGCCAGTCTATGGCATGTATGGGGCCGGCCTGTGGAAGGATCAGCGTGCCGACAATCTGCTCGATTCCGGCGCGCCTTGGTACGATGTCTATCAGACCAAGGACGGAAAATTCGTGTCCGTTGGCGCCATCGAGCAGCGTTTCTATGACCTTCTCCTGAAGACGCTAGGCCTTGAGGACGACAAGTATCGGGATCGTGGCCATGACAACTGGCCGGTGCTGCGGGAGGCTTTCAACAGCGCGTTTCGCAGCCGCACTCGCGATGAGTGGTGCGCGATCATGGAAGGAACCGATATCTGTTTCGCGCCGGTGATGTCGCTGGCCGAGGCGCCCTCGCACGAGCACATGGCCGCCCGTGGTGTGTTCGTGGAGCAGGACGGTGTTGTTCAGCCAGCGCCTGCGCCACGTTTTAGCCGCACCCGCGAGGCGATCCAGTCACCGCCGCCCGAGCCGGGTCAGCATACGGAGGAGGTGTTGCGCGATTGGGGCTTCACCGAGCAGGAGATCGAGGCGCTGCGCGGCTGATCGGCTCTGCAGTCTTCAGCGCTGCGCCGGCGGCCATCTGTCATAAAGCGGAGTGATCTCGGTGGGGCGGCGCATGGCATCCAGCACCGGGATGAACATGTCGACCGGGCCAAGCTTGCCCGATTTGAGCACCAGCGCGATGGGATTGGCATCTTCCGTCACGGCCCGGGAGATGCCGGGACCTTCATAGGCGCCGATGCGCAGCCGCGTGATCTTCAGCCTTTTGAGCACGGCACCGGCCGTCTCGCCGCCCGAGATGATGAGCCGCCGCACCTTGAGCTCGCTCACGAGATGATCCGCGATGTCCGAGAGAATGGCCTCGGCACGCGCAGCCACTGCGGTAACCCCATAGCGAGCCTGCAGCTTGGCAATTTCGTCGGGGGCCATTGCTGTCCCGAAGCCCAAGGGCTCGTTCGGGGCCAAGGATCGCGCGAAGGTTAAAGCCTCCGCCAAGAGATCCTCACCCTCCATGGCCCGGCGCAGATCGAGCATCATGGTGGGATGATTGCGCGCGAACTCACCAAGCTGCACGGCAGTGCGCTCGGCTACGCTGCCGGCAATCACCGCCGCGCGCCCTTCCACCCCCGGCAGCGGAGCCATCTCCGGCATGCCAATCCACCCGCGCCGCCGCCAGGCCGGCGGCAGATGCGCAGCAACGGAGGAGTTCCCGGTCATCAGCCGCAGGTCCGCTGCAGCCTCGCCGATCACCTCCAGATCCCGCTCCCGCATTGCATCGACAATGGCCAGCGGTGTGCCTGCGCGCCGCAACGCCTCGATCCGCTCGCGAATCGCCTCAGGCCCGCGATCGACATCCTGGAAGGCTATAAGTCCCACCGCCCGCTTGGACTGGGCCGCCAGCACCCGCACCAGATTGCTATCGGTCATGGGCGTCAGCGGATCATGCCGCTTGGGCGATTCCGAGAGAAGCTGGGCACCGGCGAACATATGCCCCTGATAGACCGTCCGTCCCACCTCGCACAGGGTCGGGCAGAACATGGTGAAATCCGCACCCAGATGGTCGAGCAGCGCTTCGGCGCAGGGGCCGATATTGCCGCGCGGCGTCGAATCGAAGGTCGCGCAATATTTGAAGAAGAATTGGCGACAACCCTGCTCAAGTAGCCTGTCCGCTGCAGCGACCACATGCGTGACCGCTTCGGCCGCCGGAATCACACGGGATTTGAGCGCAATCACATAGGCGTGGCAGCCCTCAGCCAAGGGGGTCCCCGCGCCGATGGTGAACCCGGTGGGAATACCGCGGGCGATCAGCATGGAGGCGAGTTCCGCCCCGCCGGTCAGATCGTCCGCGATGCAGCCCAGGATCGGGCCGTGGATGTGCTGCTGATCTGTCATAATGAACAATCCGTCGGCCGTTGCTGCGCGCCAGCCTTGACAGGCAAGCGCCTATTGCTGCCTTTGTGACCAGTTACCGAGGAAGCGAGATGCGCATGAGCGATGCTGGGGATGATTTCGCCGTCGGGCGTGTGCTCCGCGACAACCTGACTGAGCGGGTATACCGTGAGCTGCGCTCCGCCTTGATGGAGGGCCGTTTCTGGCCCGGGCATCGCTTCAAGATCCGCGAGCTGGCCGCCAGTCTCGGTGTCTCCGAGACGCCGGTGCGTGAGGCCTTGATGCAGCTGGTCCGCGAAAAGGGCCTCATCATGGAGGCTGCGCGCTCGATCACCGTCGCGGGGCTGACGCTCTCGCAATATCTCGAGCTCCGTGACATCCGTCTGATGCTGGAGGGGATGGCTGCGGAGGCGGCCACGGTCCGCATAACTGACGAGGAGATCGCCGAGCTTGCCGCCCTTCACGAGCAACTGATCGAGGCGGAGCGATCGGGGCGCTGGTTCGATGCGGTGAAAGCGAACTGGGCGTTTCACTATGGTCTCTACAAGGTGGCGAGCCGGCCTGAGCTTCTGGCCATCATCGAGGGTATCTGGCTGCGGAACGGGCCGCTCGTGAATTACCAATATCCGAATGCCCGGCCAACCTATCCCGGCCGCCATCGGCATCTCGACATACTCGATGCCCTTCGTGCGCGGGATGCGGTCGCCGTCAGGCAGCATATCCAGAACGATATGCTGGAGGGCGGGCGGCTGCTGGTGCAATTGCTCAGACAGCTTGAAGCCGGCGAGATCACCCGCGAGGAGCTGCATCGGGATGCTCATTCCGTGGGCAGCGGAGCGCGCCGGTCGAAAGCGGCCGGCTGATCCGCTGCTCTGTGTAGTCAGGCCGCTTGCGCGACGGCTGCCATGCCTGCATCGGCCGCCGCCAACACGACCTCTATGTCGCGCGGCTGATGGGCGGCCGAGAGGAACATATTGTGCTTCGGGTGAAAATAGGCGCCGGCCCGCAGCGCGGCCGCGCAAAATGTCTGGGCTTTCGCGAAATCGGGATCGTTGTCGAACAGCACCATGGGCATCTGCACAGGCCCGGTCTGGCGCAGGCCTATACCGTGCTTTGCTGCGAGCCGTCCAAGCCCCTCGCGCAGCATCTGTCCCATCGCCTCCATATGGGCGATGGCCTTGGTGTCCCGCAATGTCTCGATCGTGGCGATCGCTGCCGACATCGCCACCGCGCCATACCAGAACGAGCCCGTGACGAAGACCTGCGTTGCCGCTTGGCGGAAACGGTCGGTGCCGGTGATCGCCGCAAGCGGATAGCCATTGGCAATCGCCTTGCTGAACGCGCTGAGGTCAGGGCGCACGCCCAGCGGTTCCCAGCTGCCGCCGAGATCGATACGGAAGCCGGCGCGAACATCATCGATGATGAGAGCTGCATCCGCGGCCGTGCACAGCTCACGCGCCCGCTTGGCGAAGGTGGGCAGCGGCAACTGCTGGTCGCGCCCGAGATCATGGCGGAACGCCGTGATGAGCACAGCCGCAAGATCATCGCCGGCCTGTTCGATCGCCGCCTCGAGGCTTGCCACGTCATTATAGTCGAAGTGAATGAGGTGGGCGCGGTCTTCGGCGGTGACGCCCGCCAGGGATGGCGTGCACCATGGCACAGCACCGTGATAGGAGCCGCGCGCCACCAGAACCTTGCGCCGCCCGGTCCCCGCCCGCGCGATGGTCACGCAGGAGGTCGTGGCATCTGTTCCGTTTTTCTGCAGCATTGCCCAATCGGCATGCGCCACGGTGGCGACCAGCAATTCTGCCAGATCGACCAGGACCTCCGCCGGGCCGTTCATCGCATCACCAAGCGACCGCTGTCGTGCGGCGGCCTCTTCCACAGCCGGGTGATGGTGGCCGAGAACATTGGGGCCCCAGCTGCACATCAGGTCCACATATTCCCGTCCGTCGACATCCCACAGCCGGCAGCCCTCTGCTCGCGCGAAGAATTGCGGATAGGCGGGGCCCAAAGTCTTGGCGTTCATGTGTCCCCACATGCCGCCGGGAATCACGGCCTCGGCACGGTGACGCAGGGCGGTATCGCGGGAGTTGGCGAGGGTCTGCATTGCTCTCACACGTTATTTCGGATCGCCTGTACGTTATATCATATAGCAGAGAGCGCGGCAGCGAAAACGGAAACAGTGGCGGATAGGATCGACGCGCCGCAGAGGGCGGGCTGGTAGCACCTGGTCCCGCCCGTATTCCCAAGGGTCACCCGGCTCCCTGCACCTTCACGCGGCACAGGGAGCCGGGGAACAGGATCAGCGGCTCAGCTCGGCAAGCGGCAAGTTGCAGCACGCACTATAGCGCACTCCCTTGACGTCCTTGCGATGAGCCAGGATGAGATTCGGGCTGACGATCGGGAAGATGACCCTGTCCTTGATCATCTCGAGGCCGATCTCATGCCAGATCTTGGCAGCTTCCTCCCCGCTTGAGGCCAGGGCCTTCTTGTAGAGCTCCGCTTCCTTGGGGTTGAAATCCTTAGGATCCTTGATCCCGGCGCGCCGTGCCCATGGGCTGCCTTCGGTCATGCCGAAATATTCGACATATTGCGCCGTGCCGTAATAATCGGGCGCATAGAAGACGGCCGTCAGTGGGATGCCCTCGCTGTTGATCCGCTCGCGCCAGGTCGAGAATTGCACCGGCTTCAGCTCGATCTTGACGCCGATCTTATCCAGGTCCTGCTGCACCTTTTGCATCAGGAGCGACAGATCGATGCCATAGGCATTCAGGTTCGGGAACACCGCTTCCAGGCTGATGCCATCCGGGTGACCTGCCTTGGCCAGCAGCTCCTTTGCCTTTTCCGGATTGTACTCAGGCTCGGGATAGCCGCTGCCGCCGGGAAAGCCGATCGGTATCGGGGTGGTGATCACCTGGCCCTCATTGCCGATCGTGAACTCGATGATGCCCTTGCGGTCCAGTGCATACTCAAAGGCCTCACGAACATCCTTCGTGAGCGGCACCTTGTTGGCCTTCGCACCGGGTGAAAGCGCGAGATAGATGAAGTTGTAGGAGGGCACTGTCTTCACGGTGACCTCAGGATTCTGCAGGGTCTTGGCCGTATCAGGGTCGATCTGCATGGCAATGTCGGCCGCACCGCTTTCCAGCATCTGTGCCTGCGCCACGGCATCCTTCACCTGGCGGAAGACGATGCCGCTCACGGCCGGCTTGGTGCCCCAGTAACCATCATTTCGTTTGAGGCGCAGCTCGGCATTGGGATCGTATTTCTCAAGAACGAACGGTGCGCTGCCGGCTGAATTCTGCAGAAACCAGGCTTCGGCTGTATCGGTCGTGGCTGCATCCGCATCCGCCTTCGCGCCATTCGCCATGGCGACATCGCTATTCACGATCGCCGTATAGGGAGCAGACGCGATATTGATGAATTCGGAATTTGGCGCCGTCATCTTGACCACGACGGTCCGCGCGTCCGGCGTCTCGATGGCTGCGACATTGCCCATGAGGAAGGCGGCGCTGCCTTTCAGGTTCTTCAACCGCTCCCATGACCATTTGACGTCTTTGGCCTCGACGGGCGAGCCGTCGGAGAACTTGGCGTCCGCATCAAGCGTGAAGGTGAACTCACTCTGATCGGCGCTTGCCTTCCAGGATTCGGCCAGCAAGGGTACGATCTTGTTGTTCGCATCGAGCGTCACCAGTGTCTCGTAAACGCTCGAATTGTAGATCTGGCAGGTGTCGCAGAACGCGCGATGCGGATCGAGCGAATTGAGATCCATGTTCCGCGCGATGACGAGCGGCTGATCGCTTTGCGCTGCCGCCGGCAATGGCCCCGTCAAGGCAAGCGCCACCAGCCCTGCAAGAAATAGACTTCGTGTCCTTTTCATTATGTGCCCTCCTCCACTTGCACCGTCATGCCACCACCCGGGTTTCTGCCCAGCGCGGCTCTGCTAACTGCACGAGAACGTCCCTGATTCTCTCAGGCCCGCCGAGCGCCGTCTTGTTGAGCGGCGCCGAGACCACCGGGGCGGCAAGGCTGCCCGTCACATGCAGCACTTCGTGGTCCAGATGATCGAACAGCCGCCGCTGGATCTCCTGTGTAAGCCGGCCGCCCAGCGAAAGGCCTCGCGCCACCTGTTCCACAATGGCGACCCGATTGGTCCGCTTGACCGAGGCCTCGATCACGCTCCAATCAAGGCCGGTTGGATCCAGCGTGCGCAAATCGATGACCTCGGCGTCAATTCCGGTGGTCTGTACCACGTCGAGCGTCGTCTCGACCATGCTTGCCGCCGTGAGCAGGGTGCAAGCCTTGCCTTTGCGAGCCAGCCGGGCACTGCCAAACCGGATGCAATAGTCGAGATCATCGGTGGGAATGGATCCTTCGCTTTGAAACAGCGCCACGTGTTCGATCACCACCACCGGGTCGTCGCACAGCAAGGCCGAGTTCATCAGCCCCACATAATCGAAGGGCGTGGAGGGCGCCACGATCCGCCATCCCGGAAACAATGCGAACAGCCCGGAGGGATCGCCGGAATGCTGCGAGCCATAGCCCGTATGGGGCGACACCCGCACCCGAACCACCAGGGGCACCGGAAAGCCGCCGCCGAACATATGCCGGACCTTGGCGACGCCATTGAACAGCTGATCTGCCGCGACCAGGCAGAAATCGCCAAACATGATCTCGACAATCGGCCGCAAGCCACACAACGCCGCGCCGAGGGCGATGCCGACGAAGCCGTTCTCGGCGATCGGCATGGCGAGCACGCGCTCCGGCCAGCGCTCGAGCGCGCCTTTCGTGGCACCGCTGACGCCCCCACGCAATCGATGCACGTCTTCGCCCATGATGACGATCCGCGGATCGCGTTCCATCGCACGGGCAATGGCCTGTGAGGCCGCGGAAATATATTTCGTCGGGGTCAGCTCATGGGCGGCGAAGTTTTCTATCTCTCGAAATCTTTGCCCTTTGAGCTCGGAGAGATCACCCCGGATATGCTCGTCGATCTCGGCGGGATCAGGCCATAGCCGCTCGGGAATGCGCAGGCCATTGCCATTCGGGACCGGTTCCGTCAGCCGTGCCGCGGCCTCCTCGACCGCCGCCCTGGCCCGCTCATCCAGCAGCGCCATCTGATCTGCCGTCGCCATGCCCAGCTCGGACAGTCGCGAAGCGGTGATTGCCAAGGGATCGCGCGCCCGCCATTCCTGCTCTTCCTCGCGGCTGCGATAGCCAAACTCACTCCCGGGCCTGCTGCCGCTCTGGTGCAGGAAGCGATAGCAGATCGCCTCGATCAGCACCGGCCCGCCTTTCGCCGTGATGATCTCTCGCGCCTCCTGCATCGCACGCCGGACGGCAATCATATCCATTCCGTCGACCTCGATGCCGGGAAACCCGAACATGGGACCACGTGAGGTCAGCCGTGTCTCGCGGGTCTGCTCCCGCAAGTGGGTCGAGACGGCGTAGAAATTATTCTCCAGGAA
Organism: Rhodoligotrophos sp. CJ14; assembly: GCF_038811545.1. Taxonomy (GTDB): domain Bacteria; phylum Pseudomonadota; class Alphaproteobacteria; order Rhizobiales; family Im1; genus Rhodoligotrophos; species Rhodoligotrophos ferricapiens. The sequence continues at coordinate 3,259,743 of NZ_CP133319.1, forward strand.
GAAGATGACGGGCAGGTCATAGAGGGCCGCGATATTCATCGCCTCGTGCGATACCCCCGCCATGAGGGTGCCATCGCCAAAGAAGCTCACGGAAATGCGCCCGGTCCCCAGCAACTTGTCCGCCAGCGCATAGCCTGCTGCATGGGGAAGATTGCCCCCGATGATTGCGCTGGTGCCGGGAATGCCGGAGGCGTCGTGGCGCATGTGCATCGACCCGCCCCGACCTCCACAATATCCGGTCTTGAGCCCCATGATTTCGGCCATGAGCCCTTCCACGGTGCCGATCATGCTCGGCGTGAAATCCTGGGCGAGCGGAGCGAAATCTTGCGGCGTCTGCGCGTTGATGAGCTTGGCGAGCACCTGGTGATGAGCACGGTGCGTGCCGTTGATGCGGTCCTGCGTGCTGAGCACCGACATGGCGCCGACGGCCCCTGCTTCCTGGCCGATGCTGGCATGGGCAGGGCCGTGCACCAGTCCGGCATTGGCCAGATCGAGGACCTTCTCCTCAAAGCGGCGAATGAGCAGCATCTGTTGGTACCAGCGCAGCAGGTCCTGCTGGCTCTCAGCGGCCCAGTCGCTAAGACCGATGTCAAGCCGGTACCAAGGCGTATCGGTGATGATCGGCCGCCGCCTTACCATGCTGCACCCGTTGTCCGTCCCCGGCTGCTATATGAAATATCATTATTCCGCACAGTTCTTCCCTAGACGCGATTGCCATGCTCTCGAGGCAAGCTAAGCGGTGACCGGCACGGCGGGCAATCCCCAATTTCAGCACGTGCGGTGACCACCGCGGCGGCCCCTGTCTAGACAATCCCATACCGGCCCCTCGAAATTGGGCGGCGCCCGTTAATGTTGTTTCCAGAAACTTGTTATCCACCGCGGGTCTGCCGCCGCTTGGAACTGGCTGGTTGCAGTTTCTTTATAGCTCCAAGGCCACAATCCCGGCGAGCACCGGCCGCGGCCGAAAACAGCCTGGAATGAAAGGAGCCCCTTCATGTCCGAACTCATCGTCGTCGGCTTTGATGATCCCGCCGAAGCAGACCGTGTTCTCCTGAAGCTGACGCAGCTTAAAAAGGAGCACCTGATTGATCTGGAGGATGCCGTTGTCGTGGTGCGGGACGCGAACGGCAAGGTCCAGCTCAAGCAGAGCATCAATCTCGTTGCCATGGGCGCCGCCTCGGGCGGCCTTTCTGGCGGCTTATGGGGTGCTCTTGTCGGCCTGTTCTTCCTGAATCCGCTCGCAGGCTTCGCACTGGGCGGCGCTATTGGCGCAGGCACGGGTGCTCTGTCGGGCTCGATGATGGACTACGGAATTGATGATGGTTTCATCAAGTCCTTGGCCGATACCATTCCAAACAACAGCTCCGCCCTGTTCGTTCTGGTGCGCAAGGCTCAGCCGGAGAAGGTCCTCGAGGAGCTGAAGGGCATCCATGGCCGCTTGCTGCGCACCTCCCTGGCTCCCGATCAAGAGCAGAAGCTGCGTGACATCATCGAGCAGCACGTTTCGCAGGGCACTGCGCCCCAGGGTGCCGTATCGCCTGCCGCGCCAGCCGCTGCGGTGACGCCTTCGCCGGCGACGGCACCACAGACCGGGTCATCTCCCGCGGCGGCTCCGTCACCCTCCGTGCAGCAGACCCCCTCGGCCGGAGCCGCTTCTCCGCGGGCCGCACCGAGCACCTGATGGCCAAGACGTGGCGGCAGGCTCTGTCGCCACGTAGCTTAGCCCCTGGAGCATTTGTGACTTCGCAGGTCTGCCTCAGGATTTGGCCCACCAGCCGTCTATGAACGCGGCCTCGCTGATGCGTCCGCGGAATTCTGCCGGGCGCTTTTCCGCGAATGAGCGCGCTCCCTCAGCGGAATCCGGATGCGCTAATGTTGCTGACAGCGCGCGTGATTCCAGCGCATGGGCGATGCGGGGATGGTCTGCGCCCATCATCTTCCAGAGGAGCTGTCGGTTCACGGCAACCGAGACTGGCGCCGTTTGCTTGACAATGTCCTGCGCCAGGGTCATCGCCTCAGCCAGCAGATGATCGGGTGGCAACACCTTTTGCACCAGCCCGGCTTTCAGTGCCTCCTCGGCCAATATGAGCCGTCCGGTGATCATCCAGTCGAGCGCCGTCGGGATGCCGACGAGGCGCGGCAGGAACCAGCTCGAGCAGGATTCTGCGACGATCCCCCGACGGGAGAACACGAAGCCGAACCGCGCCTCGCTGCTGGCAAAGCGGACGTCCATGGGCAGAAGGAAGGTCGCACCAAACCCCACCGCGACACCGTTGATCGCACCGATCACCGGCTTGCGCATATCGAAGAGCCTCAGGGTGACCCGTCCGCCGAGGTCGGCCGGCACGCCCTCGCCTGTGGCCGGATCACCGCCCGATGGCAGGCTGAAGCCGCCGCTCAGGTCGGTGCCAGCGCAAAAGGCTCTGCCGCGCCCGCTGACGACCACCACCCGGACGTCATCATCCTCATCGGCCCGCGACAGCGCCGCCAGCAGCTCGTCATGGGTCTCCTTCCGCGCCGCGTTCAGCTTCTCCGGCCGGTTCAGCCAGATCGTGACGATACCTGCGGCCTTCTCATACTCGAGATCCTGATAGCTCACTGCGACGTTCTCCCTGTCGTTGGGCTGTCCACATTAAGACGCTGCTGCCGTTCTCTCTAGTGCCGGCAGCGACGTTGGAAAAGGCGTGTTCGAAGGGCTTTCGGATTTGCGGCGGCCTGCTAAGCTCTTCTCGCCCAGGGGAGGGCAGCAATAAAGCAGGAGCGATTGATCATGGCAGCATCCCGCGCTTTCCAGCCCGTAGACTCGTCCGTTACCCCGCGCTATGCGGAGATTGCAACCTTCATGCGGGCGGCGCGGGCCGAAATTGCCCCGCCACTCGAGATCGCCCTCGCCGGAGTGCCGCTCGATCTCGGTGCGAGCTACCGCTCCGGTGCACGCCAAGGACCGGCTGGGGTCCGCGAAGCCTCGCGGTTGATCCGCCAAGTCAATCCCACCACCAATGTCGCGCCATACCGGCTGTGCAACATCGCTGATGTGGGCGATGCACCGACCCACCCGCTGAGCGTCGAGCGCAGCGTTGACCTCATCCAGCAATTCTTCGAGCGCATCCACGCCGCAGGCGCTTGGCCGATCTCCATTGGCGGCGATCATACCGTGCCGCTGCCCATTCTGCGCGCCATCGCCAAGGACCGCCCCTTGGGCCTGATTCAGATCGATTCCCATGCCGATACTTTCGATGTCTTCATGGGGACGAAATGCAACCATGCCACTTTCGTGCGAAGGGCGGTCGAAGAGGGCCTGCTTGATCCAAAGCGCATCATCCAGATCGGGCTACGCGGTACCCGCTATGGTGATGACGACATCGTCTTCGGTCACGAGGCCGGCATCCGAATGGTCAGTATGGACGAATACGAGCAGCTCGGCCGTGCCGCGGTGATCGACGAGATCCGCCGCGTGGTCGGCGATGCCGAGACCTATGTCACCATCGACATCGATGGACTGGATCCGAAGGATGCGCCGGGCACCGGCGTTCCCGAGCCTGGCGGCATCGGCATGCGCGACATGCAAATGATCTTACGTGCGCTGACGGGCCTCAAAGTGGTCGGCGCCGACATTTGCGAGGTCGTGCCCTCGCTGGACCCGACCGGGATCACCTGCATCAACGCCGCCAATCTCATGTTCGAGCTTACCTGCCTTGCTGCAGTCGCGCGCAGTGGCAAGCTCACGGCCGAGGCATAGACTATCGCTCGAGCAACCGATGCAAGCCGGCCATTGCCTCTGCAGCGCCGGTTTGCGCCGCCTTGCTGATTTCGTCGAACTGGCGAACGATCTCGCTGCCCAATGGCGTGAGCCGGGCACCGCCCCGCTCATGCCCTCCGGCAAAGGTCTCGGCCAGTGGCGCGCCGCAGATCTTGTTGATCTCGTCCAGCAGCAGCCACGCCCGCCGATATGACATGTTCATCGACCTTGCGGCGGCGGAAATGGATCTATGATGGTCGATCGCTCTGAGCAGACCGATCTTGCCGGGTCCGATCTCGCCTTGCTCGAGCCGGATCTTGATCCATAGCTTCGGCTCGGATCCGCTCATCATCGAGCCCCTATTGCCGAACCAGGCGGCAGATATAAAAGCCATCGAGGCCCCGAAGGCCACGATCCTCGTCGATGGTCATGCCTGGCAGTGTGCGGACATCGCCTGAGCCCGTCAGCGCCTGCGCCAGGCCTCCGATTTCCTCCGCGCCAATGGCGGCACGCTCGGCCGGCAACCCATCGGCGAGCGCCGCCTCGATGATCTGTTCTCCCTCTTCAGGCTCGAGAGAGCAGGTACAATAGACAATGATACCGCCCGGCTTCACGAGGGAAACGGCTCGGCGCAACAGTGCGCTTTGCAGCTTCGTCAGTGCCGTAATTTGCTCCCGCGACTTGGTATAGGGAATGTCCGGGTGCCGCCGGATCGTACCGGTCGCCGAGCAAGGGGCGTCGAGCAATACCGCATCCACAGGCCCGCCCGTCGCAAAGTCTTCTGCATTGGCGCACACGATCTCGGCCGAAAGGCCTGTCCGCGCGAGATTTCCCCTGAGCCGCCCCAGCCGCGCCTCGGAGATGTCGACCGCAGTCACCTTCGCGCCCGCGGCCGCAAGCTGCATGGTCTTGCCCCCCGGTGCGGCGCAGAGATCGATGACATGCTTACCCCTGACATCCCTCAGGAGGCGCGCTGGCAGGCTGGCTGCCGCATCTTGCACCCACCATTCCCCGGCAGCGAAGCCCTCGAGATCCTCGATACGTCCGTGCGACTCGCTCAATCGCACCGAGCCTGTGGGCAAGGTGATCCCCCCGAGCCGGCCGGCGAGCTCTGCTGTGTTCCCGTCACGGGGCGTGAGATCAAGCGCCGGCTCTATCAAGTGAGCCGATGCGATATCGCTGCGGGTCCGCGCCTCGCCATAATGGGAAACCCAGCTGCCCCACAGCCAATCCGGAGTATTCAGGCGGGCTGCATCTTGTGTGCTGATGAGATCTGGCCCCTCACGCGCGATGCGCCTCAGCATGGCATTGGTCAGACCCTTCAGATACGCAGCCGCTTTATTCTGCCCGATCAGCGTTACCGCCGTATCGATCGCCGCGTGAGATGGCACGCGCATGAACAGGATCTGGGCGGCGGCCGTGATCCAGACCGGCAGAGCCTGCTGATCATGCTTTGGGCGGCCACGGGTAAGAAATCCGTTGAGCAGGGCTTCGATCTGCCCTCTGCGCCTTAATGCGACTGCAACAATGGCGCGCAGCAGCGCCCGGTCACGCGGGCTGAACCCGGCCCCTTGCCCTCGCGCAAGGCTGTCATCCAGCAGATCATCGAGTGGTTGCTGCTTGAACATGACCGCCGAGAGGAGGCGGGCGGCTTCCCTTCGGACGAGAAGGCCGTCGGCTTGCGGTATCGGGGAGGCGCGGCGGCGCTGATGCATCGACATCCAGCTTGTCTAGATCGGGTGAAGTCCGAGTTCAACGGATGCTTCGAGCCGCCACGCGATCAGGGTCGTGGGCTCGCTCAGCCCCAAGGGCCTTGCCGCCGCCCTCCGCTGCCCCATGGGCCGGTGCTCCACGAACCTGTTGCAGGTTCGGGAGTGGCGGGTTCCGCCGTGAAGCTGCTGGTGCGCCCACCCATCTGTGCGGCCAGCTCGCGAAGTGCCGCAATCCGGTTCTCGGTATTGGGGTGGGTTGAGAAGAGATTGTCCATCCGGGCGCCTGAGAGCGGGTTGATGATGAATATATGTGCGGTCGCCGGATGCGTCTCCGCCTCCATATTGGGAATGCGATGCGCCGCGCTCGAAATCTTGGCGAGCGCGGATGCCAGCCACATCGGCTGACCACAGATCTCGGCGCCCGCCCGGTCAGCCGCATATTCCCGCGTCCGGCTGATGGCCAACTGCACCACCATGGCGGCCAGCGGCGCCACGATCATCATGACCAGCGTTCCAACGACGCCGAACGGATTGTCGCGATCGCGGCTGCCACCGAAGAACATCGCGAAATTGGCGAGCATAGAGATGGCGCCCGCAAACGTCGCCGTGATCGTCATGATCAGAGTGTCGTGATTGCGGATATGAGCAAGCTCATGGGCCATGACCCCGGCGATTTCCTCGCGCGACAGCGTCTGCAGCAAGCCGGTTGAGGCGGCGACCGCCGCATTCTGCGGATTGCGTCCGGTGGCGAAGGCATTCGGCTGTGGATTGTCGATGACATAGACCCTGGGCATCGGCAGCCCGGCCCGCTGGGCGAGCTCGCGCACGATGCCGTAATATTCCGGAGCGGTGCGCTCATCCACTTCCTGCGCCCCGTACATCCGCAGGACCATCTTGTCCGAATTCCAGTAAGAGAACAGGTTCATGCCCAGCGCCATGACGAAGGCGATGAGCATGCCGTTCTGGCCGCCGATCACGGCACCGACGCCCATGAAGAGCGCGGTCATGCCGGCAAGCAGGATGGCGGTCTTGAGGTAGTTCATGGTACTGACGAAACCTCGTTGACAGTCCTTCGGCCCACGCGGCTTGAGGCCGCGGGTCGGTGCCCGTATATGTTGGTTGTCCCGGCACAAACAGCAAGCGGATGCAACTCATGAGCGATGAACCGGATGCCACTGGCCCTCGCGGCGATCTTCCCCCGGCCGCTCTTCGCGCGCTTGCGGAGGCTGCGGAGCGCCGCGCCCAGGCTGAGCGGCGACCACAGCCCAAGCGTCCCAAAGAATTGAACGGTCCCCAGGGCCCTGAGCCGACACGCTATGGCGACTGGGAGTCCAAGGGAATCGCTAGCGATTTTTAACCATAGCGACGCACTGGCGATGATTTCGTAAGCTAATAGTCCTATTCCTGCACCCATCAGGGCCGTGCAAAAGCGGCTGGCTGTCAGTCTGCCGGGGGGAGCGAGGCAGTGGCGGAATTCGGGGATACCTCAGAAGAGCCGGGCGGCCGGCCCGTCGATATCTTTGATATGGACGAGGCTGGCAGCGACACTCCATGGACGTCGAGCCTTGCCCGCAGCGGCTATCTCGAGCTCGCCACGATGGCAGCGGGCTATGCCGCCTATCACTGGGACGTCCCCAATGATGTTCTGAGCTGGAGCGCCAATGCCGCTGCCATTCTCGGCGTGGAGGAGCGCTGGCTGGCCAGCAATCTCGCTTATGCGAGCCTCATGGCTCAGGATGGCGCCACGAGCCGGTATGATGCCGTCCACTTGTCGTCCGACCCGGATGACGGTGCCGGCGTTCCATTCAGGACCGAGTATCGGCTGCGGCAAACGGCCGGTGGTTCGCGGCTCATCTGGGTTGAGGACTCCGGCAGGTGGTTTGCCGGTCTCGATGGACGGCCCGCCCATGTCTTCGGCGTCGTGCGTTTGGTTGATGAGCGCCGCCGCCAGGAGGAGCGCCTGCGCTATCTGAGCTCACATGATTCCTTGACCGGGCTGATGAACCGGGAGTTGATTGTCGAAAAGCTGAGCGCCGCCCTGGGGCGTGCGAAGAGCTCGGCCGAAACCAGCGCCCTGCTGATGTTGTCGGTCGACAATCTGCAGGCGATCAACGAGATTTTCGGCTCGGATGTCGCCGACAATGTCATCCGCAAGGTTGGTCGGCTCATTGCCAGGGTGATGCGCTCGGGCGACCATCTCGGCCGCTATGCAGGCAACAAGCTCGCCCTGGTGCTCAGGAATTGCGCCGACGAAGAGATGCGCATCGCCAGCCAGCGATTTCTTGATGCCGTTCGGGATACGGTGATCTCCACCCCCTACGGCCCCGTCTGGGCGACGGTTTCGATTGGCGGTGTGAGCCTGCATGCGGGGATCGAAACCGCCAAGCAGGCGCTAACGAGCGCCGAGCACGCCCTCTCTCGCGCACGCGGGCTTGCATCCGGGCGCTTCTTTGCCAGCGATGTTCAGGACAAGTGGCCCAGCGTACATCGCCAGAATCTGGACCAGGCCGCTATCGTGCTGCGGGCGCTTCAGGAAAACCAGATCATCCTCGCCTGCGAGCCCATCCTGCGGCCGGGCGACGGATCGGTGGTGATGCACGATGTGGTGCCGCATATTCCAGCCGGTGTCGTGCCCTTTGGATCGTCCCCGCTGGAGCTGATCGGCATCTGCCGCAAGCTGGGACTGATCAGTCTGGTTGAAGTCGATGTGCTGCGTGGAGCCCTGGCGATGGCCAGCGCAGACCCCGAGCTGTCATTGAGCGCGACATTCTCGCTGGCAACCATAGAGATGCCCCGTGCTCGCGCACAGATTATCGATGCGCTCCAGGAGGCGGGTGATGCGGCGGAACGACTGGTCATTGATGTGCCCATCTCCGCCATGGTGGTCAATCCGGCGATCGTGCGCGCCTTCCTGGAAGATGTTCAACGGCGCAAGGCAAGGGTGGCCTTGAGCGATTTCGGCCTCGACGGGCTTCCATTGAGCCAGATGGATGAGACCCTTGGCTCATTCGTCAGGCTGGATGGCCAGCTCCTTCGTGAAGCCAGTCGGTCGCGGATGACACGGGCGCGCCTCAAGACAGCCATGGAAATCGCCCGCAGCTTCAATGCGGAAATTATTGGTCTCGATCTGGACAAAGACGCCGACGCGCAGTTGATCGCCGACTACGGCATCGATCTGATTTGCGCGCGGATGACATCTGAGCCGGCAACTGGGGTGCCTTTAGCCGCGGGGTCGGCAGTGGAAGAGCCGCAGCCAATAGCAGACCTCGCGCCGCTTCGCCGGGAGGTGTCATCGCTGAAAGCCGCTCTCGCCGAGCTCAACAGTCGCCTGGCGGCACGTGCCGCCCTTAACGATCGCGCAAGATCTGAAGAGCCAGCGGCTGCTCTATCCAACACCCAGGCTCCGACCGGCAATTCGTCCGGTGGCCCGCGCGAGCCTCAAAGCCAGCCGGGAAGTCCTCTGCCTACCGCTTGAGCTTTGCAAGCGCATCGATCTGGCGCTGCATTGCACTCAACTGCTCCTTGAGCAGGCGCATTTCCTCACTCGCTGCGTCCGCCGTCTCGGGTTTGCGCTGGTCGGGAGCCTTCTGCTCGTTTTCGGCCGCAGGCTGCGCGCCCGACAGCACGGCGAAAGGATTGAACATCGACAATGCCTTCTCGAACATCGTGATGTTGTGGCGGGTCTGTTCCTCGATCATTTTGAAGGGATCCCCGCCGAGCGCCTGCGCGAACTGCTTGCGGAAATTCTCCTGTTCCCTGGAGAGCGCCTCGATGCTGAACTCCAGGTAGCGCGGTACCAGCGATTGCATATTGTCGCCATAGTACCGGATGAGCTGACGCAAGAACCGGATTGGCAAGAGGTTCTGCTCGCCCTTGTTCTCCTCCTCGAAGATGATCTGCGTGAGCACCGAGCGGGTGATATCCTCGCCGGTCTTGGCGTCATACACCGCGAAATCGAGGCCCTGCTTCACCATTCCAGCCAAGTCATCGAGCGTCACATAGGAGCTGGTGGCGGTATTGTAGAGCCTCCTGTTCGCGTATTTCTTTATCGTTATCGGCTTTCCGTCAGGCCTTGCGTCCTGGTCCACGAGGCACAATCCTTCTTTACCGTGGGATGCGTGGGCGCGCTCCCGGTTTCGCCGTAAAGCAACCGCCATATATTTTCGCAGGGCACAATGCCGTTGTGCAAGGCCAATCGAAGATATCGTTGATGGTCACTCGGTTAGCTTGCATTCGCGCTTCCGTTGCCGCAATGGGTGAGTAGGTAGGCTCGGGTGGAAGCACATGGGGCACGGCCGGTGAGAGCATATCGGCGCATGTCAAGAGGAGGTTCGGATGACGGAAAAAGACCACGTGGTGATCGTGTCGGCACAGCGTACACCGGTTGGCGCCTTCAATGGTGCTTTCGCATCAGTGCCGGCTCATGAGCTTGGCGCTGTGGCGATCCGCGCTGCCTTGGAGAAGGCGGGCGTTGCGGCTGACGAGGTCGATGAGGTCATCATGGGCCAGGTTTTAACCGCCGCGGCAGGCCAGAACCCGGCCCGCCAGGCCGCTATGGCCGCTGGTGTGCCGAAGGAAGCGACCGCCTGGGTGGTCAATCAGGTCTGCGGCTCGGGCTTGCGGTCGGTCGCCTTGGGCTTGCAGCAGATCGTGACGGGAGATGCCGGGATCATCGTCGCCGGTGGCCAGGAGAGCATGTCGCTCAGTCCGCACGCCGCTCATCTCCGCACCGCACACAAGATGGGCGACTATCAGATGATCGACACGATGATCAAGGATGGTCTGTGGGATGCATTTCACGGCTATCACATGGGCAACACTGCCGAAAATGTCGCAAATCAGTGGCAGATTACCCGCGAGATGCAGGATGAGTTTGCTGTTCGCTCTCAAAACAAGGCGGAGGATGCCCAGAAGAGCGGGCGGTTCAAGGACGAGATCGCGCCGGTGACGATCAAGGAGCGCAAGGGCGACCGAGTGGTATCCGAGGACGAATATATTCGCCACGGCGCGAATCTTGAGACCATGCAAAAGCTGCGGCCGGCCTTCGTCAAGGATGGCACCGTGACCGCCGGCAACGCCTCGGGCATCAATGATGGCGCGGTGGCGCTCGTTCTGATGAGTGCGAACGAGGCCGAGCGGCGTGGGCTTGAGCCTCTTGCGCGAATCGCGTCCTGGGCCACTGCGGGCGTTGATCCCCAGGTTATGGGCTCCGGCCCGATCCCCGCTTCCCGCAAGGCCTTGGCGAAGGCCGGCTGGAAGCCATCCGATCTCGATCGGATCGAGGCGAACGAGGCGTTTGCCGCCCAAGCCTGCGCGGTGAACAAGGACATGGGCTGGGATACGGATCGTGTGAATGTCAATGGCGGGTCTATCGCCATCGGGCACCCGATCGGCGCCTCCGGCGCGCGGATCCTCACAACGCTCTTGCACGAAATGAAACGCTCGGATGCAAAGCGCGGCTTGGCCACTCTCTGCATCGGTGGCGGTATGGGGATCGCAATGTGTGTTGAACGAGACTAGCCAGATCTGCGTTCATCGCAGACGGCTGATTGGCGTGAGCCATGCCCGGAACATGACGAAGCAGCAGGCCGGGCATGCCTCGCGGGACCTTGGGGTAGGGAGATTGGTCTATGGGACGAGTGGCGATCGTGACGGGCGGAACCCGTGGCATCGGTGCGTGTATCTCGAGTGCATTGCACAAGGAGGGGTATGCCGTCGCTGCCGTTTATGCCGGCAATGATGAAACGGCCAAGGCATTCAACAAGGAAACCGGCATCCGCGTCTATAAATGGAATGTCGGCGACCCCGAGGCTTGCGCCGAGGGCATTTGCGAGGTCGAGGCCGATCTCGGCCCTGTTTGCACGCTGGTGAACAATGCCGGCATCACCCGCGACAGCATGCTGCACAAGATGAGCTATCAGCAATGGTCGGAGGTGCTGCGCGTCAACCTCGATTCCATGTTCAACATGACCCGGCCGCTCATCGAGCCCATGCGTGAGCGAAACTTTGGCCGGATCATCAATATCTCTTCCATCAATGGCCAGAAGGGTCAGATGGGCCAGGCGAACTATTCAGCGGCCAAGGCCGGCGTCATCGGGTTCACCAAGGCACTGGCGCAGGAAACGGCTCGCAAGGGCATCACGGTAAACTGCATCTGCCCCGGTTATATCGATACCGAGATGGTTGCAGCCGTACCACCCAAGGTGCTGGAGAATATTGTGGCCTCGATCCCGGTCGGCCGGCTCGGCACGGGGCACGAGGTGGCCGAGATGGTCTGCTTCCTCGCACGCGAATCCGCCGCCTTCACCACCGGGGCGGTCATCGCCGTCAATGGCGGCCAGTACATCGCAAACGGATGAGCCCGCGATCCATTGCTAAAGGCGAGCTGAAGCCGCCCGGTCGACGGTTACTGTCTTGAAAATGGCATAGGCTCTTTGCCCTGGCTCGAGCGCGAGCCTTGCACAGGAATAGGCGGTAATGCGCGCCGTCAGCCGCGTGCCGCCGCAATCGAGAGTAACCTCGACCTCTTCATTATGCGCCCGCAACGCCACGATGGTTGCGGGCAGCACATTGTTGGCGCTGATGTCGCCATCCACCGCTGTGCGGGACAGCAGGACGTCGCGCGCCGGAATGCGAATGCGAACCTCTTCGCCAGGCGCTTTCTCAACCCGCGGAACCGTGATCACACCGCCAGTGAAGCCAAGCCGGGTGAGACCGAACCGGGGCAGATGCTCCAGCACCTGGGCCGCGATCACTGCACCGGCATCGCTGAGGCCCGCCAGCAACTGGATGCGGCTATCGGCCAGAACGTCGTAGATACTGCCAAAGCCGGTGACCTTGCCCTGGTCGAACACGGCGATCGTGTCTGCAAGCCTGGTCACCTCATCAAGGGAATGGGTGACATAGACCACGGGTTGCAGCATGCGGTCGCGCAGTCGTTCGAGATAGCGAAGGATCTCCTCCCGCCGGGCGGCGTCAAGCGCCGTCAACGGCTCATCCATCAGCAGCAGGCTTGGTGCGGTGAGCAGCGCTCGGCCGATCGCAACCCGCTGCTTTTCACCACCCGACAGCTTGCCAGGGCGACGATCAAGCAGGGCGCCGAGTGCCAGGAGTTCGATCACTTCCTTTATCGCTGTCTCATCGAGCGGCCGGCCGGCGCGTTTCCAGCCGAACAACAGGTTTCGCTCGACCGAGAGATGCGGGAAAAGCCGTGCATCCTGGAAAACATAGCCGATCCGCCGTTCGCGGGCCGGAACGGCGATATGCCGCTCACGATCGAATACTGTTTGGCCGTTGATGATGATCCGGCCCCGTTCGGGCCTCATCAATCCTGCAATGGCGTTCAAGGTCGTGGTCTTGCCAGAACCTGAGGGGCCGAACAGGGCAGTGACCCCGACCTCGGGCGCCTCGAAACGGGCCTCGAGCCTGAACGCGCCCAGCCCATGGCTGATATCGACCAGAAGCGTCATCCCGAAAGATAGCGCCTGAGCTTGCGGGCAGCCAGTTCCGACAGGAATAGGCCGGCGAGAGCCAGACAGATCGAGAGTGCGGCGAGCCGGGCCGCCGCAGCCTCACCGCCAGGGCTCTGGATCGCGGTATAGATGGCAAGTGGAATGGTCCGGGTCTCGCCGGGAATGTTCGAGACGAAGGTGATGATCGCGCCGAACTCACCGAGGCTTGCGGCAAAGGCCGTGATGGCCCCGGCGATGATCCCTGGCAAGGCAAGCGGCAGTGTGATTGAGAACAGACGATCCAGGGGTCCGGAGCCCAAGGTCTCCGCTGCGGTCTCAAGCCCCGAATCAATTGTCTCCAGCGCCAGCCTTATGGCGCGCACCTGGAACGGGAAGGTGACGATGCCGGCAGCCAGTGCGGCGCCTGTCCAGCTGAAAATGAAGCGAATGCCGAAACTGTCGAGCAGCCATGCTCCGAGCGGTGCTTTCGTGCCGAGCGTGACCAGCAGGAGATAGCCCATCACCACCGGCGGCAGGATAAGCGGCAGATGCAGAATGCCATCGACGATGGTCTTGCCCGGAAATTCGCACCGCGCCAGCAGATAGGCCGCTGCAATCGCCAGCGGCAGCGCAAAGCCGACCGCAACCAAGGAGATCTTGAGGCTGAGGAGGAGGGCTTCGGTTTCCGCGGGCGTTAACAAGTCCATGTCAGTTCACGCTGAACCCGAACTCTTTGTAGATCGTGAGGGCGTCTGGTCCCGTGATGAAGGCGAACGCCTTCTTTACCTCGGGCGTGTCCTGGCCTTTCACAATGGCAAAGGGATAGGTGATGGCACTTGAGGCTTCCGCAGGAAACCTGCCGATAATTTTCACCTTAACCGACTGCTGGGCATCTGTGCCATAGACGATGCCGAGCGGCGCCTCTCCTCGTTCCACCAAGGCCAGCGCCGCACGCACATTGTCGCCCCTGGCGAGCTTCGCCTCCACCGAAGTCCAAAGCCCCAGCCTTGTCAGCGCTTCCTTCGCATAAATTCCGGCGGGCACATGTTCGGGATCACCGACCGAGAGCCGGCCATCTCCACCAAGCAGGCCAGCAATATCGAGCGCAGTCGAGATCGCGACCGGTCCCTGATCACTCGCCGTCGGCGCGATCAGCACCAGCTCGTTGCCAATTGGGCTCACCCGCGTCGTTTGAGCGACCAAACCCCGTTCCGTCACATAGTCCATCCACTTTTCGTCTGCGGAAATGAAGATTTGGGCCGGCGCCCCCGCCTCGATCTGCCGGGCGAGCGTGGAAGAGGATGCAAAGGAAAACCGTAAAGCGCCACCACTCTTTGCCGCATAGGCCCGGCCAAGCGCTTCCAGGGCGTCGGTCAGGCTCGCGGCTGCGAAAATCGTCACCTCCTGCGCTCTTGCAGGGGAGCCGGCCGCACCGCCAACGAGGCTGCAGGCAGCAAGAATGGCAATGATGAGGCCCCGGATCATGTCTGCTCCTGTCAGATTTCCGCAATATTCATTCGGATATAGCGGGACCGTCAATGGCGGAGTTGCTTGCTGCACCACGGCGGTGCTGATATCAGCGACGATATGAACAAACGACAGATCAAGGTCTCGCCATCCATCCTTGCCGCCCGGTTCGACCGGCTGGGCGAGGAGGTGCGCGCGGTCGACGCCGCCGGCGCCGATTACATCCATCTCGATGTGATGGACGGCCATTTCGTGCCGAACATCTCTTTTGGCCCCAGCGTTATCAAATCGTTAAGATCCTGTTCGGATAAGATATTCGACGTGCATCTGATGATTGCGCCGGTCGATCCCTTCATCGGGGCATTCGCCGATGCCGGAGCGAATATCATTACCGCCCATGTCGAGGCGGGCCCACACACGCACCGCACGATCCAGGCGATCAAGCATGCGGGCTGCAAGGCGGGTCTGGCCCTCAACCCGGGTACGCCGGCGGAGGCGATCGAGCCTCTCATCGACGATCTCGACCTGGTGCTGGTGATGACGGTCAATCCGGGCTTCGGCGGACAATCTTTCATTGAAAGCGTGCTGCGCAAGGTTACGCGGGTGCGTGAGATGATCGACCGCAGCGGGCGGGATATTGATCTGGAAGTCGATGGCGGTATCAATCCGAGTACAGCAGCGCGCTGTGTGGCGGCCGGCGCCAATGTCCTGGTTGCAGGCACGGCGATCTTCGGAGGCGACCCAAGCCATTATGCCGCCGAGATCGACGCGCTGCGCGGCTGATCAAACTGAGCTCATTGCGCTCACAGTCGTGGAGGCCAGACAATAATGGCCGCCGCGACGGGATCTTCTGCTGCCGCAGAGCTGTTCGATGCCCTGGCGCGTCGTACTGCCCACGGTTTCGTCGATCGTGCCGCAGGCCTGATTCCGAGGCTTTCTTTCAAGGCCACTACGCTCAACCACCCGCCGCGTCCCCTGATTCGCGGCAATCCCGATTTCGCTGCCGCGGTCTATCGTGGCCAGTTCAGTCTCGCCGGCCATGTGATCAATGCCGGCAGCCACGTGATTTTCGATGTAAGCCCGGTACCCGCGAGCTTCGCCGGCGAACTCCACGGCTTTGCCTGGCTCAAGCATCTTGAGGCGGCGGGCACGGAGCTCGCGCGCATCCAGGCCCGCGCCCTGATCTGCGACTGGATTGAGAGCCGGCGCTACAAGGCACCAGTGGCCAGGGAACTCGCGGTTGCCGCTCGCAGGCTCATGTCCTGGATCCTGCATGGGACCTTTGTCCTCTACAATTCGGATCAGGCATTCGCACGGAAGTTCTTCAGCAGCCTCAACCGGCAAGCCGGCTACCTCGCGAGATCTCTCAACTTCGCACCTCTGAACCGCGGCCGGCTCGATGCGGCGATCGCGCTCGGCTATGCCGCAACCTCACTTGGCGGCATAGAAAAGCTGCGGGTGGAGCTGCTTGATCGCCTAGCCGAGGAACTGCAAGAGCAGATCCTTCCTGATGGTGGGCATATTTCGCGCAATCCCGCAGCAACGGTGGAACTGCTGCTCGATTTGCTGCCTTTGCGCGAAACATTGCATGCGCGCAAGCTCTACACGCCCCAGCCTCTGGATGCCGCTGTCGAGCGTATGCTGCCTTTCCTGCGCTTTCTGCTGCATGGAGATGACGGCATCGCCACCTTCAACGGGGTCAACGACCACATGCCGGGTGCGGTACGCGCCGTGATCGATGCCGATGACGTTCGCGGCAAGCCGATCACCCTCGCCAGGCATACCGGGTATGCCCGCTTGGCCTTTGGCCGCAGCACAGTGCTGGTGGATGTGGGCCGGCCCCCGGCCGTGGGGCTCAATCCGGCCATGCAATCCGGCCCGCTGGCCTTCGAGTTCAGCGATGGCGCCCACCGCATCGTTGTGAATTGCGGCACCTCAAAGACGGGCAATGCGGCCTGGATGGCAGCCTCCCGCCGCACGGCAGCCCACTCCACGGTCTGCATGGGCGAGCGCTCGGCGAGCCTCATTCTGGATAACCGGCTCACGGAACGGGTATTCGGTGGCCCGGTTCTATTGGGGCCCCAGACTGTCTATGGCGAGCTCACCAGTCACGAGACCGGCGCGGTGCTCGAGGCCTATCACAATGGCTATCTCTCGCAATTCGGCTACCTGCACGAGCGTCGGCTGTTTCTGGCCAAGCACGGCGCGGATCTGCGGGGGGAGGACCGCTTCCTTGCGGCACCTGATGGCCGCATGACGGCGCCGGATACGCCCTTTGCCATTCGCTTTCACCTGCATCCCTCAGTCAAGGTGATGACCGCCCGTGATGGTTTGAGCGTCAGCCTCGTGTTGCCGAACCGTGTCGGCTGGAAATTCTCGGCCCGCGGCGCCTCCCTTGAGGTTCAGGATAGTGTCTATCTGCCCGGGCTCGCCACGCCGCGTCGCACCCAGCAGATCGTCTTGACCGGACGTGTCGGTCTCAACCGCACGGTGAAATGGGCCTTCAAACGCATTGACAAGCCGGCCACCACGAGCCATCGAGATCCGGGACCGGAACTGCCCTTGGGCATGTGAAATGATGACGCGAAGATCCACGGCCGGCCGAGGTTCCTTCCTGGCCTAAGAAGTGCTATCGGGCACATCTCAGTTGGAGTTCCGCCATGCCCGATATCGTTCCTGTTCGCCGCGCCCTCATTTCCGTTTCCGACAAGACCGGATTGCTGGACCTTGCCCGCCGTCTTGACGCGCTTGGTATCGCGCTGATCTCGACCGGGGGCACCGCGCGCACCCTCAAGGACGCTGGCCTTCCAGTTGAGGACGTCTCCAGCGTGACCGGCTTTCCCGAGATCATGGACGGCCGGGTCAAGACCTTGCACCCAAAGATCCATGGCGGGCTTCTCGCCATTCGCGGCAATGCCGAACATGAGGAGGCCCGCCGCGCCAATGGCATCGAGACGATCGACCTGCTCGTGGTCAATCTCTATCCCTTTGAAGAGACCATCGCGCGGGGTGCTGGCTTCGATGAGACCATAGAGAATATCGATATCGGCGGCCCCGCCATGATCCGCGCGGCAGCCAAGAACCACGACCATGTGGCCGTTGTGGTGGATCCCGCCGATTTTGAGGCTTTGCTGCAGGAGCTGGCCACTCATGGCGGTGCCAGCCCCCTGGCATTTCGCCGGCGGATGGCCGCGAAGGCCTTTGCGCGCACCGCCGCCTATGATGCGGCGATCAGCAACTGGTTCGCGAGCGAGCTGACCGATCCCGATACGGTCTATCGCGCCTTTGGCGGCAAGCGCGTCCAGCCATTGCGTTATGGTGAGAACCCTCACCAGTCTGCCGCCTTTTACAAGACCGGCGAGCAGCGTTTTGGCGTTGCCTCCGCGCGCCAGGTCCAGGGCAAGGAGCTCTCCTACAACAACATCAACGACACGGATGCTGCCTATGAATGCGTGGCCGAGTTCGATCCGCAGGAGACAGCGGCGGTCGTCATCGTCAAACACGCAAACCCTTGTGGCGTTGCCATCGGCTCGAGCCTTGTTGAGGCCTATCGCAAGGCGCTGCGCTGTGATCCGGTCAGCGCCTTTGGCGGCATCGTGGCGCTCAACCGGCCGATCGATGCGGAAGTCGCCGAAGAGATCAGCAAGCTGTTCACAGAGGTGATAATCGCCCCGGACGCGGATGACGAGGCGCTTGCCCTCTTTGCGGCCAAGAAGAACCTTCGCGTGCTTCTGGCGGGTGGCCTGCCTGATCCGCGCGCGCCGGGCCAGCTCGTCAAATCCGTGAGCGGCGGTCTGCTCGTCCAGAGCCGCGATAATGGCTATGTCGACCCGGCTGCCCTCAAGGTTGCGACCAAGCGTGCTCCCACCGCTCAGGAGCTTGCGGATCTGCGTTTTGCCTTCGCCGTGTGCAAGCATGTGAAGTCGAACGCCATCGTCTATGCCAAGGACGGATCAACCGTCGGTATCGGCGCTGGGCAGATGAGCCGGGTTGATTCAGCGAGGATTGCCGCGCGCAAGGCGGCTGATGCGGCCCAGGCGGCAGGCCTGTCCGAACCGCTGACTCACGGCTCGGTCGTGGCGTCGGACGCGTTCTTTCCTTTTGCCGATGGCCTGATGGCGGCCGTAGAGGCCGGCGCAACCGCGGTGATCCAGCCTGGCGGGTCAATGCGGGACGATGAGGTGATTGCCGCGGCTGACGAAGCAGGTCTCGCTATGGTTCTGACCGGGATCCGCCATTTCCGGCACTGACATGCTCAGCCTTTTCGGCGCAGGCGCTCGCCCCAGGCGATCGCGCGATCGAGCCGGTCGTGTCCCCAGAAGACCTCGCCATCTTCCAGCACGAAGGAGGGCGCACCGAACAGGCCGAGGCGCTGAGCTTCGGCCGTTTCCGCCTTCAGCTTCTGCTTGATCTCCTCGCTGGTCGCCTCCTGCAGGACAGACTGCGGCTCGAGGCCGATCTCCGTCAAAAGATGCGCGACGACATTTTCATCCGAGATAGATCCTCCCTCTCCGAATTCATGGTCGAACACGTTGCGGCTGAACACATCCCGTTGAAGTGATACCGGTGTGGTCAGGGCCACCCTTGCCACCAGCAGGCTGTTCTGGGGGAAGGGATCGGGCGCGCGATAGCTGAGCCCATAGTCTCTGCACAGCCGCTCCATATCGCGCTGCATGTACTGCATCTTCGCGTCAGGCTGCCGGCTGCCCAACTCCTTGGCCAGGCCACCCATGAAGAAGGGCCGCCACCGCACCGTGAGCCCGGCATCCTCGGCCAGCTCGCCAATTCGGACGGCCGCGATATAGGAATAGGGCGAGGCAAAGTCGTACCAGAAATCGATGCTAGCCATGTCTATCCTTCGCGCGATTCGCTGCGGCTGATATTGCCCATTATCCTGTGCCGCTCTATAAGCGGCGGCAACTTCTTTCCCCCGCATAAGAGGGCAGGCATGTCGGACGTCAAGAAGGTGGTGCTCGCCTATTCAGGCGGGCTGGACACTTCGATCATCCTCAAATGGCTCCAGACCACTTATGGCTGCGAGGTGGTGCCATTCACCGCCGATCTCGGCCAAGGCGAAGAGCTGGAACCGGCCCGTAAAAAGGCAGAGCTGCTGGGCTGCAAAGAGATCTTCGTTGAAGACCTCCGCGAGGAATTCGTCCGCGACTTCGTCTTCCCGATGTTCCGGGCCAATGCGCTCTATGAGGGCATCTACCTTCTCGGCACGTCCATCGCGCGGCCATTGATTGCCAAGCGGCAGATCGAGATCGCACGCCAGACCGGTGCTGATGCGGTTTGTCACGGCGCGACCGGCAAGGGCAACGACCAGGTCCGTTTCGAGCTTTCCTACTATGCGCTCGACCCCAACATTAAGGTCATTGCGCCCTGGCGGGAATGGAGCTTCAAGAGCCGGTCCGACCTCATTGATTTCGCCGAGAAGCACCAGATCCCGGTGCCAAAGGACAAGCGCGGCGAAGCACCCTTCTCGGTGGATGCAAACCTTCTGCACTCCTCATCCGAAGGCAAGGTGCTGGAGGATCCGTGGAGCGAGCCTCCGGAATATGTCTTCCAGCGCACCGTCTCGCCGGAAGATGCGCCGGACCTTGCCACCACCGTCGAAATCGGCTTCGAGCGGGGCGATGCCGTCTCCATCGACGGCCAGCGGCTTTCACCGGCTGAGCTGCTCACCAAGCTGAATGAGATGGGCAAGGCCAATGGCATTGGCCGCCTTGACATGGTCGAGAACCGCTTCGTCGGCATGAAATCCCGCGGCATCTATGAGACGCCGGGCGGCACGATCCTTCACGCGGCCCATCGGGCCATCGAGTCGATCACGCTCGACCGTGGCGCGGCGCACCTGAAGGACGAGCTGATGCCGCGCTATGCGGA
Source organism: Rhodoligotrophos sp. CJ14 (assembly GCF_038811545.1). Lineage (GTDB taxonomy): Bacteria > Pseudomonadota > Alphaproteobacteria > Rhizobiales > Im1 > Rhodoligotrophos > Rhodoligotrophos ferricapiens. The sequence continues at coordinate 3,279,998 of NZ_CP133319.1, forward strand.
GCTCATCTATTACGGCTTCTGGTTCTCCCCCGAGCGCGAGATGCTCCAGGCCCTGATCGATAAGAGCCAGGAGCATGTGGAGGGTGTCGTTCGCCTCAAGCTCTATAAGGGCAATGTCATCGTCACTGGCCGTCAGAGCGATAAGTCTCTCTATTCGGAGACATTGGTGACATTCGAGGATGATGCCGGCGCGTATGATCAGAAGGACGCCCAGGGCTTTATCAAGCTGAATGCCCTGCGGCTGCGCACCCTGGCCTCACGCAACCGCCGGTCGGGAGCGTAAGCGCCGCGGGCTAGGCTCCCATGTCGGGGCTCATTGTTGCGGTCTTCTGCCTCACCTATGTCGGCATGGCGCTCGGGCGCGTGCCTGGCCTCGCTGTCGACCGCACCGGCATCGCGCTGATCGGAATAACCATTCTGATCGCGTCCGGCGCCACGAGCCTGTCCAGCGCTGCCGACGCGATCGATCTGTCGACGATCATCCTGCTTTTCGCCCTAATGATCCTGTCGGCGCAGTTCCAGGGCTCGGGCTTTTACGACCTCTGCGCCCGCGCCGTTACCAACAGCGCGCATGATCCGGCGAAGCTTCTCGCAATATTGGTGGCGGTGACGGGCATCCTCTCTGCGCTGCTTACCAATGACGTGGTGGTCTTTGCCCTCACCCCACTGGTCTGCCAAGGGCTTGCAGCACGTGGTCTCGATCCCCGTCCTTATCTCATCGCACTTGCGGGAGCGGCGAATGCAGGCTCAGCGGCAACGCTCATCGGCAACCCTCAGAACATTCTGATCGGTCAGGTCGGCGCGATCGACTTCTGGCACTTTGCTGCCTTTTGTACGCCCATTGCCGTGATGAGCTTAGCCATCGTTTACGCTGTGGTGCGGCTGACCTGGTCTGCGGCCCTGGCCAAGACACCTCAAGCAGTTGAGGTACAGGCGCCCATCCGCACGGACCGGTACCAGATCGGCAAAGGCCTCGCCGGGCTCCTTCTGCTCATCGCCCTCTTTGCAACGCCGATCCCTCGGGAGATCAGCGCGCTCGCCATTGCCGGGATCATGCTGCTGTCGCGCCATCTGTCCAGCCGCGCCATGCTGCAATCGGTGGACTGGCCGCTCTTGATCCTGTTCATCTGTCTCTTCGGCATCACCGAAGCCTTCGCCTCAACCCGGCTCGCCGATACCGCGCTGAGCTGGATGTCGCAGCAGGGCATGGCGCTTGATCAGCTCCATGTGCTGGCGCCTCTGTCCCTCGTTCTGTCCAACACCATCGGCAATGTTCCCGCGGTCATCTTGCTGACGACCGTGCTGCCGGACCTCAGCCAGCCCACGCTCATCGCGCTTTCCATCTTGTCGACATTGGCGGGCAACCTTCTGCTGACGGGCTCGATCGCCAATATCATCGTCGCCGAGCGGGCATCCCTGCTCGGGGTTCGGCTTGGATTTGCTGATTTTGCCCGTTCAGGCATAGTGATGACAGCGGCGAGCTTTCTCATCGCGCTGGGCTGGCTTCACCTGTTGAGCTGATCACTCTGCAGGCGCCACGCCGGACGCCGTACCCGGTTTTCGCCCGCTCTTGCCGCCCGAAGCATAGATGAGCGCCGTCGCAAGTCCCATGAGCGGAAGCAGGGTGGCAAGGGCGGTCAGCGGCTCGGCGAACAGCGCGGAAACGAGAGTGCCCGCGAAGCCTGCGCCGATCTGCAGGAATCCCATGAGTGCGGAGGCGGAACCCGCAACCTTCGGAAACGGCGCCAGGGCATCGGTCGTTATGGCCGGCAGAACGAAGGCCAACCCAAAGGCCCAAATACCAACCGGAAGCATCACCGACAGAAAGCTTGGCTCGATGACGCGCAGCACCACTGCCATGGTCAGGCCCGATATAAGGATGGCGGCGAGCCCGAATGGGACCACCTTGCGGGCGTCCCTGTGCTTGAGAATCCGGCTCACGATCAAGGATCCCAACAGGAATGAGCCTGACTGCAGCAGCATGCCCATACCGAACTGCGTTGGTGTGAGGCCGACCTGGTCCACCAGCACGAAAGGCAGAATGGCGGCCATGGTGTAAAGCCCACCGACGGAAAGCGCCATCACCAGCGTTGGCCTGACGAACCGGCTGTCAAAAAGCAGGATTGAATAGTTTCTCAGTATGGTCCGCGGTTGGAGCTTCGACGGGTCCCGTTGCGGGAGAGTTTCCGGCAGCGCGAAAGTGACCAGCGCGGCGAGTCCACAGCCATAGATCACCATGGCGATGAAGATCGAATGCCAGCCGAACGAGGTGAGTAGGAGACCGCCCAGCGTTGGCGAAAGCGCCGGGCCGAGGGTCAGCGTAATGCCGATGGCGTTCATGATCTGCGCAGAGGCTTGACCGGTGAACTGATCACGCACCATTGCGCGCGAGAGGGCGACCCCTGCCGCGGCCCCGATCCCCTGCAGCACCCGCCCCACCAGCAACCAGTCGACCGTGGGCGTCACAGCGCAAATCAGGCTGCCAAGGATGTAGATCACAAAGAATGCAAGAGTGGTGGGGCGCCGTCCGAAGGCATCGGACACCGGTCCGCTGATCAGTTGGGCGAGCGAAAAACCTGCGAAATAGACGGTCAGGGTCAGTTTGATCGTGGCCGGATCCGTCTGGAAAGTGCGGACCAGCGTTGGCATGGCCGGCGTATAGAGCGCCATGCTGATCGAGCCCATGGCAACCAGCAGCCCACCGATGATGGCGGTGCGCATCGGAGACATGACGGGCGTCATGCTTGTGGCTCCCGGTCATCGGTCATCAGATTGCTGCGCATGAGCTTGAGGGCTTGCCGAAGCTGCTCGATCGCCTCCGGTGCCATCCCCTGCGTCGCGGAGCAGCGGGTTGCCGCAGCGATTTCCATGACCCGTTCGATGATGGGGCCAGCATTCGGCGTGACCCGAATCAGCTTGGCGCGGCGGTCGTCCGGATCCGGCAACCGCTCCACCAGGCCTCTCGCCTCCAGCTTGTCGAGGAAGCCCACCAGCGTCATCGGCTCGATGCTCATGAGTTCCGCAAGGCTCGTCTGCCGCAAGCCCTCGAAAGTCGCGGCATAGGCGAGAGTACGTGCCTCGCCCGAGGTGAGGCCAAGGCCCGCGCGTTCGAACGCCTGGTCCGTGCGCCGACGCATGAGTCGGGCAACCTCGAAAATGAGAAAGCCGATATTCTCGGTGGGCGGGCGCATTATATCGGGATAATATAATAAGGTTGGCGAAGCATATAGTCCGCCACATGTGATTATAAGCCGTTAATCCTGCCTGCGACATTCAGCATCGGCTTGGGGAATTGATCCTGCCGTGCCTGTCTGTGGCAGAATGCTCAGTGCCCGATAATGTCATTGAAGCCCGTGTTCGAGCGTTTTCGAGCAATGTGGGTCCCGGTTCGCGTGGTCAAATGCGACACAGCAATAACTTTGAGCGGTTCCGCGATGCGGAGAAAAGCGAAGGCGTTCTAGACGTCCGCAATATGCAATGTCCTTGGCCGGTCCTGAAAGCCCGTAAGCGGCTGATGAGCTTGCCGGTAGGGTCGGTCTTACGGGTGGAAGCCACTGACCCGATGTCGCGCATCGACATTCCGCATTTCTGTGCTGAAGCGGGGCACGAGCTTCTCGACGTCAAGAGCGAGGACGGCATCTACACGTTCGTGATCCGCAAGGCCGGCTGATTATAGGGGCAGGACTTACGAGAGCGGTCTGTCCGAACCGAGCGATAACGTCTTGTCGATTAACGCCGCGCCTGATCCGGTCAGCTGATCGGTGAACGCGCCGAGAAGCGCCTCGACCCTTTGCTTTTCGATGTCGCGCGTGATGAACACGAGCCGCGTCGATTGGTCTTCGCCCGGCCAGCGCTCCAGCCGGACTGGCGGATGCACCAGCCCCTGCACCCCATGGATCACCAGGGGTCGGCCAGGGTCCTCCTGCAGCTTCACAATACCCTTCATCCGCAGCAGATCCTGGCCATATTGCGCGTTCAGAAGCTCCAGAAACAGGCTGAACGACAGCTCGGCGATGCCCTCCTTGGTGGTGATGCAATAGGCCCGGATCCGGTCGTCATGCCGGTTGATGTCGTGGCTGGCTTCGTCGTGAGCATGATCATGCTCGTGACTATGCTCATGCGCATGATCGCTATAGGCCTCTTCCGCGAGCCACCGCGCCACATCCACACTCTTGCTGGACGCATTGTACAAACCAGCATCGAGCAATGTTGCCGGAGAGATCTCACCCTTGGCAGCATTCAAGATTGGCGCTGCCGGATTGAGCGCTGCGAGCCGGGTCCGGAGCGAGGTGATCGCGTCATCATCGGCAATATCCGTCTTCGTCAGCACCAGACGGTCGGCCATGGCTGCCTGCTTGACAGCTTCCCCATGGGCATCGAGGCTAGCCGAGCCATTCACGGCATCGATAACCGCGATGACACTGTCGAGCCTCAGCCGCCGAACCAGGATCGGATGGCTCATCAGCACATGCAGCACCGGTGCAGGATCGGCCAAGCCTGTGGTCTCGATCATGATCCTGTCGAAGGCCATGATCTGTCCATCGTCTCGCCGCTCCAGCAAGTCGACCAACGTATCGACCAGTTCGCCGCGAATGGTGCAGCAGAGGCACCCGCTTGACATCTCGATGATGTTGTCGCTGCTCTCTTCGACCAGGAGGTGATCGAGCCCAATCTCGCCGAATTCGTTGATGATCACCGCGGTCCGGTTCATCTCGGCATTGGCCAGCAGCCGATTGAGCAATGTGGTCTTTCCCGCCCCCAGAAACCCGGTCAGCACTGAAACGGGGAGCACGTCGATCTGGCGCCGCGTCGAGTTTCGAGAATGATCACTCGTCACTGTCATTGCCCTGGGCCGGCTCGCGACCAGGGGCGCTGGCGGCCTCTACCTTCGCGCCAGCGGCCTTGCGCTGAGCGATCTCCTCTTGGTTCTCCTGCGCCATCCGCGCGAAATTATCCGGCGTCATGACTTGGCAGGGCGCCTCATTCGACTGGAGATAGCTGCAGATGGCCTGGCTTTGAGTATCACTCAGATCATCGACCATCACCAGATAATCGCCCTTGAACGGCATTTTCACCACGACTCCACGCCCGCCATAGAACACATAGCGCGTGCCCAGCAGCCATTTGTTCATCATGTCATAGGCGACATCCGGCGCGCCGAACCGGCCGAGAGCCACGCCCCAGCCCTGCAGGTCCTCCGGCTTGGTGATTTCATATGAGGGCTTCCAATTGCACACGAGAGGTGTGAGGTCGCTTGGCAAGGTTGCCCGCGCGAGCGCACCCGGTTTGAGGCCGTAGACGGTGCGATCGCCAACCGGCGCGCTGAACCCCTGCTCCAGTAGTGACTGTGCAATCGCCGTGCGGCTGCCGCCGCTCTTTGCGCCAAGCACCACCGCGACCAGCCGCCGCCCGTCCACCGTGGCGCTACCGATGAGATTGTACCCGGAGCTGCAGATATAGCCCGTCTTCATGCCATCCGCGCCCTTCATCTGCCGGAGCAAGCTGTTCCGGTTGGCGAGCTGGCGGTTGCCGACGCTGACGGCGGGATCGGAGAAATAGTGCTGATACTCAGGGAAATCGCGGATGATATTATTGACCAATATGCCGAGATCGCGGGCAGTGGTGACCTGGCGGATATCCGGCAATCCATGCGGGTTGGCGTAATAGGTGCCCGTCATCCCGATCTGCCGGGCGGTTTCATTCATCAACTGGATAAACCGGGGGAATGAGCCCCCCACATTCTCGGCAATGGCAACGGCGAAGTCATTGGCCGAACGGACCAGCATTCCCTCCAGGGCAAGATCGAGCTTCAGCGTGCTGCCGGGCTTCAGGCCGATCTTGCTGGGCGGCTGCACGCTCGCGCGCTCGGAATAGACGATGTCGCTATCCAGCGAGAAGCGCCCGGCTTTGATGGCGAGAAACGTCACATAGGCCGTCATCAGCTTGGTTAGGGAGGCGGGATGCCACGGCTCGCTCTCGTTCTCGCCGGCAATGACGCGCCCCGAGACGGCCTCGAACACCAATGTCGGCCCCGCGAGCGCTGCCCCGGTCTGCCAGACCATGGCAAGAATGAGGAGGGCGATGACCGCTGGACGATGAAGTCGCAAACGATGCCTCAAATGTTCTGGATCAGGCTGCATCAATTGCATTCTGGTATCATTCCCAGCCCCGCACGATCAATCACCCTTCGCCCATGGGCCGGATGAAGGGCATACCATCTCAACGAAAACGGCCGGGATTGAGGCTTGCGATCACGGTCTGTTCATCATCGCTGCCGGGCCTTTCGCCAAGCACCAACCCAGCTGCCAGGCGTGAGGCAGCAGGTGAGGTCTGAATTCCATATCCCCCTTGGCCGGCGAGCCAGAAGAATCCTTCAGCCGACGGGTCGAAGCCGATCACCGGCGTTCGATCCCGAGCGAAGGTCCGAAGACCGGCCCAGCTTCGTTCGATACGGTTGACGGTAATGGTCACCGCTTGCTCGAATCTGTCGAGACCTTCGGCGAGCACCATGTCATCGGGATAGGCGTCGTGAGGCTCGACCGGATCCTCCTCGGCGGGCGAGACATAGAGCGTGCCCGCTTCCGCCTTGCAATACCAGAGCTCGCGCGCAGGGCCGAACAACGGCCAGCCGGTCACGTCATAGCCCTCTGGTGCCGGCAAGACCGCCATGCTGCGGCGGCAGGGGGTCAGTCCGATCGGGGTAAGCCCGGCCATGGCGGCAACCTTGTCTGCCCACGCGCCGGCGGCATTGACCACAATGTCGGCGGACACCGTGCCGGCGGGGCTTTCGATCAGCCAGCGGCCATTCTCGTGCTTGAGGCTGCTCACCCGCGCATCACAGAGGAGTGTCCCGCCACGCTTGCGCATCAATCGAATCCAGCCTTGATGCAGCGCGTTCACATCGATGTCAGACGCATCCTCGATCGCCGCCCGGCGCACCTTCTCAGGCCGGAGGATTGGCACCATGGCCAGCGCCTCCTTGGGCGAGATCTCGGTGAGGAGCGGGCTTCCTTCCACATGTTGCGAAAAGAGGTCATCATCGCTGCCATCGGAGAGCATCAGTTCACCGCGCGGTGACAGCAGCGGTGTTTCCGTGACCTCTGCCGGCGGATTCCGGTAGAAGGCCTCGCTCCTCGCCGTGAGCTGTCGGATCGTCGCGTTTCCGTAATGCTTGAGATAGATCGCAGCGGATCGGCCGGTCGAGTGATAGCCGGGGCGCTCTTCCGCCTCCAGGACGATGACGCTGCGCGAGCGCGCCAATTCGGCGCCGATTCCGATGCCTGCGATCCCCGCGCCGATGACTGCGATATCCACCTTATGGTCGACCATTGTCGGATTCGAACCTCTTGCCAGCGCGGAAATCAGCTCCGCCCCTTGCCATCAGAAACAGGAGGCGCTTTCAGTGTCTAGTACAGGATCCATTTGCAGGCGCTTAACTCAATGAAAGGCCAGCTCCGATGACCCGCGTCTTCAACCAACCCTTGAGCGGCAACGACATGCCCCGTTTCGGCGGAATAGCGACCATGATGCGGTTGCCGTATGTCGAAAGCGCGGCAGGTCTTGATGCTTGCTTCGTCGGTATTCCCCTCGATATCGGCACGAGCAACCGCTCCGGCACCCGCTTTGGACCGCGGCAGATCCGCACCGAGTCGGTTATGCTCCGACCTTATAACATGGCAACGCGCGCCGCGCCGTTCGATTCACTCCAGGTGGCCGATATCGGCGATGTGCCCACCAACCCGTACGATCTCAAGGATTCCGTGCGGATCATTGAGGAATTCTATACGAGCAGGATCCTGGCCCATGGGGCTCGGCCGCTAACCTTGGGCGGTGACCACACGCTTGTGTTTCCTGTCCTCAAGGCCATGGCAAAGAAATACGGCCCCGTTGGCCTCATCCATGTGGATGCGCACGCGGATATCAACGACACCATGTTCGGCGAGAAGATTGCCCATGGCACGCCATTCCGCCGGGCCGTGGAAGATGAGGCCATCGATCCCAAGCGGGTGGTTCAGATCGGTTTGCGCGGCACGGGCTATGAAGCGGAAGATTTCGACTGGCCGCGGTCACAAGGGTTCCGTGTGGTCCAGGCGGAAGAATGCTGGCACAAGTCGCTGACGCCGCTCATGGAGGAGGTCCGCGCCCAGCTCGGCGATGGGCCGGTCTATCTGAGTTTCGATATCGACAGCCTCGATCCCGCTTACGCGCCCGGCACAGGGACACCGGAAATCGGTGGCCTGACGGTTCCGCAAGGCATCGAGATCATTCGCGGCTGCCGCGGGCTCAATCTCGTGGGGTGCGATTTGGTTGAGGTATCGCCCCCCTATGACACCACGGGAAACACGGCGATCACCGGCGCGAACCTGTTATTTGAGATGCTGTGCGTGCTGCCCGGCGTCACTTACCGGGTGTGAGCACCGCCTCCTGACCATCCAGGGCGGCCATGACCGCCTCGAGCTCGGGATCATGGATGCCGAGCTCGCGCAAATGCAACACCGTCGAGCGGACATATTCCGAGCACTGGCCTGAAATGCCGCAGCCCTGCAGGATCAGCGGCACCTGCTGTTCAACGGTGAGCCTGCCGGCATATTGCCGGTGCCGTCGATCGATGAGGAAGACGAGCGCATCGGCGGCACCACTGCCATTTCTGTCCGTAAAGGAAACTTTACGAACGGCCTCGCGATAGACATCGGTGACCTGTTCGCGGGCACGCAGATAGGTGACGACTTCGCTCCAGCGTTCCGGCGCGACCCGGAACGCGGTGCCACGGCAGGAGCCGCCCTGGTCCAATCCAAGCACCAGCCCTGGCCTCTCGGGTGTTCCGCGATGGACATGGGAGAACACGCAAAGCGAACGATGCGCGCCGCGCAGCAGCGCCGGTCGCTGCTCCTCAAACGCGAACCCTGGTCGCCACATGAGCGATCCGTAGCCAAAAACCCAGAAGTCCTGCATGATCCCCGAAACATCCGTTCGTATGAGTTGTGATGCCGCATTCTATAGATCACACCGCCAATGATCCCAACCAGGCGCGCTCATTGCCGTCGGCAAGGAGTGTGTCTTGGCGTATCGCTTTGCCCTTTTTGGGGCTTTTGGCACTTTTTCTGATCTGGTCCGGATATTGGTGGGTTGCGTCCTCCATGAGTCGTCACGGCTTCGAAGACTGGGTGCAGAAGGCGGCCCAGCACGGCATGACACTCTCCTGCAATGACCAGGACTGGGGCGGCTATCCCTTCCGCATTGAAATGAGCTGCGCGCCTTTGAAGCTGAGTTGGGCGAGCAAGGCTGGTGCCGGTTCGATCGATCTTGGCCGGCTCGAAACGGTCTTCCAGCTCTATAATCCCCGCCATGTCCTCGCAGCGGGAGCGCCGCCGGCCACCTACCGCATCGGCGAGGCGGGGCTTGCCGCCCCTTCGACCATCATTTCGACGAGCTTTGGTGAGGCCACGTCCAGCCTCATCTTCTCGGAGGGCGATCTTGCGCGGACCGATCTGGTGCTGAAGGAGGCGGTTGCCGATTTCGGCGGCAGGGATGGCTATTTCGCCCAGGGTCGTGCGCGTTATCTCGAGGTGCACACACGGTTCATTGAGCGGGCTGGTGGGCCTTCGCCAGTCCTGGAATTTGCCGCCAGCGGGCAGGAGGTTTCCCTCGCCGGGCCGGCAGTCACATCGGCCACAGGCATTCCCATCGAGCTTGATCGGCTGACGCTGCGCGGCGAGACGGACACGCAGCTCAATACCACCCTCGATCCCAGCAGTGCCCTGCGGGAATTCGTCGCCAGGGGCGGCGTGATCAAGATCACGCGGCTGAATGGCCAGCATGAGGCCGTGAACATCAATGCCACTGGCGAGGTCACATTCGATGCGCAGGGCAGGGCAAATGGCGATCTTGCGACCGAAGTGACCAACCTGAAGAGCATCCTGGATCAGCTGCGGGAAGCCGGCCGGCTTGGCGAGCTCGAGGCCGCCTTTTCACTCAATATGCTCACGATGCTCGAAGGCGCCACCTCCGGCCGTGAAGGGGCGCTTCACGTGAAGGTGGCAATCCGGAACGGCAATGTCTATTTCGGACCATTCGAGATCTTGGAACTGCCGCCGCTGTTCTGATCGGAACATGGCTCAAGGTGAGCCATCGCGCGCGAGTATACGGCAGACATTGTGAAGCCTGCCTCCATCAGGGCGCGGGTTATGAGTTCTCTGTGCTTGGGTCTCAGCGCTGGAGCGGGGATAAGGTCTAGGAGGGGAGAACGCTGATGCGCAGCGAACGTGAAAAAATGCTGGCTGGCGAGCTTTACGATGCGTTGGATCCAGATCTCGTCGCGGATCGATACAGGGTGAGGCGGTTATGCCAAAAGCTCAACGCATCGAGTGATGCCGATGAGGCTCTGCGTCGAACACTGTGTACGCAAATTTTTGGAAAGGGCGGTGACACCGTATGGATGCAGCCGCCATTCTACTGCGATTACGGCTACAACATCGAACTGGGTGAGCGCGTATTCTTCAACTTCAACTGCGTGGTCCTCGATGTCTGCCGAGTGCGTATCGGTGACTACACCCTGTTCGGGCCGGGTGTTCAGGTTCTCACGCCGATGCATCCCCTCGATGCAGCCCTGCGCCGGAAGCAGGAATATGGGAAACCGGTTGAGATCGGGGCGGACGTATGGGTCGGTGCAGGCGCCCTTGTCCTGCCGGGTGCGAGCATTGGGTCGGGTACAGTGATCGGCGCCGGCAGCGTTGTGACCCGTGACATTCCCGCTGGCGTTTTTGCAGCTGGCAACCCTTGCCGTGTTATCCGCGGAATCACGGCCGATGAGCGCAATTCGTACCCTCCGCCTCCGGCTTGAGCGCCTAAGCATTTTCGAGCGCAGCGGGTACCGGTTCGCGTGAAGAATGCGAGAGGCCGCACCAAGGCATTTTAGAGCGAAGTGGATGCCGGCCGCTGAAGAATACATGGGGCAATTACGAGAGCGGCTTTCCGATTGAAAGCGAAGGCGCTCTAACCTTCCGGTTCTCGCGAGCGTAAGATGCGTGATCGAGGCTGCCCGCAAGCCTTAACACCGATGGAGCTTGAAGGCCGTCCGAGAGGATTACGGCCATCCAACAATAGGATCTCTCGACTGAGACTCCCGGGCTATCTCGGAAACAAGCTGTCAGGATCCCTGCTATGCGTCCTGGATTCGGGAAGGGGAACAAGCTGCCCGACTCGGACGCTCGGGCTTGAGCTTGAAATAAGCCGCAAATGCCGGGAGCAGCTTCTGCAGACCGTGAGGGCTCGGCTCGTGTTGCATCTCTTCTGCGGCGGCCGGCAGCAGGGCCGCCGAGAGATCTGCAAGGGCCGTTTCCACCTCGCTATCCGTCTCAGCGAGAAGGTGAACATGCACCTCGTTCACCCCATGCTGCTTGACGAGCTGAGAAGGAAGGCATCCCCCCAACCCATCGAAGGCCTGGGGAAACCGGCCGATGGCACAGACCTCGCGCTGACCAGCACCATCGCGCCTGATTGCGAGATAGACGGCACCGGGGCAGGGAGGGCAATCCTTCAGCCGAAAAACGCTATGGATATAGCGACGCCCCGAGCTGCCGTTCCAATACCAGAAGCGGTCGCCGAATGGGCCGTCGCTGTTCACGTGGGCGGAATGGGAGGAGATCTTGATCATGCGAATAAATTAGAACAAACAAAGAACATTCGTCAAGCCTGAATCGCAGATCTTCTCAGCCGCAGCGGGAATAGCCGCACGACATGCAGGTTGCGCATCCCTCTTGGAAAACCAGAGTCGCCGAACCGCAGCGCGGGCACTGGGCGGGTGCTCGCGTCATATGCTGTACCGGCGATGTCTCTTGCGCGCTGCTCGCTTCGGTCGAGCTATCCGTGCCACGGATGAAACGCCCTTCGGGGGAAAGAAAGCCGATATCGAGCATATGCTGCTCGATCACGCCACCGATTGCCGCAAGCAGGCTCGGCACATAGCGTCCTTTGAGCCATTGGCCGCCGCGCGGGTCGAACACCGCCTTGAGCTCCTCGACCACGAACGATACGTCGCCGCCGCGCCGAAACACGGCCGAGATCATCCGGGTCAGCGCCACCGTCCAGGCATAATGCTCCATATTCTTCGAATTGATGAAGATCTCGAAGGGCACGCGCCGGCCATCGCGCATCGTGTCGTTGATGGTGATATAGATGGCATGGTCCGAGTCTGGCCACTTCAGCTTATAGGTAAAGCCGGGCAGGACCGACGCTCTCTCCATCGGCGAATCAGAGGCCCCTGTCGCCGCGACCACCGGCGTCGGCGATGAGCCGGCGGGCTGCTCGATGCTGAGCACCGAGCCGGTGATCTCATTCGGCCGGTAGGTGGTGCAGCCCTTAAGGCCCATGTCATAGGCCAGCTGATAGACGTCGCGGAACGCCTCGAACGAGATCTCCTGCGGCACGTTCACCGTTTTTGAGATCGAGCTATCCACATGCGCCTGGAGTGCGGCCTCCATGACCAGGTGATCACGGGGGCTCAGCTCCTGGGTGGTGACGAAGAACTCGGGGAGCGCCGCTTCTTCTCCGAAGAGCCGCCGAAACATCCGATAGGCATAGTCCGAGACCGGCTCTGTTCGATGACTGCCATCAGGCAGCAGCACCCGGCGCTGATAGGTGTAGCTGAACACCGGCTCCACGCCGCTCGAGATATTGTCGGCGAAGAGCGAGATGGTGCCCGTCGGTGCGATCGAGGTCAGCAAGGCGTTTCGGATGCCATGCTTGGCGATGCGCTTTCGAAGCTCCTTGGGCAATCGTGATGCGTGGCCATTGGCGAGATAGGCATCCGCATCGAACAGTGGAAAGGCACCTTTCTCGGCCGCAAGCTCCACACTGGCAGCATAGGCGGCATGCTCGATCGCGCCCATCCATGCCTTTGCGCGCGCCGCAGCGGCCTCGCTGCCATATCGGAGCCCGCACATGATGAGTGCGTTCGCAAGCCCGGTCACACCAAGTCCGATGCGACGCTTGGCCAAGGCTTCCTTCCGTTGTGCCTCGAGCGGATAATTCGAGACATCAACCACATTGTCCATCATCCGCACGGCCGTGGTCACCAGCCGGCCGAGCTCATCCTCGTCGATCCGGGCCTGACCCGAGAAGGGGTCATGCACCAGTCTCGCCAGGTTGATAGACCCGAGGAGGCAGGCCCCATAGGGCGGCAGCGGCTGCTCACCACAGGGATTTGTGGCGTTGATCTGCTCGCAATATTGCAAGTTATTGAGTGCATTTACCCGGTCGATGAAGATCACGCCCGGCTCGGCATAATCATAGGTGGCGCGCATGATCTTGTCCCAGAGCGCCCGGGCGCGCACTGTCTTGAACACCCTGCCGCTGAACACCAGGGGCCAGTCGCTGTCATCGCGGACCGCTTCCATGAAGGCGTCGGTCACCAGCACGGACAGATTGAACATGCGCAGCCGGTTGGGGTCGCGCTTCACATCGATGAAGGCTTCGATATCCGGATGATCGCAGCGCATGGTCGCCATCATGGCGCCCCGGCGGGACCCCGCGGACATGATGGTGCGGCACATCGCGTCCCACACATCCATGAAGCTGAGTGGTCCCGAGGCATCAGCGCCCACCCCTTGCACAGGGGCGCCGTGCGGACGCAGCGTCGAGAAGTCATTCCCGATCCCGCCACCCTGCTGCATGGTCAGGGCTGCTTCGCGGAGGCCCTCGAAAATGCCCGACATGTCATCGGCGATGGTGCCCATCACGAAGCAGTTGAACAGCGTCACCTGCCGTCCCGTCCCCGCCCCCGCCAGGATGCGCCCGGCCGGCAGGAACCGGTAGCCCGCCATCGCTTCATAGAATTCCGCTGCGTAGGCTTCTCGCTTGTCCGACCGCTCGGGCGCTGCGAGCGCTCTTGCGACGCGCCACCATGTATCATCCACCGTCTGGTCGATCGGGGTACCGTTCGGCTGCTTGAAACGGTATTTCATGTCCCAGATTTCGTGGGCGATCGGGGACAGCTCGCGTACCAATTCGGTCATCGGGACTCGGGGGTTCGCCGTTTATGAGCCCCTGAATATAGTGTCAGGCCTGACCAGAGTCGAGGCTATGTTCTCTTTTTGTGCCAGTTGGATTAGAAGCCTCTGCTTCTGCCACGAGCCGGGCGGTGGCCGTTTCGATCCGGTCTTCGAGCTGCTGATCGAACGCGCGGCGACTCAGCCCAGGCTCGATCAGCGGCAGAATCTCCACAATCACCGTGCCGGGGTACCGGAGGAACTTGCGGCGCGGCCAGAATATCCCGGAATTGAGCGCGATCGGCACGCAGGGCAGTTCGAGTTGCCGGTAAAGGGCGGCTGTTCCCGGCCGATAGGCGGGCGGGGCACCCGGCGCCCGTCTTGTGCCTTCGGGAAAGACGATGATTTGCCGTCCCTCCGCCTTGGCGCGTGCCGCCGCTTGCATCATCCGCCGCAAAGCCGTGGCCCCCGCGGTGCGATCAACCGGAATCATCCGGAACTTGAGCGCGAACCAACCAAAGAGCGGGATATAGGTGAGCTCCCGCTTTAAGATCACGGCCGGATCATCGAACAGCGGCAGCAGAGCGAACGTCTCCCACAGCGACTGGTGCTTGGCCGCAACCAGGAGCGGTCCTTTCGGGATGAGCTCTGTTCCCCTGAACTGGACCCTGAGCCCCACAACCCAGCGCAACAGCAAGAGCGATGATCGCGCCCACACTTTGAGAGCCGCCATGGACCACGCCCTGGGCGTCACGTAGAACACGCAGCCCACAACCATGAAGGCGATCAGGTTGAGATAAAAGAGCAGATTGAAGAGCAGCGACCGGAGGACGAGCATCCCTTGGAACCGCTCAGGATTGTGCAGGCGCAACCGGCACCCGCCAACTATCCCAGGCGATCTTCCGCGCCAGGGCCACCAGATATTTCGCGTATTCCGTCGCCACCACGCGCAAGGCGACACTGTTGGTGAGCATTTCGACCGCCGAGCCCGTCACCGGCGAGCCCGCCTTCACGGGATAAGCGATTACACGTGCTTCAGGCAGGTAGCGTTGAAACTCGATGAGGCTGCGCGGCATGTGATAATTGCTGGTCACCAGAATGACGCTCGTGAAATGCTGATTTCTCACCCACGCCGCCGCTTCTGCGGCATTGCCCTCGGTATTGACGGCTTGCCGGCCGAGATCCACGCAGCAATCGAACAGCTGCTTGCTGGCATCGAGCTCGGACCGCAGGGCCTCGCGGCTGGTCGCAACGTTCACTCCGGTGATGAGGAGGCGCTTGGCGCTGCCATTGCCCAAGAGCTTGAGCGCTTCCGAAATCCGTGCCGCCCCACCCGTGAGCACGACAATTCCATCGGCCTGCGGAGCGGCCTGCGGTTCGTCGTGAGCGATCTTCACCGCGAATGCGCCGAGTCCGCCGGCCAGCGCCAGGAGCAGGATCAGCGCGAGACAGACAAAGACAACGGCCGGGCGTCGGGGGCCGCGGGAGGAATTGGCTACGCTGCTCTGAGTTCCCGCTTGGGAATTGCCATTCATGTCACGCCCATGAAAACCCCGATCGTCACCCATGAGCGAATGCCCTTATAGGACTAGAGGACATCACTCAAGATCCGCATGACGGTCACGCGCGAGGTTATCAGGCTGACGACCACCGCAGCAATTGGGACGAGCAGGAACAGCGCGTAGCTGCGGAGGGAGAGCTCGGCAGGTCCAAACATCAGCGAGCGACTGGCATCCGTCAGCCCGCCGGGCACATCGCTCGGGCCCATGAAAGCGATGAGGACGACAGTGATCGCGCCTGCAACCGTGCCGATCAGGCCCGCCTTGAAGGCCAGCCGAACGAAATGCCATTGCACTTGGCGTGCGATGAACCGGTCGCGGGCACCGACGAGATGCAACACCTCCACGATGTTGCGATTGGCCGCGATTGCAGACCGGGTCGCGAACACGGTCACCGCGATTGTCGCCAGCGCGATGATGGCGAGCACCCCATAGCCGATCCATCGCAGCGTACCTGCTGTCCGACTGAGCTGTGACTGCCATTGTTGATGGGTATCGAGATCCGCCCCCGTCACCTGTGCTGCCAAGGCGGTGCGCAACGCTTGCAGGTCTGGCGGGTGATTCGGGTCGGTTTGCACGGCGATCATTCGAGGTATCGGCAGATCCTGGATCACCGACAGGGTGCCAAGCCATGGTTCGAGCAGCTGCGCGGCTTGGGCTTTATCGATGATCCGGAAGCCGGTCACGCCTGGCGTCGACTGGAGGATGACCGACGCCTTGTCGACTTGCGCATCGATGTCGGTACCGTCCATCGGCCTGATCTGCAATGTCACCTCTCGCGCGATGTCCTCGCTCCACACCGAGACCGCTTGGTCGATGACCAGAACCCCCGCAAGGGCCAGGCAGGCCAGAAATGACATGAGGGTGACCACCAGCAGCAATGACCGCCCGACCACGGTGCCAGCCGGCATGATGGGTTCGGCATAGCGCGGCAGCTCGCTGGTCGGTGCGGCTGGTCGTTCCGCTTGGACCGGTGCTCCCAGGCTAGGCTCTTTGCGGATGGACGTCATGGGATAACTTCGAGCTGGCCGGCATCGAGCACGAGTTTCGGCGCTCTCAGCTCCTCCATCAGCGAAACATCGTGGGTGGCGATGAGAACGGTAGAGCCGAATCGGTTCAATTCCACGAACAGACGCAGTAGCCGGCGCGCCAGATCGGGATCGACGTTACCGGTGGGCTCGTCCGCCAGGATCAACTCCGGCCGCCCGACCACCGCCCGTGCGATTGCTGCCCGCTGTTGCTCCCCGCCCGACAGCACCGGTGGAAACGCATCCGCCCTGTCCCCTAGTCCTACCCAGTCGAGCAGCTCCAGCACATTCTCCCGGTAATGCTCAACCCGTTCCCCGCGCACCCTCAGCGGTAAGGCCACGTTGTCGAATGTGCTCAGGTGATTGAGAAGCCTGAAATCCTGGAACACCACGCCGATGCGACGTCGGAGGTCCGGCAACTGGCGGCGGCTGAGCGAGGAAACGTCGCGATTGAACAGGCTGATGACGCCGCGGGTGGGTTTCAGCGAGAGGAACAGCAGGCGGAGCAGTGACGTTTTGCCGGCACCGGATGGGCCCGTGAGAAAATGGAAAGATCCATTTGCGAGCTCGAAGCTGACATCCCTGAGCACCTCCCGTCCCTTGCCGTAACGCAGCCCGACATTCTCAAGACGGATCACGGGTCTCCCTCCGACGATCGATCAGCCTAACCACCACCACTGCCATCACATCTGCACGGGAGTGCTTAACCTCTCCTTAACCCTGCGGCCCTTGAATCAAATTGTAGGGGTCGACGTGTCCGGAGTGAACCTCCGGTGCGAAATGGATTGGGTTTGAGCGTTGATGATAGTGTCTTGCCCTGCTTGCGCAATGCGCACCGATCGGCCGGAACGGCTGCTGATCGGGTGCAGGGAGGCGATCCGGTGCCGGCGCTGCCAGCATATCTGGCTTGATCGCTCGATGGGTGACTCAGGTCTGGCAAGACCGCATAATGGGTCTCTCATTCCCGAGGCCGCACGGCGTGAGCGTCTGCGCCGGCGCGAGCAGCACCGTGCCGCACCAGCCACTCGCCGCACCGGGGATGTCACGCACTGGCTTGCCCTGACTGGCTTTACCATGGCCTTCGCTGCAGCGATTCTGTTCTGGCCGCAGCAGGTCGTCAGCGCCTTTCCGGCCGCCGCTCGCCTTTATCAGAAGGTCGGAATTGAGGTGAACCAGGTAGGGCTTGCCCTGGAGCGGGTCAGGTCACACCTCGTCTATGCGGGCGGAGTGCCCTCATTGCGGGTGAATGGAACGATTGCCAACGTGTCGCAGGTCGCCCGCCAGGTACCGGAACTTCGCTTTACCCTTCGCGATACAGCGGGCCAGAGTGTCTTCACCTGGTCTGAACCTGTATCGGACCTTCCCCTTCTCCCTGGTGCCCGAATTACCTTTTCAACCAAAATCGCAGCACCGCCCGAGCTTGCTCAAAAAGTGGAGATCCGGTTCAATCGGATTGGTGATGCACCCATGGCAATGACCGATGAGCCTGCCCCGAATTGATGTTCTGTTCTCCGAGCCTGTGATTGCCCGCCGGGTCGAGAAACTGGCCAAAGAGATCGCTGCCATGACAATGCCGCGTCTCTTGGTCATCCCTGTTCTCAAAGGCAGTTTCATCTTCGCTGCCGATCTGATTCGATCGATGCACAGAGCAGGTGTCGAGCCCGAGATCGATTTCCTCATGCTGGCCAGCTATCACGAGGACACGCGATCATCCGGCCGGATCGATGTGCTCCGCGACATCGCGACGGATGTGAGCGATCGCGGCGTGCTTTTGATCGACGACATCCTTGAGTCCGGCCGAACCCTCCACTTTGCCAAGGAATTGATGGCGCGACGCGGTGCGAGGCAAGTCAAGACAGCGGTGCTGTTGGACAAGCCACATAGACGGGCGCAGGACCTGGAAGCGGACTTCGTCGGCTTCAAATGTCCCGATTGCTTTGTTGTGGGTTACGGCATGGATATGGCGCACCGCTATCGCGAGCTGCCATTCATTGGCGTGATCAAAGACCCCGCCGATTGAGCGGTGGCGCGGGGGCTCAGGCAAGCCGCTTCGGTTCGCTCAGTAAATCCCTCTGAGGAGCCGCTCGAGATAATCGAGCTCGAGCTGCGGCCTTGCCGGCTCGTTCATGCGCTGTCTGAGAATGCGCAGGACTTCCTGGGCCCGCATCACTGACATCTCGTCAGGCACGACATTGCGCCGCTCCCCGAACTGCTCGCCTTCGGTGGGACCGGGCCGTCCGAGGGGATCCGTTTCCTGCCCGGGCTGTCCGCGTCCCTGCTGGCCGGGCTGATTGCCGGCCTGGGCGGGCCCTTGCTGCATCTGTTGGGCGAGAGCCTCCGCCCCCTGTCGCATCTGGTCGAGAGCTTCGCCCTGCTGCCCCAGCGCCTCGCCGCGCTGGCTGTTGCGCAAGGCCTCCGCGGCGCGACGCATGGCCTCGCGGGCCTTATCCAGTGCGCCGGGCGACTGCATGCCCTGCTGTCCCATCTGATCCAGCAGTTTCTGTAGGGCCTGGCCCAGATCGCCTTGCTGAGTTCCAAGCTGACCTGCCTGGCCTTGCTGGCCCTGTTGGCCTTGCTGGCCCTGCTGTCCGTCCTGGCCCTGTTGACCTTCGCCGGGCAGGCGGAACGTCTGGTCCATCAGTCTTTGCTGCCGGCCCATCATTTCCCCCAGTTCCTGCAAGGCCTGACCCATGGGCGAGCCCTGCTGTGGCTGCGCCATGCTGGGTCTTAGCCCCTGCAGGATGGAGTTCAACTCGGCCAAGAGCTGCTGCGCCGCATCCCGCGCACCGGATTTCGCCAGGTTCTCGATCATGTCCATCATGCGCGAGAGATCTTGCGGCTGGATCATGCGCGCATTGGGATCGGCAGGCTGCATCTGCCCGTTCGCCATATTCCGCCGGGCCTGCTCGATGAGCGCCTGCATATAGCGGTTCAGGGCGTCTCGAAGCTGCTTCATGAGCTCTTCGATCCGCTCTTGGGGGGCATTCTCAGCGAGCGCCTTCTGCAATTCGCGTTGCAGCGCCTGCAGTTCGCGTTCTGCAAAGGAAAGATCACCGTCTTCGACTGACAATGCGATCTCCCAGAGCAGGTCGGTCACACCGACCATTTCTTCGCGGTCATCCACCTGCAAGAGCCGGTGATAGGCGGTGCGGATCCCGAGATAGACACCGCTGCGGTCGATCAATCCGTCTGGATAAAGCGTGAGCGCTTCGAGGGTCCTTGCCACCAGCGGCTGGCGATCCGGATCATGCAGAAGATTGCGCCGCTGCTCGGCAAGAGCCTGCGCCAGAGGATTCCTGAACGGCCGCTCGGGCAGAACGAAGCTCACCACGCGGCTGCGCGTGATCTGGCCGGCCTCGTCTTGCGCCTCGAGCCACATATTCACCGTGGCTCCTGCCCAAGGATGCGCGGTCAGATCGCGTTGCTCCCGCGCCTTGACCCGCCGCGGCTTCGAGCCCTGCAACGCGATCTCCAGATCCGGCGCGTCGAACATGAACAGTCCGGGAGCCGCGAGACCCTCCTCGCCGTCCTGAACGTCGGAGAGCTCAAACCTCGCTTTGAGGCTGGTCAGCCCGTAATCATCGGAGGCCGTGTAGTCGAAGGCGAGCGCGCCTGTCGGCATAGCGCCGGGATCACCCACCAGCTCGACCTGCGGTGCCGCATCGCTGATGATCTTGATGGGCCAGCGTCCGCGTTCGCCATCCTCATCCTCGACGACGATGGTCGCGCCATCCGTGAGCTTGGTCCGCAGCTCATGCACATTCGGTGAGACGGCGGGAACACTGAGCTCTTTGGCGGCCTGTGTCTGGCCATTGCCGGAAGAGGCCGGCAGCAGGCGAACCGCCGGTTCCTCGGCATTGTTGAAGCGAACCACCAGCTCGCTATTCGCGGGCACGATGATCTCTGCCTGACTATCGACTTTCGCCGTGTTCCCACCGCCTGCAAGGAAGACAGGGGGCCGCCCTGTATAGCGCGGCGGCGTGATCCACGCATCGACGCCGACCACGGTTTCCGGGGCGATCTGGCCAACCCTAGCCGCCTGCTTGATTTGCCCCCGCCAATTATCGCCGACCAGGATCACGGCTGCGATAAGCGCGAGCGCGAGCGCGCTACGCAGCGCGATTGGATCCAGCACATGAAGGTGGGAGCGAGGAAGCCCAGGCCTCAAAGCCTTGATGCGCGCAAGCAGAGACTGCTTATGGGCTGCCCACAGGGCCTGCTGCTCGAGGCTTGTAACCGGAGCAGACAGAGTGTCCTTGTAGGAGGTCGCGGGGCGGTGTGGTAGTCCTGCGCGGCGTTCCAGATGCCGCAGGGCGCTGTCATCATCCGGCCACCGCAGGCTGAGGAGTGGCCGCAGCGACCAGACGAAGGCACCGGCAAAGCCGATCAGCGCCAGAATATGCAGCATGCGCGGCAGATAGCCGAACAGCCCCAGCAGCGTGACCAGGACAAACAGGCCTATGACGCTCAGTGCCGGAAACACTGCGCTCCATGCGGCTTCGAGGAAAAGGACGACCTTTGCTTGGGCGGTTTTCCTGGCCAGGTCCCTGTCTGGGCGCTCGCTCATCGTCGCCACTATAACATAGTTAGCGGCCTTCGTGACCCGTAGCGTGCTCGCCAGGGATCACGTGATCGCGATGGTGCAGCATTCTCGAGCGAAGTGGATGCTGGTTCCGCCCAGAAAATGCGGCCAGACAAGGAGGAAGAGCGATTTCCGAAGGCGAAAACTCCCTAGGGTTATGGCCGCTCTGCCACGATTTGCCCGAGCTCGAGCCCTTAGCTTCCGGCTTGTCCCTGCCAGGGAGCGAGCGCGTCGAAGCCGATGATTTCCTCATAGCTCGGGCGTCGGCGGACCACGGCAAATTGATTGCCGCTTACGAGCACCTCAGGCACCAGCCGTCGCGTGTTATAGGTCCCTGCGAGCACCGCGCCATAGGCCCCGGCGGTCATCAGCACCAGGAGGTCACCCCGTTCAACGGAGGGCAGCAAGCGGTTCTGAGCCAGGAAGTCGCCGCTTTCGCATACGGGACCCACGACGTCCACCATCCGTTCCGTGGCAGGGCGCCGTTCGTCAGCACGACGGATCTCGTGATAGGCCTCATAGAGCGTCGGCCGGATGAGATCGTTCATCGCCGCGTCCACGATCACGAAGGACTTGGCGTCTCCATGCTTCACATAGATCACGCTGGTGGCCAGAATGCCGGCATTGCCGGCGATCAGGCGGCCCGGTTCCAGAATGAGCTTGCAATTCAAGGGGCCGAGAATGCGCTTGGCCATCTCCGCATATTCGGCGGGCGAGGGCGGCAATGGCTCGCCGGGCTTGTAAGGAATGCCGAGCCCGCCGCCAAGATCGATGTGCCTGATATTGTGCCCTGCCGCCTTCAGCCGATTGAAAAGGTCGCCGATCAGCGTGGCCGCCTTTTCAAAAGGCTCCAGTGAGGTGATCTGGCTGCCAATATGCATATCGATGCCGACCACCTCGAGCCCGGGCGATTGCCGGGCCCGATCATAGACGGCCTCCGCCCGGCTCCAGGAGATGCCGAACTTGTTCTCGGCCTTTCCCGTCGAGATCTTGGCGTGGGTCTTGGCGTCCACATCGGGATTGATGCGCAGCGAGATCGGCGCGCGCCTCTCTTTGCTCAAAGCCACCTTGTTCAGGAGCTCGAGCTCCGGCTCCGATTCCACGTTGAAGCAATGGATGCCCCGGTCGAGAGCATAGGCCATCTCCGCTTCGGTCTTGCCGACCCCTGAAAACACGATCCGGCCTCCGGGAACACCGGCAGCCCGAGCGCGCCGCAGCTCACCCTCCGAGACCACGTCCATGCCCGCGCCGAGATCGGCGAGCGTCTTCATCACTGCTAGATTGGAATTCGCTTTGGGCGAATAGCAGATCATATGGTCGATGCCGGCAAAGGCTTCATCGAACACCCGATAATGCCGCTCGAGCGTGGCGCGCGAATAGCAATAGAATGGCGTGCCGACCGCAGCCGCGATGCTGCGCAAATCGACATCTTCGGCATGCAGTATGCCGTCGCGATACTCAAAAAAATGCATGGGAGCTGAACCGGTTAAAAGCCTGGCTGCCTGGGGGTGATGAGCGGATCCAGCAGGACCGGCTCGTCCGGATCGGGCTCCTTGGCGCCGGGAGGCGGTTCCAAGGGGCCGCGAACGCCGCAACTTGCGAGCGAGAGGGCCATCAGCACCAAAGCCGCGATCGTTCTGGTCCGCTGCACGGATCACCTCTCAGTGGGATAGGGCGCATGGGCGCGCTGTTCTGGCCTGTTTTACTGCAAGCTCAGCCGCGCGCCAAGGGCAGGTCTCAGCCAAGCTGTTTGAGCCAGCGTTCAGCTTCCGCAAGCACATTGTCCGGCGCAGTGCCGCCTAAGCTCTTGCGGGACCGCACGGAAGAGTCAACCGTCAGCACGGAATAGACATCATCCGTGATGCGCGGCTCCACCTCCTGCATCTCCGCAAGCGCAAGCTCATGAAGCCCGACATTGCGCGCCTCTGCCTTTGCAACCAGAGCGCCCGTCACATGATGTGCTTGCCGGAAAGGTAGGCCGAGCACCCGAACCAGCCAATCGGCAAGATCGGTGGCGGTCGCGAAACCCGCATCAGCCGCGGCGCGCATTTCCGCAAGGTTGGGCGTGAGATCGTTGATCATGCCCGTCATCGCGGCAACACACAGCGAAAGAGTATCCAGCGCGTCGAAGAGTGGCTCCTTGTCCTCCTGCATGTCCTTGCCATAGGCGAGCGGCAGCCCCTTCATCATCACCAGAAGCGAGACCAGCGCGCCGATCACCCGGCCGGCCTTGCCGCGCACCAATTCGGCCGCATCCGGATTGCGCTTTTGCGGCATGATGGACGAGCCGGTGGTGAAGCGATCGGACAAGCTGACGAAGCGGAACTGCGCCGAGGTCCACAACACCAGCTCTTCGGAGAGGCGCGATAGGTGCATGGCCGAAATGGCAGCGGCGCTCAATGTTTCGATCGCGAAATCCCGGGCGGAGACCGCATCGAGGGAATTACGCATGGGGCTGTCGAAGCCGAGGGCTTGCGAGGTCATCTCCCGGTCGATCGGGAAGGATGTGCCGGCCAGCGCGGCTGCGCCCAGCGGATTCTGATTGACGCGCTTGCGGGCATCCGCGAACCGCTCACGGTCCCGCCCAAACATCTCCACATAAGCTAGGCAGTGATGGCCGAAGGTGACGGGTTGTGCGGTCTGGAGATGTGTGAACCCGGGCATGATGGCATCCGAGTGCTCCTTCGCCTTGATCGCGAGGGCTTTTTGCAGATCAGCGAGTTGGTGGTCGAGGTGATCGATCGTGTCGCGCACATAGAGCCTGATATCGGTCGCGACCTGATCGTTGCGGGATCGTGCCGTATGCAGCCTCCCTGCCGCGGGCCCGATGATCTCTGCAAGCCGCGCCTCGACATTCATGTGGATGTCTTCGAGACTGCGCGAGAATGTGAAGGTCCCCGCTTCGATCTCCGATTGCACCTGATCGAGCCCGCGAATAATCTCCGCCGCGTCGTCGGCGCTGATGATCCCTTTTGCCGCAAGCATCTGGCAATGGGCTTGCGATCCGGCGATATCCTGGGCAAACAGCCGCTTGTCGAAATCGATGGAGCTGTTGACCTCCTCCATGATTTCGCTTGGTGTTTCGGCGAAGCGTCCGCCCCACATCCGGTTCGTCACGTCAGGTCCTCTTTGCTAGCCACTGAGTTTGAAGCGAGATCTAGATCATGAACGCCACTGCCCCCCGCCAAAATAGTCGAAGGCTGATGGTGGCTGTCGGTCTGGTCCTGCTCGCGATCGCTGCTGCAGCCCTTTACCTGATCACCGACGAGCCGCGCAATGCACAGAATGCTGGAGGCGGCGAGACGACCGGTGCAACCCTCCCGTCTGAGCTTGCCACAGGACAGATGGCGGCGCTTGTCATTCATAAGTCGCCCCAGGACATCCCCGACTTTACCTTCACCGATGCGGACGGGAAGGAACAGAGCCTGGCGAAATGGCGCGGTAAGACGGTGCTCGTTAATCTTTGGGCCACATGGTGCGCCCCATGCCGGGAGGAAATGCCGGGCTTGGCCGAGCTCCAAAGGAACTATGGCGGGGACGATTTCGAAGTCGTAGCCATAAGTCTCGATCAGAAGGGCGCCCCTGCGGCGCAGGCCTTTCTCGACGAGATCAAGATTTCCAACCTCGCGCTTTACTTGGACCCCACGACGAAATCTCTGCGTTCGCTCAAAAGCGTGGGTCTGCCGACCACCATTCTCGTCAATCCGCAGGGTAAAGAGGTTGCGCGCCTGATGGGAACCGCCTTGTGGGATTCACCGGATGCTGTTCGCGTGATCGAGACTGCGATTGGTCGCGCTGACCCGAAAGTTTGACGGCGCTAATCTTTTCCGCATCTTGCCAAGCTGCCGGCGCTGGGCCATCATGACGATAATATGACGCTGACGGCCCCTTGTTTCCGGTAGGAGCGATGAACGATACTGAACCCATAGTTCAGATCGGGGCGCGGGCGAATGCGACCGCGCTCCAGGCTGCTGCGAATGGTAAGCCATCTCCCAGCAGCAATGTAGCCACAGCATTCGATCGGCAAGAGCTTTCCGCAATATTTTCGGTTTACGGCCGCAGGGTCGCTGAAGGTGCTTGGCGCGACTATGCAATCGACCATGGGCGCGACAAGGCGGTGTTCTCCATATTCCGACGGAGCAGCGAGGTACCGCTCTACCGGATCGAGAAGCAACCGAAACTGCGCCACAAGCAAGGCCTCTACGCAGTCATTGCACAGACGGGCGCAATTCTGCGCCGAGGACACGACATCAAGCAGGTGCTCAAGGCCATAGACCGGCAGCCGAAGCTGGTGCCAATCTAGTCAGGATAGGAGAGATAAGCCGCGCGAGCGACATGACCTGTCGCCGATGCTGGAGCGCTTTCGGCTGGCGGCCCGGCAGAGACGGTGTTCACTGAGTTTTGGAGCGAAGGATGGAGGGAGCTCCACTGACAGCCTGAAGGACATAAGGGGAGGCGTCAGCGAAAGCCCCCGGGACTTGTTCCCGGGGGCTTTTTGTTGGATTGAAGAACTTTCAAGCAGAGGCTTGCAGCCACCCAGCGCGAGGTCAGTTCCTGTTCCCAAAAAGGCGGAGCAGCATCAGGAACAGGTTGATGAAGTCGAGATAGAGTCGCAAGGCACCAAGGATAGCCTTGCGCCCGGCCGCCTCGGCCGAGTCGCCCTCGAAATACATCTCCTTGATCGACTGCGTGTCATAGGCGGTGAGCCCTGCGAAGATCAGCACGCCCGCGCAGGACACGACGAAATCGAGCGCTGAGCTGGCCAGGAAGATATTGACCAGCGAGGCGATGATAATGCCGATCAGCCCCATGAACAGGAACGAGCCCCAGGGCGCAAGGTCGCGCTTGGTGGTGTAGCCCCAGAGGCTCAACGCGCCGAACGACGCCGCGGTGATGAAGAACACCCGTGCTATCGAGCCATGGGTGTAAACCAGGAAGATGGACGACAGAGAGATGCCCATCAGCAGGGCGAACACCCAGAATGCGAGCTGAGCGCCGGCAACGCTCATGGCGTTCAATCGGAAGCTGAGGAAGAACACCATCGCGAGAGGCGCGAAGATCACTGCCCACTTCAACGGGCTGACGAACAGCGTATAGCCGAATTGCGTAAGCAGAACACCGCCGGCCCGAGCCACAGCATCGGCCTCGATGCTCGTCACCGACAGCGAATACACGCCAAGTGCCGCGAGGCCCGTGATCACGAGCCCGATGGTCATGTAATTGTAGACTCGCAGCATATAGGCGCGGAGTCCCTCGTCGACCGCGAAGGCCGTTCCGGCGACGCCGCGCTGCGCGTAGCTGCTGCGATTGTTCAGGTCTGCCATATCGCTGTGCCTCCTCGCCCAGGTTCGCTAGATATGGGGTGATTTACTGTCATTGACAAGCACAAGGGACCGCTTCTGCTCTCACTCGTTGCGCAGAATCGGCGTAGCCTTTGCCCGCAGCGCCGCCCAGGTCGTCATGAGCCCGGCAGCGATCGTGACACAGGTGGCCAACAAAGCGGCGGTGATTGCCACTTCACCCGAAAAAGTCCAGCTACTCTGCATGGCAAAGGTAAGGATTGCGTAACTACCGGCCGCGCCCGCGACGACCGCGAATATGGCGGTGGTCAGCCCGAGAAGGCCATATTCCAGAGCATAGGCAACGAGGAGCTGCTGGCGCCTGGCCCCGAATGTTTTAAGCACCACGGCATCATAGATGCGCGTGCGCAGTCCGGTTGCGAGCGCGCCGGCAAGGACCAGCACGCCGACGAGCAGGGTAACCGCATTGGCACCGCGCACCGCCGTAAGCAGCTGTTCCATCAGCTCGTTCACCGTATCCAGCGCTTCCTTCACCCGAACGGCCGTGCTGTTGGGAAAGGCATCCGACATGACCTTCAGCACCTCGGGCTCATTCCCCGGGGGAGCCTTGACGGTCACCAGGAAAGTGTGTGGAGCACCGCGCAGGGCATTTGGCGAAAAGACGAGCACGAAATTCATGGCGAGCGAACGCCATTCGACCTGACGCAGGCTGGCGATTCGCGCCGTGATCTCGCGGCCGAGAACATTGACTGTCAGGTGATCTCCAACCTTGAGGCCCATGCC
Source organism: Rhodoligotrophos sp. CJ14 (assembly GCF_038811545.1). Taxonomy (GTDB): domain Bacteria; phylum Pseudomonadota; class Alphaproteobacteria; order Rhizobiales; family Im1; genus Rhodoligotrophos; species Rhodoligotrophos ferricapiens. The sequence continues at coordinate 3,307,235 of NZ_CP133319.1, forward strand.
ACGCGCGGCATCCTCGGCCATCGAGACCAGGGGTTCGCCCGAATAATCCTTCGGCCACCATTCGCCTTCCGTGATCACGGAATTGGCTGGCGGTATCTCCGAATAGGTAAGGCCGCGATCACCACGCAACACCCAGGCAACCTCCGGGTCCACCTTCACCTGCTGTGAGGGTACCCCATTTACGCTCACGACGGTTCCCCGGAGCATGGGCACGCTCTGTATGTCGTGAGCCCCCGGCAGGCCCTTGAGCATTTGCTCGAAACGATCATGCTGGTCGGGCTGAATGTCGAGGAAGAAGAATGACGGCGCCTGGCCCGGCAGATTGCGCTGCAATTCCCGCGTCAGGTTGGTATCGACCAATGCCAGGGTCACGAACAGCGACAGCCCGAGCCCCAGCGATAGCACAACAGAGACGGTGGGTGCTGCCGGACGATGCAGATTGCCAATGGCGAGCCGCGTGATCGGGCCGGTTTTTTTGGTGGGCATTTTCGCGGCTGCCCAGGTCAGCGCCTTTCCCAATCCGACAAGGATCGCAAACCCTGCAGCGAGGCCGAAAATGTACCAAAGGGTCAGCTGCTTGTCTTCGAATGTGGCCAGCGCGACACTCACCAGGATCAGGAGCACCACGGCAACTGCCATGATATAGGGCCGGTGGGGCAGGCGACGTGCGGGAGTGATCGCATCCCGGAAGAGCGACTGTGCCGGTATGTCTCGCGCGCGACCCAAAGGCCAGATCGCGAAGGCCAGCGTGACCAGCACGCCAAACGCCGCAGCGGCGAACAGTGAGAGGGGATAGATGCCCGTCTCCAGGGGCAGCGGCAGCATATCGGCCAGGAGATGAGCCAGGGCAATTGGAATAGCAGCCCCAATCACGAGCCCGATGCCGATGGCCAGCGCCGCCAATATCATCACCTGGATAAGATAGATTTCGAAGATCGCTCGCCCCGGCGCGCCGACACATTTCAGAATGGCAATGTTCCGCCGGCGGGCATCGAGGAAGTTCGTGACCGCATTGGCGATGCCGACCCCGCCGACAAACAGGGCGGTAAGCCCCACCAGAGATAGGAACAGGGTCAGGCGGGCAACGAAGCGTTCAACGCCGGGAGCGGCATTCTCGCGCGACTTGATGCGCCAGCCGGCGTCAGGAAACCGCGTTCGGACCTCCTCGAGCAGGGTGCGCAGCGCCCCCTCGCCGCCAGTGTCCATTCTCATTCGGTAGGCATTCGTGACGAGACTTCCTGGCTGGACCAGACCGCTCTCGGCCAAGGCCTCCCGGGTCATGAACAGGCGGGGGCCGAACATAAGCCCTTCGGACAGTCGGTCCGGTTCGCTGGCAAGGGGGTGGCGCACCTGGAACTCAAGGGTGCCAACCTGCACGAGGTCTCCCGGCGCCACGCCGAGCCGGGTGAGCAGCACCGGATCGGCAACAACGCCCCAATGGCCATCCCGCTTGGCTAAGGCTTCATCAAGTGACCCGCCTCCTTCGAGCCTCACCTCCCCGAAGAGAGGATAAGTCTCATCCACCGCCTTGAGCTCGACCAGGGCGCGCGCGTCGCTTTTGGTTGAGCGGGTCATGGCCCGCATCGTGGAGACCTGACTGAGGCGGCCTTGCGACTGCAGGAACGCGATTTCCTGCGCGCCGGCCTCACGGTGGACGAGGGAGAATTCAGCATCCCCGCCCAGGATGACCTGCCCGCGGTTCGTGAGCCCTTCCCCGAGCGCCGAGGAGAGGGAGCGCACGCCGGCCAAGGCGGCAACGCCCAGAATGAGGCACAGCAGGAAAATGCCGAATCCGCGTAAGCCCGACCGCAGCTCGCGCAGCGCAATGCGGAAACTGATGGGAAGTGTGGCACCTGTCTTCGAAGCGGTCGTCGCGATTGCCCGCGGCACAGCGGCATCGGCATTGCTCATGCGAGCACTTCCGTCTCGGCGGGGGTTCTGCCGGGCTGGCGTTCTCCGATGATACGGCCGTCTGCCATATGGATGACCCGTGAGCACCGCTCGGCCAGAGCCGGATCATGGGTGACGAGCACCAAGGTCGCCTTCTCCTCCTTCTGGACCGAGAACAGCAAGTCGACGATCTGCGCACCCGTCTCCTGGTCCAGATTGCCCGTCGGTTCATCCGCCAGAAGCAGCTGTGCCCCCGTTGCCAGCGCCCGTGCGATTGCAACCCGCTGCTGTTCTCCGCCGGAGAGCTGGCCGGGATAATGGTCCAGCCGATGCCCCAGCCGCACCCGCTTCAACTGCTCGGCCGCGAGGGTAAAGGCATTGCGCTCGCCCTTGAACTCGAGCGGGACTGCAACGTTCTCGAGCGCCGTCATGGTCGGAATGAGGTGGAAGGCTTGAAAGACAATGCCCACATTGTCGCGGCGGAATGCGGCGAGCGCATCTTCGCCAAGGCCCGTCAGATCGCGAGAGGCAACCTTCACTGTTCCCGCACTCGGCGGCTCGAGGCCAGCGAGCACCATCAGCAGCGTGGTCTTGCCCGAGCCGGATGGCCCAACCAGGCCGATGGCTTCGCCCGGCGAGATCACGAGATCGATACCGCGCAGGATCTCGACCGGACCGGCACGGCTTGGCAATGTCAGGCGGACGTCTGAGAGGGCAACGATCGGATCGGCCAAGGGAAATCTGCTCACGCTCTATGGATTTCAATAGTTTGAGGCATATGGATCGAGCATGCGGCAAATCAAGACGGTGTTACTCCTGCTGGTCGTCATGATGCTTTCCGGCACTTTCGCTCTCGCGCGCGCGGCCGAGCCGCTGAAGCTCGTCGTGCTCGGCGACAGCCTTTCGGCAGGCTTTGGACTTGGCGCCGGCGAGTCCTTCCCGGCCCAGCTGGAGAAGGCCTTGCGAGAGAAGGGGCATGACGTGACGGTGATCAATGCCGGCGTCTCGGGCGACACCGCCTCTGGCGGCCTGTCGCGGCTTGATTGGGCTGTGCCGGACGATGTCGATGCGGTGATCGTCGAGCTTGGCGCCAATGATGCCCTGCGCGGTGTTGATCCTGCGGTGACCGAAAAGGCGCTGGGAGAGATCCTCAAGCGCCTGAGCAGCCGAAAGATCCCCGTGCTCCTCGCCGGCATGATCGCGCCTCCCAACATGGGCAAGGAATATGGCGATGCCTTCAATTCCATTTATGCCCGCCTCGCGCAGCAGCATGGCGCGCTGCTCTATCCGTTTTTCCTGGAGGGGGTTGCTGCAGAGGCCTCGCTAAACCTGGAGGATGGCATGCATCCCAATGCGAAGGGGATCGCAACGATCGTCGAGCGCGTCACGCCGCTCGTCGAGCAGCTCCTGACGCGTGCCAACGGTGCCCAGGCCGGCTGATCCTGACGCAGCAGGGCCCGCTTGCGGCTAGACATACCGCGCCACCTCCGCTAACCGCACTCAGCGCAGACAAGCGGGAGTGCATCGTGAACTATCGGAAATTGGGTCGGACGGACCTTCAGGTGAGCGAAATCTGCTTGGGGTCCATGACCTGGGGCGAGCAGAACACTGAAGCCGAAGGCCATGCCCAGATCGATTACGCCCTCGACCGCGGCATCAATTTCATCGACACCGCCGAGCTTTATTCGATACCCCCCAAGCCCGAGACGCAGGGAAGCACCGAGCGGATCATCGGCTCATGGTTCAGATCCCGCGGCCGGCGCGACAAGGTCATCCTGGCAAGCAAGATCGTGGGGCGCACCGATCGCACCTGGTTCCGCGACGATAATGTTCCCGCTCGCTTGACGCCCGAGCAGATTTTCGAGGCTTGCGAGAAAAGCCTGAAACGGCTCCGCACGGATTATATCGATCTCTACCAGCTTCATTGGCCCGATCGTAAAGTTCCCACATTCGGCGAACGTCGGCCTCTGGAGATCACCGAGGATGAAGTGCCGATCGAGGAGCAACTCGGTGCGCTCAACCGGCTTGTCGAGCAGGGCAAAGTCCGCCACATCGGCTTATCCAATGAGACTCCCTGGGGTACCATGCGTTTCGTGACCACCGCCGAGGCAAAGCGCCTGCCGCGGGTTCAGTCCATTCAGAATGCCTATTCTCTCGTCAACCGGACCTTCGAGGACGGATTGGCGGAAATAGCGCTGCGCGAACAGGTCGGCTTGCTCGCCTATTCTCCTCTCGCGCAAGGCTACCTCACCGGGAAATACGCCAATGGCGCCCTCCCGGCTGGGACGCGCAAGCAGCTCTTTGATCGGCTGCAGCGCTATGAGGGTCCTGGCAGCCAGGTGGCCATCGACGCCTATGTGGCGCTCGCCCGGCGGTTCGGTGTCGATCCCGCCCAAATGGCCATCGCATTCGCCGTCTCGCGCCCGTTTACCACTTCAGTAATCATTGGTGCCACCACCATGCAGCAGCTCGCTGCAGATATCGATGCGGCTGCGGTTTCCCTAAGTCCGGAGCTGCTGAAGGAGATTGACGCCATTCACCTGGTGCATAAGAACCCCTGTCCATGATCGGCCCGCTGCCTATATGAATAGGCGAGGGGAGCCTGATGAGGGCATCCTCCGTTGCATCGCCGGCGAATCCGTATAGCGTTGATGTTCATGCGGACGTTTGTTCGGCAGTCGGCCAGGAGGTGCTTCTATGCCTCGTCTCTTCACGGGCCTCGAAATCCCAGCGGACATTGCGGACGAGCTTCAGCTTATGCAAGGCGGCGTTTGGGGCGCCCGCTGGATCGAAGCGGAATCCTACCACATCACTTTGCGTTTTATGGGCGACATCAGCGATGGGATCGCCCGTGAACTCGTCGAGGCGCTCGATGATGTCGACATGCCGAGCTTCACAATCCGGCTGAAGGGCGTTGGTAGCTTTGGCGGCGCCAAGCCGCGCGCGATCTGGGCCGGGGTCGACGATGATGAGAGTGGCAGCCTGAAGCGGCTCCAGACCTGGCACGAACGCCTGTGCCAGGTCGTCGGCCTCAAGCCCGAGCCCCGGAAGTTCACCCCCCACGTTACGCTCGCTCGGCTGCGTGACTCCGGCGTGGAGGGGGTGCAGAGCTTCGTCGCGGCCCATAGCCTGTTCGAGAGCCGGCCTTTCGAGGTCCGGCAATTCGTGCTGTACTCCTCGCGTCCTTCGCGCGGGGGCGGGCCTTACGTTTCTGAAGAGATCTACCCTCTGAAAGACTACTCAGAAGAGTATTACGCTCTCAGCGACTTGAGATAGGCAGCAAGGCCGCAGACCCCATCCTGGATGAGATCGAGCATCAGCTCGAAATCGGCCTCATCGCCGAAATAGGGGGTGGGCACCTCACGCTCTGTCGTTCTCTCCGCAAAGTCCATGAGCAGCCGGATTTTGTTGACGCATTGGCAATCGGTCATGCCAACCAGCGAGCCATAGACTTCTTCGTCCAGGGCCAGAATAATGTCCGAGACGATGAAGTCATTGGGACCGATCAGGCGCGAGCGATGGCCCGAAATATCGAGCCCGCGCGCGAGGCCGGCACTCAGGGCTCGCCGATCGGGTTTCTCCCGGATATGCCAAGAGCTGATGCCCGCCGAATCAACCCTGAGCGAATTCATTCCGCAGCGCTGGGCTTCTACGCGAAACGCCTCAGCGGCTAAAGGAGATCGGCAGATGTTTCCGAGGCAGACAAACAATACCTGTTGCATGGAGCTGATTGGTACCTCGTCTCGAAAGTGTCTTTCAGAGTCTGGATCAGTTCCCGAAGGTCAATCCCGCCGCGTTTGTGAGAGCGCTTGGAGGACGGATGATGGTTGTCCTGAATAAGATCTACACCCGCACCGGGGATGACGGCACGACGGCCCTTTCGACTGGTGAACGGCTTCCTAAATCCCATCTTCGCATTGAAGCTTATGGCACCGTGGATGAAACCAACGCCACAATTGGCGTTGCCCGGGCTCATCTCTCTTTGCCCCATCATGCCGAACTCGATCCCATGCTGGAATCCATCCAGAATGATCTCTTTGACCTCGGTGCTGACCTGTGCACCCCGGACCGCGGCGAGCCGCTTCCCTATGAACCACTCCGGATCGTATCCTCGCAGGTCGAGCGGCTGGAGAAGCAAATAGACACTCTGAACGCGGAACTTTCGCCGCTTCGTTCCTTCGTGCTCCCGGCCGGTCATCCCGCCGCCGCGGCCCTCCATGTCAGCCGGACCGTCTGCCGCCGCGCCGAGCGTCTGGTGGTGCAGCTGGCGAGCCTTGATGGCGAGACGGTCGGCGATCCGGCTTTGCGCTACATCAACCGCCTGTCGGATTTTCTGTTTGTGGCCAGCCGCTGGATAAACGCCAGAGGTCCGGGCGATGTCCTGTGGACTCCCGGCGCAAACCGGTAGCATTCCTCGCCCTGGTCTTGCGATAACAGAGCTGCTTTCGGTTGGTTCCGCACCTGGCTCGAATCCACGCGGTTGAGACTTGCCGGTACGGTCTCCTTGCCAAGGGATGACATCCTGTCGCATAAGACGGGGGTTTGTACGGCAATCCAATTGACGAGCCTTGCTTTGGCGCACTAGCGTGCGGCGCGCGCAGGGATGAGGTTCGCTTCGAGATCCCCTCGTGATCGTCCTGCCGGCTGGTAGAGCGTCACGTGGCGGCGCCACCATTCGGTGGGTGATTGCTTCAACCTACGTTCACGTCGCAGGCGGCTACAAGACCGACGGATGGGAGTTGGGAACACGATGAAGGTATTGGTAGCGATCAAGAGGGTCGTCGACTACAACGTCAAGATAAGGGTCAAGTCCGACGGCTCTGGCGTCGAATTGGCCAATGTGAAGATGTCGATGAACCCATTCGACGAAATCGCCGTCGAGGAAGCGGTTCGTTTGAAGGAAGCTGGTAAGGCGACCGAGATCGTTGCCGTATCCATTGGTCCGCAGCAGGCCCAGGAGACCATCAGGACCGCTCTGGCTATGGGCGCCGATCGCGGCATTCTGGTGAAGCATGACGGTGTCGTCGAGCCACTCGCGGTCGCCAAGATCCTTAAGGGCGTGGTCGAACAGGAGCAGCCGGGCCTGGTGATCCTTGGCAAGCAGGCCATCGACGACGATGCGAACCAGACCGGGCAGATGCTGGCCGCGCTTCTGAAATGGCCGCAGGCGACATTTTGCTCAAAAATCGAGCTCACTGACGGTGGCGCAACCATCACCCGCGAGATCGATGGCGGGCTGCAGACCCTGAACGTGAAGGCGCCCTTCATTGCCACGACTGATCTTCGCTTGAACCAGCCGCGCTATGCGTCGCTGCCGAACATCATGAAGGCCAAGAAGAAGCCCATCGATGAGAAGACGCCTGCCGATTTCGGCGTGGATACGACGCCTCGGCTCAAGGTGCTGAACACGAGCGAGCCGCCGAAGCGGCAGGGCGGTGTCAAGGTCGGCTCCGTCGCCGAGCTCGTCAGCAAGCTGAAGAACGAAGCGGGAGTGATCTGAGATGACCACCCTTTTGATCGCTGAGCACGACAACGCGAACCTCAAGGACGCAACCCACAAGGCGCTGACCGCTGCGAGCCAGATCGGCAACGAGGTTCACGTTCTGGTGGCCGGCAACAATGCTGAGGCGGTGGCCAAGCAGGCTGCCGCGCTGCCCGGCGTTGCCAAGGTCCTGCAGGTCAACGATGGCGGTCTCGAGCGCCCGCTCGCCGAGGCCATGGCCGACCTGATCGTCGGACTTGCCGGCAATTACGACGTTTTGATTGCCCCCGCGACCTCCAATGGCAAGAACTTCATGCCGCGTGTCGCGGCGCTGCTGGATGTCATGCAGGTGTCCGATATCACCGCCGTGAAGGGACAGGACACCTTCGAGCGCCCGATCTACGCTGGCAATGCCGTTGAGACGGTGCAGAGCACCGACAGCAAGCGCGTGATCACCGTCAGAACCTCTGCCTTCCAGGCAGCTCCGGCCGAGGGCGGTTCCGCTGCAATCGAGCAGATCGGCGCGCCCGGATCCAGCGGACTTTCGGAATATGTCTCCGAGAATCTGTCGAAATCGGATCGCCCGGAGCTCACTTCGGCACGGATCGTCATCTCCGGCGGTCGTGGCATGCAGTCGGGTGAGAACTTCGCGCTTCTGGAAAAGGTCGCCGACCGTCTGGGTGCCGCAGTTGGCGCATCGCGCGCTGCCGTGGATGCTGGTTTCGTTCCCAACAACTACCAGGTTGGTCAGACCGGCAAGGTGGTCTCGCCCGAGCTTTACATTGCCGTTGGCATCTCAGGCGCCATTCAGCACCTGGCGGGCATGAAGGACTCCAAGGTGATCGTCGCGATCAACAAGGACGAAGAAGCACCGATCTTCCAAGTGGCTGATTATGGCTATGTCGGCGATCTCTTCCAGGCTATGCCGGAGCTGGATGCCGAGCTTGAGAAGGCCGGGTACTGATTGGGAGGGCGGCCGGTGAGATCTGACAGGTCCCTTCGAGCCGGCCTTCCGCTCCAGTCCACGCTGAGCGGCGCGCCACCGCTTCCGGCATCCAGGCCAGGTGACGCGTCGCTCGTTTGAGTGCAGTGCAATATTCAATCTGGCGGTAATTCCATCGCGGGGCGATATGCGCTAGTCTCGCGGGCCGCGAGAGTTAATTTTGGTGGAAATGATGGATATCCGCAGGGTTGGCGTGATTGGTGCTGGTCAGATGGGCAATGGTATTGCCCATGTCTGTGCGCTGGCGGGTCACGATGTCTATCTCAACGACCTGACGCGGGAGACGATCGAGTCGGCGCTGGCCACGATCAACGGCAACATGGCGCGGCAGGTTCGCAATGGCCGCATCTCCGAGGATGACCGCAGGAGCGCGCTGGGACGCATCCATATCGCCGAGACGCTCGAGGGTCTTGAGCCCTGTGATCTGATCATCGAATCGGCCAGTGAGGACGAGCAGGTCAAGCGGAAGATTTTCGGTCAGCTTTGCCCGGTCGTCCGGCCTGATGCCATCGTCGCCACCAACACGTCGTCGATCTCCATCACACGTCTGGCTGCTGCGACGGACCGCCCCGAGCGCTTCATGGGCATCCACTTCATGAATCCGGTGCCGGTGATGGAGCTGGTGGAGCTTATCCGCGGTATTGCCACCGATGATGAGACCTTCCACACCGTCCGCCATTTCACCATTGGCTTGGGCAAGACCATCGCCGTTGCTGAAGATTTCCCGGCCTTCATCGTTAATCGCATTCTGCTGCCGATGATAAATGAGGCGGTTTACACCCTTTATGAAGGGGTCGGGACCGTCGAGGCTATCGATACCGCGATGAAGCTGGGCGCCCATCATCCCATGGGCCCCTTGGAGCTCGCCGATTTCATCGGGCTTGATACCTGCCTGTCCATTATGCAGGTGCTGTATGAGGGACTGGCCGATTCGAAGTACCGGCCCTGTCCGCTTCTGGTGAAATATGTTGAGGCGGGCTGGCTCGGGCGTAAGACGCAGCGAGGCTTCTATGATTATCGCGGCGAGAAGCCGATTCCGACGCGTTGAGCCCTAATAATCCGGGTTCTGCATACCTTTCTTTTGCCACGAACCAGCCCTTCTACGGCCGAATTGCAGTAGCAGATTTGCATCGTTGCCTCTGGTGGTTCGGCTTTGAGAAGAGCTTCGGAGATCTCAGCCCCCCAGCCCCCCTCGAAGTGCTTTGAGGAGCCGGGCCACCGCGTATCTCCCTTGAGTTCAGTCAGTGGCAGGTAACAGGCCGGGCCGGCGTCGGGAAACCGACGGCCGGCTCGACCCTTTCTGGACCTTCTTATCTGCCGGCTCTCTTGATTTCCATACGACTTTTGCCGATATCCCGCCCGGTGGATCAGTAGATGTAAGGGACCTCAACGAGAATGACCGCGACAGACAAGTCCGGCAGTGGAGCTGCTGCCGAAGCTCTTGCCTCCGGCGAAACCCATTCCTTTCAGGCTGAAGTCGCCCGCCTCCTGCACCTGATGGTGCACTCCGTCTATTCTGATACCGATATCTTCCTTCGCGAGCTGATCTCGAATAGCGCCGATGCTTGTGACAAGCTTCGCTACGAGGCTTTGTCCAATCCGGCCTTGCTGGCAGATGATCCTGAACTCGCCATCACCCTGGTTGCCGACAAGACCAAGGGTACACTGACCGTCGCGGACAATGGCATCGGCATGAGCCGCGCGGAACTGATCGACAATCTCGGCACGATCGCACGGTCCGGCACCCATGCCTTCATGGAAAGCATCGGCGAGAGCGGCAGCGCCCCCAAGCTCATCGGCCAGTTCGGTGTCGGCTTTTATGCGGCCTTTATGGTGGCATCCCGCGTCGATGTCGTCTCGCGCCGCGCCGGAAGTGATGAAGTCTGGCAATGGTCATCCGATGGTTCGGGCTCATTCACCATCGAACCCTACGAGGGCGACGACGCGCCCCGGCGCGGTACCTCTATTCGGCTCACCCTGAAGGACGACGCAAAGTCCTTCCTTGAGGCATGGCGGATCGAGCAGATCGTGCGCGCCTATTCCGATCACGTCGCCATTCCGATCCGGCTCGTTGAGGTGAACGAGGGCAAGCCCGGGGAAGCACGCCAGATCAACACGGCGGCAGCTCTGTGGACGCGGTCAAAATCCGAGATCACACCCGAGCAATACAAGGAGTTCTTTGGCGCCCTTGCTGGCATCTATAGCGATCCGGCCCTCATCATCCACTATCGCGCGGAAGGACGGCACGAATACGCCGTCCTCCTGTGTATCCCCTCGGAGCCGCCCTTCGACCTTTTCGATCCGGAGCGGCGCGGTCGGCAAAAGCTCTACGTCCGCCGAGTCTTCATCACCGATGATGCGGAATTCCTCCCCGGTTATCTCCGATTCATCCGCGGCGTCATCGACAGCGAGGACATGCCGCTGAACATCTCCCGCGAGATGCTTCAGAACAACCCTCTTGTCGGTCAGATCCGCAAGGCCGTGACCAACCGGGTCCTGTCGGAGATCAAGCGGACCGCCGAACAGGATCCGGAAGGATTTGCGAAGATCTGGGCAAGCTATGGCGCCGTGATCAAGGAAGGCCTCTACGAGGACGCCGCGCGCCGGGACGAGCTTTTCGAAATCGTGCGTTTCCGCACGACCGCAAGCGAAGGTGAGACGCGCACTCTCAAGGAATATGTCGCGGCCATGAAGACGAACCAGACCGCGATCTACTACGTGACGGCTGACGACGTCCGCAAGGCCGCTGCAGCCCCGCAGCTGGAAGGCTTCAAGGCGCGAGGCCTGGAGGTGCTGCTTCTGACCGATCCGGTCGACAGCTTCTGGACCCGGTCGGCGCTTGGCTTTGATGGCAAGCCGTTCCGCTCGATCACCCAGGGGGCGGCGGATCTCGCCTCTATCCCCCTTGAGAAGACCGAAGAGATTAAATCGGATCAGGCGCAGGATAAATCCGCGTTGGGAACCCTCCTTGCGGCCATCAAGCAGAGCTTGGGTGATGCGGTGAAGGATGTGCGGCTGTCAGAGCGGCTGACATCCTCGCCCGTATGCCTTGTGGCCGATGCTGGCGGGCTTGACCGTCACCTTGAGCGTCTGCTGGCCAAGCAAGCACCCGGAGGCGGAACGCAGGCCCAGCCGATCCTTGAACTCAATCCGAACCATCCGGTGATTTCCGGGCTTGCGCGTCGCGCAAAGCTCAATGGCGCCTCAGATGAGATCAATGAGGCCGCCTGGCTGCTGCTCGATCAGGCCTATATCCTCGAGGGCGAGCCGGTCCCGGACCCTGCGGCCTTCGCAAAGCGTCTCACGGGCGTGATGGGCAAGGTGCTGGTCGATTGAGAATGTGCAGCGTGTAAACGGCCGGTCCCCCGCGCATCCCCTCTATGCAGGATGCTCGGTTTGTTGGTGATCGTACAACCTAAGATTGCGAATCAGACGCCCCGGCATTACGGCTTCATTCGATCGAGCTATCCCGCATCGATCTTATGGAGTTCTTTGTATGGCGCCCCACATTAATATTTATCCCATTGTCATAAAGAAACCGGAGACGAACAAGGTACTAATTCACGAAGGTGTAAATCAATGGAAGGATGCAGCGGGAAGAATGTGGGTTAATCCCGAGCATAAAGACTTAGTACATCTGACTCAACCGCTGCTTCCGAACGTTCAGGTTCAACACGGAATTGACACCTTCATTGACGGTCAAGGTCGAGTATTTTCGGAGAAGTCCCCTTGGGATTTCGTGAAGGGTGCTGCCTATGCCAGCGTGCCAAGTGCCACTGTTGGCGTTCTGGGAACCCTAATGTTTGACCACTTTTTCGGAGACGATCACAGCGACTCGAGCGCAGTCAGCACACAAGTTCATATTTGAGCAAAGCGTTGAGCCCTTGCTGTTACGGCCGGGCGCTTTTCCTGCTGCTTACGGCCGGGCGCTTTTCCTGCTGTCTCTCAAGCCTGACGTAATTTCTTGCTCACATAGCGCGAGCCTGCGAGTCCGAACCGCCAAGGCGTTTCAACCCCTTTGCTGATCCCGATACGCGGTCCTGCTACCACGGGCGGCCGTTCTTCCGCCGGCTCCAAGAGGAACGGTGGCTCATCCAGGGCAAGGCCGTTATGCGCGATCGATAACCCTAGGGCCTGGCAGACCCGACCCGGGCCTGCGCAGAGCTGCAAAGGATTGTCGAGCCCGCGACGCGCAACCATCTCGCCGATGCCATGCGTCGGCGCGATGGCCCGGATGAGCACGGCCGCACCCGTCGCGAGCCCGTCATCGACCCCCGACCGGCAGACGAAATTGACGCACCAATGGATGCCATAGGAGCGATAGATATAGGCATGCCCGGGCTCGCCAAACATCACCCGATTGCGTGGTGTCGGGCCGGAATAGCTGTGGGAGGCCGGATCATCGCGATCATAGGCCTCCGTCTCGACGATCACGCCGCCGACGCCGTCGACCAGTAGGGTCGCGCCGATCAAATCGCGCGCCACATCCACCACATTCCGGGCAAAGAATGCTTTTGTAAGAGGCGCAGACATTATCGGGAGGCACCCTCGCCGCTGATGAGCGTCTCCAACGTCTCCAGCCGGTCCGCCTCCTCAGGCGGCTTGTCCCATCTGATGCGGTGAATTCGCGGAAAGCGCATCGCAACTCCAGACTTGTGCCGGCTAGAGGAATGCACGGAATCGAAGGCGACCTCAAGAACGATGCCGGGCTTTACGGCACGTACCGGACCGAAGCGGTCGACGGTGTTGTTGCGGATCCAGCGATCGAGCCTCAGCAATTCCTCGTCCGTATAGCCTGAATAGGCCTTCCCCACCGGCACCAGCTCGTCCTCGCCTTCCGATCCCTGTCGCCAAGCGCCGAACGTGTAATCGGAATAGTAGGACGACCGCTTGCCGGACCCGCGCTGTGCATACATCAACACCAGATCGAGGGTGAGCGGTGAGCGCTTCCACTTCCACCAATAGCCCTTTGGGCGCCCGGCCAGATAAGGGCTGTCACGCCGCTTGAGCATCAGCCCCTCGATGCCATTCTCGCGCGAAGCCTCCCACAACCGGTTCAGCGCGTCGAAACTGTCGAAGGCGATGAGCTCCGAAACATCGCTATGGGGCACGTTCGCGAGGTCGTGCCAGGCTTCGAGCCGGGCGCGTCGCTCGGTGAGCGGCAGGGGCCTAAGGTCGTCATCCCCCTCCAGCAGCATATCATAAAGCCTCACATGGGCAGGGTAATCCTTGACCATCCGGGCGGTGACGGTCTTTCGGTTGAGCCTTTGCTGCAGATCGTTGAACGGCGCGATGTCACCATTGCGCATGACCAGGAGCTCGCCATCCAGCACCGCATGCCGGCCGCGAAAGGCAACGGCAATATCCGGAAAGCTGCCGGAGATGTCATCGCCCGCGCGGGAATAAAGCCTTACTTCATCGCCCTTGGCCGCGACTTGCACCCGGATCCCATCCCATTTCCATTCGGCCAGATAATCTTCTGGCTTAAGCCCCGGCCAATCATTCTCCTCGATGGGGTGGGCGAGCATGAGCGGCCGGAACACCGGCTTGGCGCCTGGATCTGGCTTCTCTCCCTTGGCGTCAAGCCATGCGAAGAGATCGGCATAAGGTGGCGAGATCGCATGCCAGACCTCTTCGATATCCGCGGGCTCAACCCCGCCATAAGTGGCAATCGCAGTCTTGGCGAGCCGGGCGGAGACACCCACGCGCAACGCCCCGGTGAGCAGCTTCAGCAGAGCCCAGCGGCCATTTGCGTCGAGCCGGTTCAGCCAATCAGCCACCAGGTCGGCCAGATCAGCCTTGTCCGTGGATGAAATCAAATCCACCACATCAGCAAGCCGCGGCGGCGGTGGCAATGGGCTTGCCGCTTTCGGGGGATCGGGCCAAAGCAAGGCCACCGTCTCGGCGGTATCGCCGACATAATCCCGCGAAAGCCCGTAGAGAACGGGGTCGACCCTCGGCTCGATCAGCTCGGTCAGGAGCCGCCGCACCGGTAGACGGAAGAACAGGCCGTCCGTCAGCGCGGCCACCGCCCAGCCCCGGTCAGGATCTGGCGTCTGCTTGAGATAGGCGACGAGCAGCGCAAGCTTGCCATTGCGCGATGGCGTGAAGGCCAATCGATTAAGCAGTTCGGAAAAGGCCTTCATGAGCGGCGCTTACCCCGCATCATTCGTCCTCGTCCTCATAGCCCACCAGCGCGAGTGCCCGTCCGCGCCGGCCCAGCTTTCCAATCTGGTGGACCAGCGCATCATCGCGCCCATGGGTCACCCAGATTTCTTCGGCCTCGCTCTCGATGATGGTTTGGACGAGCCCCTCCCAATCCGCATGATCGGACACCACCAGCGGCAATTCCACGCCACGCTGCCGGGCCCGCCCGCGCACCCGCATCCAGCCGGAGGCAAACACTGTGAGTGGATCCGCCAGTCGCCGCGACCACCGGTCGTTGAGTGCCGAAGGCGGAGCAAGCACGATCTCGCCGGCAAGCCTGTCGCCTCCGGCTTCATAGACCGGGATCAGCGTGCCAAGCGACACACCGAGCTGCTGATAAAGAGTGCAGAGCGACACCATCGCGCCATGCAGATAGATCGGCCGCTCATATCCGAGCTCGCGCAGCACCGCGATCATCCGCTGCGCCTTGCCGAGACTATAGGCGCCGAGCAGATGCGTGCGCTCCGGCATCATGTTGAGCGAAGCCAGTAGGCGCCGTGCCTCTTTCTCGGCCGGCTCATGGTGGAAGACGGGCAAGCCGAACGTTGCCTCGGTCACGAAGACATCGCAGGTGACGAGCTCGAAGCCGGCGCAGGTCGGATCAGCCTCGCGCTTGTAGTCTCCGGAGATGACGGCGCGCTTGCCAGCCCATTCCAGCACGACCTGGGCGCTACCGAGTATATGCCCCGCCGGGACCAGCCGCAGCGACACCCCATCGATGGTGAGGGTCTCTCCATAAGCAAGGGCTTGAAAGGAGCCGCCGGCCGCCTCGCCATAGCGAGCCTTCATCACGGCGATGGTCTCAGCTGTCCCAAGCACAGCCCGACTGTTCGCCCGTGCGTGATCGCTATGCCCATGCGTGATCACGGCCCGATCGACGCTGGTGCGCGGATCGATGAAGAACTGGCCGGGCTCGCAATAAAGCCCTTCGGAGGTTGGAAAAAGCCAGCTTTGAACGGGTGTTTGGGTCATGTTTGCTGAGGATATCACCATCATCAAAATGGTGCCTCAGTCGTATAAGCTCAAGCGCCGTACCGGTGCAGCGCCGACCCGTTGATTTTGAGCCAGTGGCGCGCCTCGCGCCATCGGGGACAATGCCGGACCACCAGCGCCCAGAAGCGGTCGCTGTGATTCATCTCGATGAGATGGGCGACCTCGTGCGCGGCCACGTAATCCAGCACGAAGCTCGGCGTGAGGATCAGTCGCCAGGAATAAGACAGCCGGCCATCGGCGGCGCAGGATCCCCACCGGCTCTTCTGGTCGCGAATAGCGATGCGCTTATAGCGCACGCCCATGGCCGAGGCATACCGGTCGGACGCGGCAGCAAGATCAGCCTTCGCTTGCTTTCGCAGCCAGTCGGTGAGCCGTCGGGAAAGATGGGCTGCCTCTCCATGCACGATGAGGAGTGATCGATCGCCGGCGGATGTGGCATGCACGACCCCGCGCCCTCTGACCACTGCCGGCTCATGCACGATCTCATACGGCTCACCGCGGAGGGGCAGCTTCTGGCCGGGGTAGAACTCGATCCGCTGCGGTTGATCGTTGAGGCGCGACAGGATCCAATTGCCGTTTCTAGCCGCGAAATCGAGCCCTGCGCGCTCGCTTGCGCGCGGCGGCAGCGTCAGCACCACGCCATCACCGTCGGGTGAAAGGCGAAGGATCATGCGGCGCGCTCTGGCATTGCGGCGGATTACAAGCGGCACACTCACGTCATCGATACGCAGCGCCGTGATCTTCGGTGTGGTGACCTTGAGCTGTGCCCGCCCGATCGAAACCATCTCAGGCCGGCATATTGTCTCGAATGAACTGCTTGATCCGCGGCGCGATCTGGCGGGCGAACCGCGAACCGTTGAACACGCCGTAATGCCCGACGCCGGGTTGCAGATGATGCTGCCGCCGCTCTTGCGGAATGTTCCGGCAGAGATCATGGGCCGCTTCCGTCTGGCCGACACCAGAGATGTCGTCGAGCTCGCCCTCCACAGTCATCAGGGCAGTCTTGGTGATGGCTTCGGGCCGCACCGGCTGGCCGCGATGGGTCATCTCGCCCTTGGGCAACTGGTGCTTGATGAACACGCGCTCGACGGTTTCGAGATAGAACTCCGCGGTGAGATCCATCACCGAGAGATACTCGTCATAGAACTCGTCGTGCTTTTCAGCGCTGTCTCCATCCCCCTTCACCAGATGCCAGAACAGGTCGCGATGGGCCGAGATGTGCCGATCCAGGTTCATGGTCATGAACCCTGTGAGCTGGAGGAAGCCGGGATAGACCTCGCGCATGAAGCCAGGTGCGCCGATCGGGACAGCATTGATCACGTGGCTGCGGAACCACTCGATATCGTGCTGCGAGGCCAGCTTGTTCACCTCGGTCGGATTTCGGCGCGTATCGATCGGTCCACCCATGAGGATCATCGCGGCCGGCGCATTGGGATCGCCCCGGTCCGACATGACCGAGACCGCCGAAAGCACCGGAACCGAAGGCTGACATACAGCCATCACAGCGGTATCAGGTCCGAGAACGCGGAGAATATCGATGAGATAGTCGACGTAATCGTCGAGACCGAACTGTCCGAGCGACAGGGGCACCTGCTTTGCATCGACCCAGTCCGTAATATAGACGTCATGATCACCGAGCATGGTGCGCACCGTGCCCCGAAGCAGGGTCGCGAAATGCCCGGACATTGGTGCGACGAGCAGAAGCTTCGGCTGCTTCACCCGTGCTTTCTTCTTGAAATGCACGAGCTCGCAGAACGGTTTGCGCCAAACCACCTCTTCCTCGACGGCGACCGTCTTGCCCTCAACCTCGGTTTGGTGAATGCCGAATGCCGGTTTTCCGTACCGTCGCGTGACCCGTTCGAAGACATCGAGCCCCGCTGTGATCGCGCGGCCAAAATAAGTCTCTGCCAATGGGTTGATCGGTGCGTTCCACAGCGCGCGGCTCGCATTCGCAGCGGCCCTCCAGGGCGCCACGACCGCGTGATTCATTTCATAGAGCTGATAGAGCAAACCGGGTCCTCTTGACTTGGCCTTTGCAGGAGCCCGCATTCGGGCTGTACCGGTGGGGAGCTTGAGAGCCAGCAGAGGACGATAATAGCACCAATTATGTTGGACTGCGCAAGAGTTCTTCGCAATCGCAGCATTTAGGTCGGAAATCAGGACTTTTCCAGCTCCTCCCTAATACCTTTCGCCATCATCTCCGCATCTGTCCCATAGGAGAAGACGCGACGGAACTGTCCTTTCTCATCCATGAGGAAGACGAGGCTGGTATGATCCATCAGGTATTCGGCAGACGAGCTCTCATCCTTCACCTTGGCGAAATAGATGCGATAAGCCTGGGCTGCCTTGACGATGTCCTCGGTCGAGCCGGTAAGCCCAATGAGCCCGGCCCCGAAATTCGAGACATAGGTCCTCATCTGCTCGACGGTATCGCGCTCCGGATCGATGGTGATGAAGATGGGTTGAACGCGCTTGGCATCCTCGCCGAGTTCGCTCACCGCCGCGGTCATGCTCTGTAGCTCGGTCGGGCAGACGTCGGGACAAAAGGTGTAACCGAAATAAACCAGCATGAACTTGCCGCGAAAGTCCCGGTCGGTGACGCGCTTTCCATTCTGATCGGTCAGCTCGAATGGCCCGCCGACCAACGCGGTTCCCGAGCTCTGTGACGTCGGTTGAGCGCCAGAGAGCAGCCATGGAACGGCAAGCCCCGTGCCCGCGATGATGATCACCGCGATGGCGAGAAGGAGGATTGTATTCTGCCTGTTCATGGGCAAGTCATTTCCCGTTGCGCTATGCGTGACAAGGGGTTGCAATGCCGCATACGGGCGAAGGACCACATGTTCACTCACCCAGTGACAGCAATTGCCCGCGTAGCCGCGCGTCGCGGTGAAACCAGGCGAAGCTTAACGCGCCAACTGCGAAATAGATCGCATTGAGGCCAAGCGCGCTGAGCATCATTTCGGGGCGTACAACCCCATGCAGAAGCAGGCTTCGCATGCCCTCGAAGACATGCGTGGGTGCAAGTGCCATTGAAATGGGCTGCAGCCATCCGGGAAGAACGGCGAGGGGGTAATAGACACACGCCAGGGGCATGAATAGGAACATGAGGCTCCAGGCAATATTTTCCGCCCCCAGGCCGTACCGCAGCAGCAGCCCGCACACGAACAGACCGACTGCCCAGCTCGTGAGGATGAGATTGAGGAAGAAGGCCACGAGCCACAGGCCCATGCTGTAGACATTGAAGCCGAAATAGGCCCAAGCGAGCAAGGTGACCGGCAGAAGGCCAATGCAGATCCGGATGACGCTCATCACCATAAGCGCGGCAATGAGCTCAACCGGGCGCAATGGGCTGACCATGAGGTGGCCGAGGTTTCGCGAATACATCTCCTCGAGGAAGGAGATGGTGAAGCCGAGCTGGCCGCGGAACAGAATGTCCCACAACAGCGCCGAGCCCAGCAGCACGCCAACCGTCTGGGCAAGCGTGCCGCTCTCCCGCGCGAGATAGATCTGCAGGAAGCCCCACATCAGCAGCTGAACCGTGGGCCAATAGATCAGATCGAACAATCGCGGCCAGGACGCCCGGAGCAGGTAGAGATAGCGCAACACCAGTGCGCCGACGCGCGCGAGCGAGAAACCCGTGGCATGGCGAAGGCGCGGCAACCGGCGCGCAGGCTGTTGTGTAACGTCCATCATGAGCCGACTTGAACGGACTGACCGCGGGCAACGTCGAGGAAGACCTCTTCCATCGTTTCTCGTCCGTAACGGTGAATGAGCTCGGCGGGGCTGCCGCTATCCACCAGGCGCCCTTGCCGCGTCATCAGCACATTGTCGCAAAGACGCTCGACCTCCGCCATGTTGTGCGAGGCGAGCAGCATTGTGGCCCCATATGACTGGCAATAGGTCTGCAAATGGCCGCGCACCCAATCCGCAGTATCCGGATCCAGCGACGCCGTGGGTTCATCGAGAAGCAGCACCAGCGGCTTGTTGATCAGCGCCTTGGCGAGGCTCACCCGCGTCTTTTGCCCTGCAGAGAGCTTGCCTGTCGGCCGATCGATGAAGCTGCCGAGATCAAGCTCCTGCGTAAGCTCGGCGATGCGCGTCTTGAGATCATCGACACCGTAGAGCCTGCCATAGATGGTCAAGTTCTGGCGCACGGTGAGCCGCAGCGGCATCTCGACATAAGGGCTTTCGAAATTCATATAAGGCAGAACGCGGTACCGGTGGCGGACCATGTCCACGCCAAGGATCTCGATCGTGCCGGAGGTTGGAAGCACAAGGCCCAGCAGCATCCCGATGGTGGTCGTCTTGCCGGCGCCGTTGCCGCCAAGCAGCCCGGTGATCGAGCCGCGCGGAACGATGAAGCTGATGCCTGCGACCGCCGTGACCGTGCCGTAACGCTTCACCAGGTTCACAACCCTGATCGCGGCATCTTCTTCTAGTTGAAACACAAACTGCTCGCGAAAAAAGGTCGTTCGATGGACTTGCTTCTAGGTTAAAGCGAAGATAGCCGGATTCTTTACTCTGGCCAATGCACAGCAAATGATCTCATGATCGCGAAGGAGAGAGACTGTTGACCTCGATCAGGGGCTGGGCCCGTGCAGCCGTGCCCGCCGATACCGTGGAAAGCCAGGCATTCCGGGACAGTAGCGGGCGTCTTCGCCTGCAGACGCTTGTACGCCTGCGCTGGCTTGCAGTCACCGGGCAATCGGTCGCGGTGCTTGCGGTGTATTTCTGGCTCGGGTTCGACTTGCCCCTTGGCCCCTGCCTCGGGGTCATTGCGCTCTCCGCTTGGTTGAACATTTGGCTGGGCCTGCAATGGCCTTCGACCCTTCGCTTGAGCGACCGCTACGCCGCGCTGCTGCTCGGCTATGACGTGGTTCAGCTTGCCGCCTTGCTCTACATGACCGGTGGCCTGCAGAACCCGTTCTCGTTCCTCTTCGTGGTTCCGGTCTCCGTTTCGGCATCCAGCCTCCCGGTCGAGCGCACGGTCGCCCTGAGCGCCTTGTGTCTTGCCGCAGTCTCCTTGCTTACCATTTTTCACATGCCCTTGCCATGGTATGCGGGTCAGCCCTTGGATCTGCCCCGGCTCTATGTGGTTGGCATGTGGACGGCCGTGGTCTCGGGTACCGTCTTTGCCGCGATCTATTCTCGCTTCATCGCTGAGGAAGCGCGCCGGATGTCGGCCGCCCTTTCCGCCACCGAAATGGTGCTGGCGCGGGAGCAGAAGCTTTCAGCCCTTGATGGCCTTGCGGCTGCTGCGGCCCATGAGCTTGGCACGCCTCTGGCGACCATTGCGCTCGTTGCGAAGGAATTGCGGCGTGAGATGCCGGATGACGATCGCTTCCGGGAAGATCTGGAGCTGCTTTCCAGCCAAACTGAGCGATGCCGGGGCATTCTCGCCCGCCTCGCCAACCAGGATGCGGTGGGTGACCACGTCTTCGACAGGCTCCGTCTGAAGGTGATGATCCAGGAATGTGCCGAGCCTGTGAGCGGAAGCGATGTGGATGTGATCGTGGATTGCCGCCCGGCTCCGGACGCTGAGGGGAGAGATGCGGCGGAACCCGTCTTCACACGCAGTCCCGGTATTCGCTATGGGCTTGGCAATCTCCTCGATAATGCGGTCGATTTCGCGGAATCGAAGGTCGAGATTGAAGCCCGCTGGAATGCGGATCGCGTGGTGCTCGTGCTCCGCGACGATGGTCCCGGCTTCGCCCAAGATATCATCGACAAGATCGGCGAGCCCTATGTGACCAGCCGGCGCGGCGCCTTCGACCGCGGTGATGGCGGCCATGACGGCATGGGGCTTGGCTTCTTCATCGCCAAAACCCTGCTCGAACGGTCCGGTGCAACGGTGACCCTGGCCAACCGGACACCTCCTGAGCACGGTGCCATCGTCCGCATCGAATGGCCGCGCAAGGAAATCGATCTTACACAGTCCAATCCTGCAATGTAGGCTTGAAAATTATCTGATCAGGCAGCAAATGGAAGTTGCATGTGACCTATTGTCGTGCCGAATGATGTGATTCCCGCTAACCGTAATCAGCACATTTGGGCCGCTCCATGCGCAACCGGTTTATAAGGGCCAATCTCGGAAGGCCTTGCTGAACGAGGCGCATCGAAAAATGATCGAACAGAACGCAGAACAAGCTCATGGCCGCGATCGCACGCTGCTCATCGTGGATGACGACAAGCCGTTTCTTACACGCTTGGGCCGTGCCATGGAATCGCGGGGCTTTTCCGTCGAGATGGCTGAAACGGTTGCCGAGGGCGTAGACCGCGTTGCCAAGCTGCCACCGGCTTATGCTGTGGTGGATATGCGGCTTGAGGATGGCAATGGTCTCGACGTTATCGAGGCGCTTCACAAGGCGCGGCCGGATGCACGCGCCATCGTTCTGACCGGCTATGGCAACATTGCGACCGCTGTCAACGCGATCAAGCTGGGAGCCGTTGATTACCTGGCAAAGCCGGCCGACGCCGATGACGTCTATCATGCCCTCATCGCCGATGGAGAGATGAAGGCCGCCCCGCCTGAGAACCCGATGTCTGCGGACCGGGTGCGTTGGGAGCATATTCAGCGCGTTTATGAGCTCTGCGGCCGCAACGTCTCCGAGACGGCGCGCCGTCTGAACATGCATCGCCGCACTCTGCAGCGGATTCTCGCCAAGCGCGCGCCGCGCTGATCGCGAATGCGCCTCCTTGCCCTTGATACTGCCATGGACGCTTGCTCGGTGGCGGTCGTCGACATCGTGGGTCATCATGTGACGGCATTGACCTCTCGCAGCGAGGCGATGCAACGCGGACATGCGGAGGCGCTCATTCCCATGGTTGACGAGGTCATGTCGGAGGCGGGTATTCGCTTCAGCGATCTCGACCGCGTCGCCGTGACCATTGGCCCCGGCAGCTTTACCGGAACACGGATCGGCGTTGCTGCCGCCCGCGCCTATGCATTGGCCAGCGGCATTGATGCCGTGGGGGTGACGACACTGCAGGCGGTCGCTCTGAACGTGCCGCGGACTGAGGAAGATGGCCGCGATATCATCGTGGCCTTCGACGCACTGCGGGGTGAGGTTTATGCACAACTCTTTCGAGGGGCCGGCCTCGAGCCCGTGGGTGAGCCGGCCGCTTATGCCATTTCCGATGCCGTGACTATCCTGCCGCGCACTGGCGGAATCCTCGTCGGATCGGGCGCTCACCTGTTGGCGGAGGCCTCAGGTCGCAGTGGCATCGAGCTTGTTGAGGCGAGCAGCCTGCCTGACCCCCTATGCATCGCCCGAATCGGCGCCACTTCAGATTGGCCCGCAGTGCCTCTTTATCTGCGCCCGCCGGAGGCCAAGCCGCAGGCTCAGCAGATCCTTCGAGCAGGCTGACCTTGCCCGACCCCGATCCTTGGACCCTGTGCCCCGCCGGCATTGCGGACATTCCAACCCTCGCGCGCCTGCATGCCGCCTGCTTTGCCGATGCTTGGAGCGTGACGGATTTTGCCAAACTGCTGGCCATGCCGGGCATGATTGCGATCCTTGCGCGCAAGTCTGAGTCATCGGGGTCGGATCAGACCTGTTCGGATCAGGCTTGTGGCTTCGCCCTCCTGCGATATGCGGCTGACGAGGCCGAAATTCTGACCATTGGGGTGTTGCCGAGCGAAAGGCGCCGGAGCTTGGGCCGACGCCTGCTGGAGGCGGCCCTCGACTGTGCAGCTCAGCTTTCAGTGCGACAGGTTTTCATCGAGGTGGACACCAATAATGCACCGGCCCTTGCTCTCTATCGGGCCCGCGGCTTCGTGGAATGTGGGCGTCGTCGCGGCTATTATCGATACCACGATGGCCGCACCGCCGACGCCCTGACGATGCGCTGCGAGGTGACAGGCACATTCAGCGCGCCGTGATCGTTGCATCGCCCCCGTCGAGTTTCTATACCTTGGCCTATGGATGTGGCCAGACGGAGCACCGGCGGAAGGATGGAGGACCGGACCAGCATAGAGCAACGTTGCATTGACAAAGGGCTGCGGATGACCGACCAGCGCCGCATCATTGCGCGTGTTTTGGCTGAGGCCACCGATCATCCTGATGTCGAGGAGCTCCATCGCCGGGCGTCATCGGTCGATGACCGGATCTCCCTCGCCACAGTCTACCGCACGGTCAAGCTGTTCGAGGACGAGGGCATTCTCGATCGCCATGATTTCCGCGATGGTCGTGCCCGCTATGAACAGGCTCCGGAAACCCATCACGACCACCTTATTGATCTTGAATCCGGCGATATCATTGAGTTTCGCGATGAGGAGATCGAGCGGCTGCAGGTGCTCATCGCGCGCAAGCTCGGCTATAAGCTCGTCGATCACAGGCTCGAGCTCTTCGCCGTGCCGTTGAAGCAGGATGAGCAGAATTAGCGAACCGGTGGGGATCGCTTCCGGCTTTGGCGGTCGCCTCCGTGCGCTTGCCATTGTGGCCACGCTCGTTCTGGTCACGCCGCCATTGATGCTGGCCCAATGGCTGTTCCTGAGGTTCTGGCCTGCAGCAGCCCGGCACCTTCCGCATCTCTATCATCGAATGGTCGCGCATCTGATGGGCATGCGGATCGATACGCGCGGAGCGCCGCTCGAGCCTGGCCCCTGTCTCATCGCCGCCAACCACAGTTCCTGGATCGACATCGTCGCGCTGAGCGCGGTTGCGCCGCTGTCCTTCGTGGCAAAGGCCGAGGTGGCGACCTGGCCGATATTTGGCACCTTCGCACGCCTGCAGAGGACCATCTTCGTCGACCGGCAGAACCGGAGCAAAGCGGGCATCTCTCGCGACCAGCTCCGGGAGCGGCTTCTTCAAGGAGACCGCATCGTGCTGTTTCCGGAGGGCACCTCGAGTGATGGTCTGCGCGTGCTCCCGTTCAAGAGCGCATTGCTGGGGGCGGCGGATATTTCGATCGACGGCCGCCCAGTCTCGGTTCAGCCAGTCACTGTTGTCTATACAGGTTACCGCGGCGTTATCATGGACCGCTGGCTGCGACCTGCCTATACATGGTATGGCGACATGGAACTGGCGCCGCATTTGTGGCGCGTGCTGCAATTGGGCCCGTTCGAGGTGACTATTGAGCTGCACGAGGCCATGACGGTTCCTGCTGTGGGGGGCCGCAAGCAATTGGCCCGGCTCTCTGAACAGAAGGTTCGGGCAGGTTTGATCAAGGCCCTGACCGGACATGATCTGTCCGAGCCTCGAGCGGTCGGACTTGACGGCAGGCTTGCGGCATCAGAGATCGTGCGCGAAAAGGCAGACCCGACGGAGGCATCTCCCGTGGAAGGCGTATCATGACGGAAACCCAGAAGAAGGCGTTCATCAAAACCTATGGTTGCCAGATGAACGTCTATGATTCCGAGCGCATGGGCGATGTGCTTGCGGGAATGGGCTACGGCGTCACTGATACGCCTGACGAAGCAGATCTCGTCATCCTCAACACCTGCCATATTCGGGAAAAGGCTGCCGAAAAGGTCTATTCCGAACTCGGCCGCTTTCGTGAGCAGAAGCGCCAGCGAGCCGATGACGGCAGAGAGCTGGTGATCGGGGTCGCCGGATGCGTGGCCCAGGCCGAGGGAGAGGAGATCGTCCGTCGTTCACCTGCTGTTGATCTGGTCTTCGGGCCGCAAACCTATCATAGGCTCCCGCAGCTTCTCTCTCGCTTTGCCGAGGAGAGGCAGCCCCTGGTCGAAACCGATTTTCCAGCTGAGGATAAGTTCGACCACATGCCGAAGCTGCCGCGGCCGGAGGCGCCGCGGGCGGTGACCGCCTTCCTGACGGTTCAGGAGGGCTGCGACAAGTTCTGCACGTTCTGTGTGGTGCCTTACACCCGTGGTGCCGAGGTCTCGCGGCCGGTGCGCAAGATCATCGAGGATGCCCAGCGCCTCGTCGATCGCGGCGTTCGCGAGATCACGCTGCTCGGCCAGAACATAAACGCCTATCATGGAGAGGCTGCTGATGGCAGGCGCTGGTCCCTTGGCCGTCTGCTTGATGAACTCGCGCTCATTGAGGGGCTCGACCGTCTGCGCTACACCACGAGCCATCCCCGCGACATGGACGACGAATTGATTTCTGCCCATCGGGATAACCCGAAGCTCATGCCTTATCTGCATCTCCCGGTTCAATCGGGCTCCGACACGGTGCTGAAGGCGATGAACCGGCGCCATACAGCAGCCGCCTATATCGGTGTGATCGAGAAGATCCGCGCCGCCCGGCCGGACATAGCGCTGTCGTCGGACTTCATCGTGGGCTTCCCCGGCGAGACCGACGCGGATTTCGAGGCAACCATGAGCCTGGTCAAATCCGTAGGCTATGCATCGGCCTTCTCGTTCAAATACAGCCCCCGTCCGGGAACACCGGCCGCGGAGATGGAGAACCAGGTGCCGGAAGCCGTGAAGTCCGAACGGCTTAGCCGTCTTCAGGAGTTGCTGAACAGCCAGAGCAGGGCCTTTCTTCAGTCCTGCCTAGGTCGCGAAATGGATATTCTCATTGAAAAACCTGGTCGCAAGGCGGGACAATTGGCAGGACGGTCACCATATCTTCAAGCGGTGCATGTAGAAGACCAGCATCACGGCATTGGAGATATGGTCCGAGTGTGCATAGACTCTGTTGGCGCTAACAGTCTTTCGGCCCATACTGTAGGAGCGGATGCCGATTCTCTGCCACGCGCGATGACAACGGCCTGAGGAGAACGAGCGCTTTGTGTCCTGTTACGCAGGCGGGTGACGATATCATCGATGGTGTGCGGCAAAACGCCGCTGGTCAAGACACGCTGATCTTGGCCTTTGACGATAACCGGCTTCTCTCCGAGCTCTTCGGCGAACATGACGAGCACCTCGCGCTAATCGAGGAGCGTCTTGGCATCGAGGTTACCCCGCGCGGTAACAGAGTTGCATTGCAAGGTCCTGCCGCGGCCACCGAAACCGGCCGCGAGGTTCTGCTTGCCCTTTTTGAAAAGCTCAGGCGAGGCGCACGTATCGATGTCGGTGAGGTCGAGGGTGAAATCCGGCTCCGCCGGGCCCGCGCCCATACCCATGACGTTCCGGCTGGGGATGTCGCCATTCGCACCAAGCGCAAGGTGATCCATCCCCGCTCGCCCATGCAGCGCTCCTATATGGCGGCGATGAAGACGCACGAGCTTGTCTTCGGTGAAGGGCCTGCGGGAACCGGAAAGACCTATCTTGCGGTTGCTGCCGCGGCGGCGTCTCTCGCAGCGGGTGAAGTTGATCGCATCATCCTGTCGAGGCCAGCCGTTGAGGCGGGAGAGCGGCTGGGTTTTCTACCGGGCGACATGAAGGAAAAGGTCGATCCCTATCTGCGGCCACTCTATGATGCGCTTTACGACATGCTTCCCGCCAATCTCGTTGCCCGCGGCCTGACCGACGGCACGATCGAGATTGCGCCACTGGCGTTTATGCGTGGCCGGACGCTGCAGCGGGCCTTCATCATTCTCGATGAAGCCCAGAACACGACCCCGCAGCAGATGAAGATGTTCCTCACGCGGCTTGGCGAAAGAAGCCGGATGGTGGTGACCGGCGATCCGACCCAGGTAGACCTCCCCAGAGGTGTCCGCTCGGGGCTCGTTGATGCGCTGTCGCTGCTTGACGGGGTTGAGGGCATCGCCCATGTGAGGTTCACCCAAGCCGATATCGTCCGCCATCCGCTCGTGACGCGGATCGTTGAGGCCTATGATCGTGGGCACTCGGGGACGCGGCCGGAAGACATGGATTGATCATGGGTGATACCAAGGAGGCACCCGCAGCGCCCGGGCTGAGCGTCGATATTCTCATTGAGGACGAGGCCTGGCACGCGGTGAATGGCCTCGAAGATCTGACCCGCTCGGGCCTTTTGGCGGCCTTGGCTGTTGCAGGGCTGTCCTATAGGGAAGCCGAAGTTTGCGTGCTTTTCACGGATGACGAAGAAGTCCGCCGTTTAAATGCCGAGTTTCGGGGTAAGGATAAACCAACGAACGTCCTGTCTTTTCCTGCGGGCGGAGGTCCTCAGGTTGCTGATGCGCCGGTGATGCTTGGCGACATCGTGCTGGCACGCTCTGTTGTCGAAAAGGAAGCTTTGCAGCAGGGCAAGCCATTGGCAAATCATCTCACGCATCTTATCGTGCATGGGATGTTGCACCTTGCTGGCTTCGATCATGAGCAAGACGACGAGGCCGAAACCATGGAAGCGCTCGAAATCGAAGCGCTGGCACGGCTTGGATTGCCCAATCCCTATGGGCATGACCGAGTGATGGCCGTGCCGGAACATTGATCCTGACGATGGACGACGACCCTCAATCTAGAACCAACATAGCGGTACCGAACGACGGTGCCGCGTCGCATGCGACGCTCCCCGGCAACCAGCCGGAGCGCAGCCCCTTGAGTCAAATCTGGTCGCGGCTGCGGCAAGTGTTCCGCGCCGATGATCCGGGCCTCGGATCCGATATCCAGGCACTTCTCCACAGCCACGAGGCGTCGGGAGCAGCCTCCGCCGCTTCCCCCGAAGCGCGCTCTATGCTGCTCAAGATCCTGGAATTCGGCGAGCTCAGGGTCGACGACGTCATGGTCTCCCGCGCCGATATTGTCGCCATCAACGAGAAGGCCAAGCTCAACGAGGCGCTGCTGCTTTTCGCCGACGCGACCCATTCGCGCATCCCGGTCTATCGGGAAACGCTCGATGAGCCGGTCGGCATGCTCCACATCAAGGATCTGATCGGCTGGATCATCAGCCATGGCATGGCCGGGCGTCCTCTGCCGGAGCGTACGCCCGATGGCGACATCAGTGCCATTGTCGCGGCCGCACCGGCGCTCAGTCTCGCTGCAGTACCACTCGATACTGAGGTTCGCCACACTGGCTGCCTCCGCGATGTGCTGTTCGTGCCCCCCTCCATGCCGGCAGCGGACCTCTTGGTGAAGATGCAGGCCACGCGCAGCCACATGGCGCTTGTGGTTGACGAATATGGCGGAACGGCCGGTCTGGTGACCATCGAGGACATCGTCGAGGAGATCGTCGGCGACATCGACGATGAGCACGACGAAGAGGACGCGATGATCCGCCAGGATGTCGATGGCAGCTATATCGCCGATGCGCGCACCGCGATCGAGGATGTTGAAGGCCTCCTCAATGTGGACCTCCTGCCGGATGACGAAGACGAGGATGTCGACACGCTGAGCGGCCTGCTGTTTTCGCTGGTCGACCGCGTTCCCGCCCGTGGCGAAACGATCGCCCATCCCAGCGGCATTGTCTTCGAGGTTCTCGACAGCGATCCCCGCCGGTTGAAGACCATCAAGATCATTCCCAACGCTGAACTGCGAGCTTCCAACGGCAACGGCCACTTCACGCAACAGTGATAGGGGGCTGTTGACAGGAACGGGCACGGCTGAGCCGTCTTTCCGCATTGACCGGCGGGTGCGGGAAACCCTATCGGTCGCCCATGGAACGAGCCCTTGATCGAATCATGACGCTGAGCGGGTGGCGGCGGTTGTGCTTGGCTGCGGCATTGGGCGCCATGTCAGCCCTGGCTCAGCCACCGCTCTATCTGCTGCCGGCGCTGTTCTTGGGCATCACCCTTCTCGTCTGTCTGCTTGATGCTACGGAGCGTGATCTCGAACCGAAGGTCCGTGGCAGCAAAAACTGGACGGCCGCTCTAGGGCACGCAGGTGAGAGCCGCCCGCGTTTAAAAACAGCATTCGCTATCGGTTGGGCCTTCGGCTTCGGCTACTTCCTCGTTAGCTTCTACTGGATCGGCGAGGCTTTTCTGGTGGAGGCCGAGACCTACGCTTGGATGATGCCGCTCGGCGTCGTCATCCTGCCGGCCGCCATGGCGATCTACTGGGGGCTCGCCACGGCTGCAGCCACTTTCCTCTGGCGGCCAGGCATCCGCCGTCTGCTGGCCCTGGCCGCTTGTCTCACCATAGCCGAGTGGCTGCGCGGCCATCTCTTTACCGGCTTTCCCTGGGCCCTGCCGGGATACGTCTTCGGCTTTGCAGACGCTCCAGCCCAGGCTGCTTCGCTGGTCGGCGCCTATGGATTGACCTTCTTCGCCCTGCTTTTGGCCGGCCTCCCGGTCCTGTTCATCCCTCGCGTGAAGGAGGGCCCTGCACGCTCTGGCCCCTGGCGCTGGGCGGCGCCCGCGCTGTTGGTCTTGGCCTTTGCTCTTTCATCTGCCTGGGGGGCAATGCGGCTGTCAGGGGAGGGAAGTGCGCCTGCACTCGGACCACGGTTGCGCATAGTCCAGCCGAACATAGAACAGGGGGAGAAGTGGTCGCCGGAACATGCGCCCCAGATCCTGAACCTCTTCCTCGAGCTTTCCGCGGCCACGCCCGACACCAATCCGCAAGGCCTGGACGCCGTCGACTTCCTGATCTGGCCGGAAAGCGCCTTGCCTTTTCTGATCGATGAACGGGCCGATATCCGAGGCGTCATCGGCGCGATCCTGCCAGAGAACGTGACCCTTCTCACCGGAGGCATCCGCCGCGAGCAGGATCCCGAATATCCTGCCAGCCAGGGGCTGTTCTACAACAGTCTTCAGGTGATCGATCATACGGGCAACGTGGTTGCGTATTATGACAAATGGCATCTGGTGCCGTTTGGCGAGTATCTCCCCCTCGAATCCTGGCTGCGGCCCTTGGGCTTGCGCAAACTCGTGACGCTCCCCGGGGGCTTTTCAGCTGGGCAAGGGCCACAGACGCTCAGCTTTGCAGGCATACCGCCCTTCAGTCCGCTCATCTGCTATGAGGCGATTTTTCCTGGAGAGGTGGTCGATGAAGCCAACCGGCCGCAATGGTTGGTGAATGTCACCAATGACGCATGGTTCGGCCAATCCTTCGGGCCTTACCAGCACCTTGCACAAGCAAGATTTCGTGCGATCGAGGAGGGGTTGCCTCTGGTGAGGGCTGCCAACACAGGAATATCAGCAGTCATTGACCCCTATGGCAGGATTTTGGAGCAGATCGGGCTTGGTAAACGAGGCTTGATCGACGGTATGTTGCCACCAGCTCTGCCGCCAACACTGTATTCCAAATATGGTAACTGGATTCTTGTTTTGATCCTGAGCTTGGCGTTGTTTACTTCAATTCGACTAAAATCCTCGAGAACAAACATTAAGAAGGCAAATTCGCCCTGAAATCACGCCACAAAGTGCCGTAACTAATTGGCGCGGCAACGGGTTTGCGAAGCACGCTCGCTCACTCTCTCTGTCATCGATCTGTACAAGAACGCTCTCCCATCTTAAGGTTTCGACTGTCTTGACGGGGGTCGGTCTTTATACAATCGTGTAGTGCAGATTGCCGTTCTGGTGTATCGATTCTCGATATTGCGAACATTGTCAGGCTGGGGGTACGCGGCCTGAGGGGCAAGTATGGTAAAACGGAATCCTAATCCAATCGACGTCCATGTCGGTAGCCGTGTACGGATGCGGCGAATGCTGATCGGCATGAGCCAGGAAAAGTTGGGAGAGCAGCTCGGCCTGACCTTCCAGCAAGTTCAGAAATACGAAAAGGGCTCGAACCGCGTCAGTGCAAGCCGCCTGTTCCAGATGGGCCGCATTCTCGGTGTGAACGTGCAGTATTTCTTTGAGGAACTGCCGCACTCCTCGGTCAATGCATCGGTCGAGCAGGGCTTTGCCGAGAGCGCGGGTGAGCCAATCATCATGGATTTTCTCACCAGTTCCGAAGGCCTGCAGCTCAACAAGGCTTTCACTCAGATCAAGGATCCGAGTGTTCGTCGCAAGGTGGTGGAATTGGTGCGAACTTTGGCCGGCGAGGGTGTTGACCAGGAGGGCTGAGGGGCAAATCGGCTTCACGGTTTCAGCTTCCCGGCTTGACGTCGCGCCGTTCGTTTGACAGAACACGGTCCTGGCGCAAGACGGACGCGTTCCACTTGGGTGTGAAACCGTTCCTGCCGGCGCAAGTCCTTGGCCGCGAAAAGCCGCGCCCATGGCCAACAGGTCAGAGATCTCAGTGGCTAGACAGAACTATCTCTTCACCAGCGAGTCGGTTTCGGAAGGTCATCCGGACAAGGTCTGCGACCGGATCTCAGATGCGGTGGTCGACACCTATCTCGCGGCTGATCCGCACGCCCGTGTGGCATGCGAGACGCTCGCTACCACAAATCGCATCGTGTTGGCCGGCGAAGTCCGCGGGCCAGAGAGCATAACCAAGGATCATCTGGTCGATGTGGCGCGGGCAGCGGTTCGCGACATCGGCTATGAGCAGGAAGGCTTCCACTGGAAAGAAGCCGATGTGCAGGTCTATTTGCATGCGCAATCGGCCGATATCGCGATGGGCGTTGATGCCGCCGGCAACAAGGACGAGGGCGCGGGCGATCAGGGCATCATGTTCGGCTATGCCTGCCGCGAGACCGACGCGCTTATGCCGGCGCCGATTATCTATTCCCATCGCATCCTGAAGGCCCTTGCCGAAGCGCGTCACTCCGGCGCCCAGCCGGACCTCGGGCCAGATGCCAAGAGCCAGGTGACGCTGCTCTATCAGAACGGCAAGCCGGTGCGGGCCACCTCGGTTGTGGTCTCGACGCAGCACTCCGAAAAGGTCTCGGTGGAGCAGGTTCGCGAAATCGTGCGGCCCTATGTCCTGGAAGTCCTTCCCGAAGGCTGGTTCCCGCCCGAGGAGGAGTTCTACGTCAATCCGACCGGCCGCTTCGTCATTGGTGGTCCCGACGGCGATGCCGGCCTGACTGGCCGCAAAATCATCGTCGACACTTATGGCGGTGCCGCGCCCCATGGCGGCGGCGCATTCTCCGGCAAGGATCCCACCAAGGTGGACCGTTCTGCCGCCTATGCCTGCCGCTATCTCGCCAAGAACGTGGTTGCAGCGGGCCTTGCTGATCGCTGCACGATCCAGGTTTCCTACGCGATCGGCGTGTCGAAGCCTCTGTCCCTCTATGTGGACACCCATGGCACCGGCTCCGTCGACGAGAGCCGGCTGGAAAGGCTGCTCAGCGAGCTGGTTGATCTGTCCCCCCGTGGCATCCGCGAGCATCTGAAGCTCAACCGGCCGATTTATGCGCGTACGGCGGCCTATGGGCACTTCGGTCGCGAGCCGGAGGCCGATGGTGGATTCTCCTGGGAAAAAACCGATCTCGTCGACGAATTGCGGCGTGCGTTCTGATTCGGTGGCGGGCGAGCACGATCGCCCGCAAGGAGACCTGCGCCGTCGAGGCATGATCTATGGGCGCCGCAGCGGCCATAAGCTGCGGCCGACCCAAGCATCGCTGCTGGACACGCTTCTGCCCGAGCTGCGCCTGGATCCGGATGGGCTGCCATCCCCGCTCACGGGCGCATTCTCATCTCCCGTTACGCAAATATGGCTTGAGATTGGGTTCGGTGGGGCCGAGCATCTCCTGTGGCACGCCCGCCGCAACCCGAGCGTTGGCATGATCGGCGTGGAGCCGTTCATCAATGGCGTTGCCAAGCTGATCTCGGCCATAGATGCGGAGAAGCTTGGCAATATCCGCGTTTTCGATGGCGATGCGCGCCTTCTGCTGGAGGCGCTTCCCCCAGCGTCTCTGGACCGCGCCTTCGTTCTGTTTCCCGACCCGTGGCACAAGAAGCGTCATCACAAGCGTCGTATCGTCAACAGCGATACCCTTTCGCGCCTTGCCCAGGCGCTCAAGCCTGGTGCGGAGCTGCGGCTGGCAAGCGATATCCCTGATTACATCAGGTGGATGATGGAACATGCCCGCCATGTGCCTGCGCTGGCTTGGCTGGCCGAGCATCCGGAGGATTGGCGCGCACGACCCGCAGATTGGCCTCAGACCCGCTATGAGCAAAAGGCACTGCGCGAGGGACGCACCCCTGTGTATCTCCGCTTCCGCCGGGTTTAAGCGGCGCGCAACTCCCGATTGGCGAGAATACAGATCTTGCGTGCGATGCTTGGTTAATGGACCCGAACAGGGTTGTCATCTCGGTGCAAGACGCTATATTGCTGACCAAGCATGGTCATTCTCATATGATCGACCTCGTGAGAGGCTCGAAGTTGTGGGAGTGGGCCCGTCAAGGGTCCGCTTTTTTTGTTATTGGACGCATCTGACGCACAGGACCGGGGCGGCGATCCTATCTGGGCTGCCCGTTTGGCTCGGGAAGAAGGGCCGGCCCGTGTGGTGGCCGAACTGGTCGATCCGGTTTTGGTCGACATGGGTTATCGCCTCGTGCGCGTCAGAATGACGAGCGAGCGCGGTCAGACCCTGCAGATCATGGCCGAACGCCCCGACGGAACGATGACCATTGATGATTGCGAGGCTGTCAGCCGCGTAATCTCACCTTTGCTGGACGTCGAAGACCCGATCGCCGGGGAATATACGCTTGAGGTCTCCTCGCCCGGTATTGATCGGCCTTTGGTGCGGCTGATCGATTTTGAGCGCTCGATTGGGCACGTGACGAAGGTGGAATTGCTTCGCCCCGTCAATGGACGCCGCAAGTTTCGCGGCGTCATCAAGGGCGTCACCGGTGGGAGCGTCAGTATCGTTGTGGATGACAGCAGCGAGGCCGGCGGCAAGGTTGAAGTGGTTGTGGCCTTCGAGGATATCGCCGAGGCCAAGCTGGTGATGACCGATGAGCTGTTCAGAATGGCGTTGAAGCGCCAGGACAAGCAGGACGAGGACTATCTGGATTAGCCGATCGCGCAAGGTGCATCGGTGATGATCGGAGTGAAGGAATGGCTGAGACGGCGGTAAGCGCGAACAGGCTTGAGCTGCTGCAGATTGCGGACGCGGTCGCCCGCGAGAAGTCGATCGACAAGATGGTGGTTCTCCAGGCTATGGAGGACGCTATCCAGCGTGCTGCGCGTTCGCGTTACGGCAGCGAGAACGACATTCGCGCCGAGATCGACCCCAAGACCGGCGAGATGCGCCTGCAGCGTCTGCTCGAGGTGGTCGACAACGTTGAGAACGAGCACACTCAGATCAGCTTGAAGGATGCAAGCCGCCGCAATCCGGCCGCACGGGTCGGGGACTTCATCGCCGAGCCTCTGCCGCCCATCGATTTCGGCCGCATTGCTGCGCAGAACGCAAAGCAGGTCATCGTGCAGAAGGTGCGCGAGGCCGAGCGCGAGCGCCAGTACAACGAGTACAAGGACCGCGTCGGCGATATCGTGCATGGGCTTGTGAAGCGTGTCGAATACGGCAATGTCATTGTCGATCTCGGCCGTGGTGAGGCCATCCTTCGGCGCGACGAGACTCTGCCGCGCGAGACCGTGCGCAATGGCGACCGGATCCGCGCCTATATCTACGATGTCCGGCGCGAGCAGCGCGGCCCCCAGATTTTTCTGTCGCGCACGCATCCATCCTTCATGGCCAAGCTGTTTGCGCAGGAAGTGCCTGAGGTTTATGATGGCATCGTCGAAATCGTTTCGGTCGCGCGTGATCCCGGTAGCCGTGCCAAGATTGCCGTTCGGTCCAAGGATAGCTCGATCGATCCGGTCGGTGCCTGTGTGGGTATGCGTGGCAGTCGCGTGCAGGCGGTCGTAAACGAGCTCCAGGGCGAGAAGATCGACATTATTCCTTGGTCGCCCGATGCCGCCACCTTCATCGTGAACGCTTTGGCGCCAGCCGAGGTGACGAAGGTTGTTCTGGACGAGGAAGCCGAGCGGATCGAGGTGGTCGTGCCCGACGATCAGCTGTCGCTGGCCATCGGCCGCCGTGGCCAGAATGTCAGGCTCGCCTCCCAGCTGACCGGCTGGGATATCGACATCATGACCGAGGCCGAGGAATCGGAGCGGCGGCAGAAGGAATTCGCCGAGCGCACCCAGACCTTCATGGAGGCTCTCGACGTCGATGAGATGATCGCGCAGCTTTTGGCCTCCGAAGGCTTCGATTCGATTGAAGAGGTTGCCTTTGTTCCCGTCGATGACATCGCGGAGATCGAAGGATTTGATGAAGGCACCGCCGAGGAGCTGCAGATGCGTGCGCGGGAATATTTGGACCGCGTGGCCGCTGAGAATGACAAGCGGCGGCGTGAGCTCGGCGTTGAGGATGCCTTGGCGGACATCGATGGGATGACCCCGGCCATTCTGGTTGCCTTGGGCGAGAATGACGTGAAGACCGTGGAGGATCTGGCGGGCTGCGCCACCGACGATCTGGTCGGCTGGACTGAGCGGCAGAAAGGTGAAGTGGTCAAACACGAGGGCTATCTGTCCCATATCGAGGTGAGTGCCGTCGATGCCGAGCGGCTGATCATGGCGGCGAGAGTGAAGGCCGGCTGGATCTCTCCGGAGGAAGCTGAGCCGGATGCTGAGATTGAGGACGCGGAAGTTGAAGGCGGAGACTCTGCGGCAGACCAAGAGGGAACGGCCTGAGACCAGCGCTCACGCAGGGCCGGCGATGGGCGAGGGGGGCAGGGTCGAGCGGCGGTGTATTGTCACGCGCGAGATCCATGACGCAGAGGATATGATCCGCTTCGTTCTGGCGCCGGATTTGTCCGTCACGCCGGATTTGAAGCGCGAGTTGCCTGGGCGGGGCGTTTGGGTGCTCGCCCGGCGCCACTTGGTTGAAGAGGCGGTGCGGAAGAAGCTTTTTGCCCGCGGCTTCAAGCAGCAGGTCAAGGTCATCGAAGACCTTGCCGATCGGGTGGCGATGCTCATGGCCGAGCGGGCCCTTGGCTTGCTGAGCTTTGCCAATCGGGCGGGCCTGGTGACCACTGGCTTCGAGAAAGTGGCCGAGGTGATTGCCAAGCGCCGGATTTCGGTCCTGCTCGAAGCGGCTGACGGAGCGCTTGACGGGCGGCGAAAGCTGCAGGGAAAGCTCATCGCGTCGGCGACGAAAGAGGTGAAGATCGTTGAAGTCTTCACAGGAGAGCAATTGAGTTTGGCATTGGGCAGGTCAAATGTGATACATGCTGCCCTCGGCCAAGATAGATTGACGAAGGCGTTCCTGAAGGCAGCGCGCAGGTACGAACGATACATCTCTGCTACGAGCAGATCAGTTGCGCTGCAGGACCGTTGAGGAATGACGGATACAAAAGACACAGATAACGCGACGGCAGGCGGCGGGCGGACATTGAGTCTCCGCAGGAACACCGTTGAACAGAGTCGGGTGAAGCAGAACTTCTCTCACGGCCGCACCAAGCAGGTGGTGGTCGAGAAGAAGCGCAAGCGCACGATCGGAACGGGCACGCCTGGCGGGCGGCAAGAATTCCCAGCTGATCCGGCGCCGCAGCAGAATCGTGCGGCCCCGGCGCCAGTGAGCCCGTCTTCTGATCAGACGATGCGCCAGCCTCGTCCTGCGCAGCCGCCGTCGCCTCAGTCCGGAGCCCAGGCGCGGGCACCGCAGGCGGATACCCCGCGTGCTGATTCGCGTAGGCCCGCAGCACCCCGTGACAGTGGTGCTCGAAGCGGCGTCGTCTTGCGCACCCTGACCGACGAGGAGCGGGACGCACGGCACCAGGCTTTGGCCGAAGCGCGGGTGCGTGACGCCGAAGAGCGCCGCAAGGCTGAGGAAGAAGCGCGTCGTCGTGCGGAAATCGAGGAGCGCGAGCGCCGGGAGCGCGAGGCCGAGGCTGCAAGGCAGGCCGAAGAGGAGCGTCTGAGGCGCGAGGCCGAACAGCAGGCGGGCGAGGCTGCGTCCCAGACCGTCGCCGAACAGCCGCAGGAAAAGCCGGAACCCGTGGCTGAGGTCGCCCCCGCGCCGCAGAAGGCTGAGCCTCAGCAAGAGAAGCGGCCCGTAGAGCAGGCCAAGCCCGTAACGCCGCCGCCTCCGGCCAAGGTCGTTGACCTCGAAGAGGATGAGGATGTTCGCGGTCGGGGCAAGGTCAAGCGCGAGGTTAAGGCGCCGGCCCGGGTCAAGTCGGACGTGGAGCGTCGCCGTGGCCGTCTGACCATCGGCAACGCCCTGAGCGCAGAGGAGGGTCGCGAGCGCTCGCTGGCCTCGATGCGTCGCCGTCAGGAGCGGCAGAAGAAGCAGTCCGGCCAATTCCAGCAATCGAGCGAGAAAATCGTCCGCGATGTGATCATCCCCGAGGCGATCACCATTCAGGAACTGGCGAGCCGCATGGCCGAACGTGCCGTTGATGTCATCAAATTCCTGATGCGTCAGGGACAGATGCACAAGATCAACGACATCATCGACGCCGACACGGCGCAACTCATCGCCGAGGAAATGGGCCATCGCGTCAAGCGTGTGTCCGAGGCCGACGTTGAAGAAGGGCTCATGGGCGTCGAGGACACCGCAGAGAATACCCAGTCGCGTGCGCCGGTCGTCACCGTGATGGGGCATGTCGACCACGGCAAGACCTCGTTGCTTGACGCTATCCGCCATGCGGATGTGGCTGCTGGCGAAGCCGGTGGCATCACCCAGCACATCGGTGCTTATCAGGTGGAAACGCCAGGTGGGCTCGTCACTTTCATCGATACGCCGGGCCATGCTGCGTTCACTGCGATGCGCGCACGCGGCGCGAAGGTCACTGACATTGTCGTGCTGGTTGTGGCCGCCGATGACGGCGTGATGCCTCAGACGGTCGAAGCGATCAATCATGCCCGCGCTGCAAATGTCCCAATCATCGTTGCCATCAACAAGATCGACAAGCCGGATGCTGATCCCAACCGGGTCCGCACTGATCTGTTGCGGCACGAGGTTGTGGTCGAGAGCATGGGCGGTGACACGCTCGAGGTTGAGGTCTCTGCGCTGAAGCGTATGAATCTCGACAAGCTGCTCGAGACGGTTCTGCTGCAGGCAGAATTGCTGGAGCTGCGGGCTAATCCGGACCGGTCAGCGGATGGCACCGTGATCGAGGCGCAGCTTGATAAGGGCCGCGGTCCCGTTGCTACGGTGCTGATCCAGCGTGGCACGTTGAAGGTCGGTGATATCTTCGTTGCAGGAACCGCTTGGGGCCGTGTCCGCGCCTTGGTCAGCGATCGTGGCGCGAGCATCACCCGGGCCGGGCCCTCGGTGCCGGTCGAGGTTCTCGGCCTGAACTCCACCCCGGAAGCGGGCGACCAGTTTGTTGTGGTCGATTCCGAAGGCCGGGCGCGTGAGATCACCGAGTATCGCGAGCGCAAGCGTCGCGAGCTCAAGGGCGTGGCGCCCACGGCTCGAGCGTCTCTCGAGCAGATGATGAGCCAGCTCCGTGAGGGCGCGCGCAAGGAAGTGCCTGTCCTCATCAAGGGCGATGTTCAGGGATCGGCCGAAGCCATCGTCCAAGCTCTCGAGAAGCTGGGCAACGAGGAAGTGACCGCGCGGGTGCTGCTCTATGGCGTTGGCGGTATCACCGAATCTGACGTGACTCTGGCCGCGGCGTCTGGCGCCGTTATCCTGGGCTTCAACGTTCGTGCCAATGCGCAGGCCCGGCAGGCAGCCGAACAGGCCGGTATCGAAATCCGTTATTACAACGTGATCTACGATCTGGTTGACGATGTGAAGCAGGCCATGACCGGCCTCCTGGCGCCGGAACTCCGGGAAGAATTCCTCGGCAACGCCGAAATCTTGGAGATCTTCAACATTTCCAAGGTCGGCAAGATCGCGGGTTGCCGCGTAACCGATGGTGTTGTGCAGCGCGGTGCCAAGGTTCGCCTCATCCGCAACAACGTGGTCATCCACGAGGGCACCTTGGCCACGCTCAAGCGCTTCAAGGATGAGGTGCGCGAGGTTGTGGCCGGCCAGGAATGCGGCATGGCGTTCGAAGGCTATCAGGACATGCGTCCTGGCGATGTCATCGAGTGCTACCGCGTCGAATCGATCGCCCGCACGCTGGACTGATTCGCCGCTCATATGAGTATGTTGGAAACCGGTGCCACTGGCTCCGGTTTCCTGCTTTAGGCAGCAGGTCGCCTTTTCCCCTTGCGGAAGCGCGACCCCGTTGGGCGATTATGGTCTGATCATCTCTGATCGTGACCGGCCCTGAAGAGGCTTCCCATGGCAGATCATCGCAAAGGCGCACCGAGCCAACGGCAGTTGCGAGTAGGCGAGCTCATTCGTCATGCTCTCGCGGAAATTTTCTCGCGTGGCGATGTGAACGACCCTGCGCTGGATGGTGCAGTCACCGTCGTGGAGGTCTCCATGAGCCCCGATCTGCGGCATGCCACGGCCTATGTCATCCCCTTTGCCGGCCATCGTTCGGCGGAGGTGATGAGCGCGCTTGATCGGTCGCGTAAGCGGATCCGGGCCGAGGTTGGACGGCGGATCACGCTCAAATTCATGCCAGACCTGCATTTTCGCCAGGACACATCCCTGGACTATGCAGCGCGAGTGGACGAGATCCTGCATCGGCCGGAAGTGGCGCGCGACCTGCGGCATGACGATGACGACGACGCAGGGTTCAACTCGGATCAGTAGCACAGAGGGACTATCGTAACTATGGCGCGTAGACGGAAGGGCGACGCTGTTGACGGTTGGATTCTGCTCGACAAGCCTCAGGGCATAACATCCACCCAAGCCGTTGCTCGGGTGAAGCGGCTGTTCAACGCGCAGAAAGCCGGCCATGGCGGCACGCTCGATCCCCTGGCCACCGGTCTTCTGCCCATTGCCCTGGGCGAAGCCACAAAGACCGTTCCCTACGTGGTTGAGGGCAGAAAGGTCTATCGCTTCACAGTGCAATGGGGCCAGGAAACCAACACGGATGATATCGAGGGCGAGGTCGTCGCCGAGAATGCCAAGCGGCCCTCGCCCGAGGAGGTGGATGACATTCTTGATGATTTTCTGGGTGTGATCATGCAGACGCCCCCCCAATTCTCGGCGATCAAGATTGCGGGTGAACGGGCTTATGACTTGGCGCGCTCGGGCGAGAACGTGGTGATTGCACCCCGTGAGGTGGTGATCGACCGCCTCGACCTCGTCGAGATCCTGGATGACGACCAGTTCGTGTTCGAGGCCGAATGTGGGCCCGGCACCTATGTGCGGGCTCTGGCCCGTGACATGGGCCGACAATTGGGCTGTTACGGCCATGTCGTCGCCCTTCGCCGGCTCCGTGTGGGGCCGCTTGGCGAAACGGATATGATTTCGCTGGAAGAGCTCGAGGATTTGAGCGATAAGACACCCGGCCGAGAGGCCCTATTTGAAGTACTCCGCCCTGTCGGGACCGCGCTGGACGACATCCCGGCCCTGGCCATCGGCAGTGCGGACGCGGCTCGCCTCAGACGAGGCCAGCCGG
The DNA here is from genome assembly GCF_038811545.1 of Rhodoligotrophos sp. CJ14. Lineage (GTDB taxonomy): Bacteria > Pseudomonadota > Alphaproteobacteria > Rhizobiales > Im1 > Rhodoligotrophos > Rhodoligotrophos ferricapiens. The sequence continues at coordinate 3,347,896 of NZ_CP133319.1, forward strand.
TCATCATGCGCGGTAGAGACGCTCCCGTTCTAGACGGAACCTTTCTCGCTGAGCTGCACGGCAAGCCCGTGGCGCTGGTCGAGATCTGTAACGGAGCCCTGAAACCAAAGCGCGTGTTCAATCTGGCCTAGCTTGGCCAACGGAACGGAGAGGAGTAACCCGATGTCGATTACTGCTGAGCGTAAGCTCGAAGTTATCAAGGACAACGCGCAGTCTTCCACGGATACCGGATCTGCTCCCGTGCAGATCGCCGTGTTGACCGAGCGCATCAAGAATCTGACCGAGCATTTTCAGACGCACACCAAGGATAACCATTCCCGTCGTGGTCTTTTGAAGCTGGTCAGCCGTCGTCGTAAGCTGCTCGATTACCTGAAGCGCAAGGATGAGGCCGCTTACCAGGCCATCATCAAAAAGCTGGGTATTCGCCGCTGAACTTACACCTTCGCATCCGCGGAGGACCAAACGCGTTAATATTGGGTCGTCGGCAAGGGGCCGGCGATCCCAAGCCCACCAGGATGCCGCATGGGATGTTGTGACGATGAGCGCGGCGAGGGCTAAGGAAGGTACGATATGTTCGATATCCACACAGAAGAATTGGTATGGGGTGGGCGGCCGCTCCGGTTCGAGACCGGTCGTATCGCACGCCAGGCCGACGGTGCCGTATTGGTCACCTATGGCGAAACCACGGTACTCGCCACAGCGGTCGCGGAGCGTGCGCCGAAGCCGGGCGTGGATTTCTTTCCCCTGACGGTCAACTATCAGGAGAAAAGCTACGCCGCCGGAAAAATTCCTGGCGGTTTTTTCAAACGTGAGGCCCGGCCGACGGAAAAGGAAACCCTGGTTTCCCGGTTGATCGATCGCCCCATCCGCCCGCTATTCGTTCCCGGTTTCCGCAACGAGACCCAGGTGATCGTGACGGTCATGGCCCATGACATGGAGAACGATCCCGATATCGTCTCCATGCTGGCGGCATCCGCTGCGCTCACCATTTCAGGCATACCCTTCATGGGCCCGATCGGCGCGGCAAGGGTTGGTTATGTCGATGGCGAGTACATCCTCAACCCGACCCTGCAGGAAATGCCCGACACGAAGCTCGATCTCGTGGTCGCCGGCAGCGCCGATGCGGTGCTGATGGTCGAATCCGAGGCTCATGAGCTTTCCGAGCAGGTGATGCTCGGCGCGGTGATGTTCGGCCACGAAGCCTTCCAGCCGGTGATTGATGCCATTGTGCGTCTGGCTGAAAAGGCGGCGCGCGAGCCTCGTGAGGTGCAGCTGCCCGACAACCAGCCGGTCTATGAGCAGGTGAAGGCCCTTGCCGAGGAAAAGCTCCGGCACGCCTATACGATTGTGTCGAAGGCCGCCCGTCAGGAGGCCATCAGCCAGGTTCGTGACGAGGTGGCGCAGGCTCTCGCCAGCGAAGATCCTGAAAAGGCGGTCGACCCGCAGGCGGTTTCGGAAGCCTTTAAGAAGCTCGAGAAGAAGATCGTCCGCGGCAATATCCTCGATACCGGCAAGCGCATCGACGGCCGCAGCCTGACGGATATCCGCCAGATCGATTGCCAGGTCGGGGTTGTTCCGCGTGCTCACGGTACGGCGCTGTTCACCCGTGGTGAAACGCAGGCGCTGGTCTTCACCACACTCGGCACGGGTGAGGACGAGCAGTTCGTTGATGCACTCGAAGGAACCTACAAGGAAGCCTTCATGCTGCATTACAACTTCCCGCCCTTCTCCGTTGGCGAGACCGGACGCACCGGCTTCACTGGTCGCCGCGAGATCGGCCATGGTAAGCTGGCCTGGCGGGCGGTTCATCCGCTGCTGCCGCCGAAGGAGCAGTTCCCCTACACGATTCGCGTCGTCTCCGAGATCACCGAGTCCAACGGCTCCTCTTCCATGGCAACGGTCTGCGGCGCATCCCTGGCTCTAATGGACGCGGGCGTGCCGCTGAAGCGGCCGGTGGCGGGCATTGCCATGGGCCTCATCAAGGACGATGACAGGGTTGCGGTTCTCTCGGACATCCTGGGCGATGAGGATCACCTCGGCGATATGGACTTCAAGGTGGCCGGCACGGAGGGGGGCATCACCTCTCTCCAGATGGACATCAAGATCTCCGGTATCACCGAGGAAATCATGCGGACGGCGCTGTTCCAGGCCCGCGAAGGCCGGATGCATATCCTCGGTGAGATGAGCAAGGCACTGGCTTCGGCCCGATCCGGGCTTGGCGAGCATGCACCGCGCATCGAGGTGATGACCATCCCGGTCGACAAGATCCGCGAAGTGATCGGGTCCGGCGGCAAGGTCATTCGCGAGATTGTCGAGAAGACCGGCGCTAAGGTCGACATCTCCGATGACGGTACCATCAAGATCGCCTCGTCCAAGAGCGAGTCGATCGATGCAGCGATGAAATGGATCAAGAGCATCGTCTCTGAGCCGGAGATCGGTGAGATCTATGACGGCAAGGTGGTCAAGGTCGTCGATTTCGGCGCCTTCGTGAACTTCTTCGGAAGCCGGGACGGCTTGGTTCACGTCTCCGAGCTTGCGCCTCACCGTGTCGAAAAGGTTTCGGACGTGGTGAAGGAAGGCCAGGCCGTGAAGGTCAAGCTGATTGGTTTTGATCCGCGCGGCAAGGTGCGGCTCTCCATGAAGGCTGTTGACCAGGAGACCGGCGCAGACCTGACGAAGCAGGAGGCAAAGCCCGAGGCCACCACCGAAGAGGTGCAGAGCTGAACGGTCAAGCTGGCTGATCACCATCGGGCGGAGCGGGGAAGCTCTGCCTGATGTCATCGAGCAGCCCCCGTGACAAAAAAGGCGCAGCTGATGGCTGCGCCTTTTCTACATTCGACGATCCCTCAGCCTCGCGCTGCGCTTATTGCGCAGCCTCTCGTGGAGTTGCCACCGAATCCTCCTCGACGGCTTCTCGGCTGATATCATCCGGGCGGGGCATCGAAATGATGTTGTAGCCGGAATCCACATAGTGAATTTCGCCGGTCACTCCGTTCGAGAGATCTGAGAGAAGATAGAGAGCAGCACCTCCGACTTCCTCGAGCGTCACCGTCCGGCGTAAAGGCGCGTGCTTCTTCTGATAGTTGTACATGATACGCGCGTCCGAGATGCCGGATCCCGCAAGGGTGCGCATGGGCCCCGCCGAGAGGGCGTTCACCCTCACATTTTGCGGCCCGAAATCGGCTGCGAGATAGCGCACGCTGGCTTCGAGACCGGCTTTGGCAACACCCATGACATTGTAATTCGGCATGACCCGCGTCGACCCGCCATAGGTCAACGTGAGTAGCGCGCCGCCATGGGTCATCAGCGGAGCAGCCCGCCGCGCAATCTCCGTGAAGGAGAAGCAGGAGATCACCATGGTCCGGATGAAATTCTCCCGGGTCGTCTCGGCATAGCGGCCCTTGAGCTCGCTCTTGTCGGAATAGGCGATCGCGTGAACGACGAAATCGAGCTTGCCCCATGTCTTGCCGAGCTGGTCAAAGACCGCGTCCACCGTGGCGACGTCCTCGACATCACAGGGCAGCAGAATATCGCTGCCGACCGATGCTGCGAGCGGCCTGACCCTCCGGCCGAAGGCTTCGCCCTGATAGGTGAAGGCGAGCTCGGCACCGTGTTTGTGTAGCGCCGCGGCGATACCCCAGGCGATCGAGTGGTCATTGGCCACTCCCATAACCAGGCCCCGCTTGCCCGCCATCAGGCCGCTTCCTGTCGTCTGGACAATCGTTCCCATAAGTTTTGGCCCCTCCGGCTTAAGCCGAGTATCTTCTGAGGATCAAAGTTCCGTTGGTGCCGCCGAACCCGAAGGAATTGGACATAACGGTGTTGAGTTCGACATTGTCGATGCGCTTCCGCACGATCGGCATGTCAGCAAAGGCAGGGTCGAGCTCTTCGATATTCGCGCTTTCGGCGATGAAGCCGTTTTGCATCATCAGCAGCGAATAGATCGCCTCCTGCACGCCGGCCGCCCCTAGGGAATGGCCGGTGAGCGATTTGGTCGCCGAAATGGGCGGGCAATTGTCTCCGGACCCGAAGATCCGCCGGATTGCGTCGATCTCAGGACCATCGCCCGCCGGTGTGCTGGTTGCGTGCGGGTTGATGTAATCGATTTTCTCGCCCTTGAGCGTCGACAGGGCCATGCGCATGCACCGCTCGGCGCCCTCGCCGGATGGCGCGACCATGTCATAGCCGTCGGAGGTTGCCCCATAGCCGACCACCTCGGCATAGATCTTGGCGCCCCGCGCCTTGGCATGTTCAAGCTCTTCGAGCACAACAACGCCTGCGCCACCCGCGATGACAAAGCCGTCGCGATTTGCGTCATAGGCCCTTGAGGCTTTGGTGGGCGTATCGTTGAACTTGGACGACATCGCGCCCATGGCATCGAACAGGTTCGACAGGGACCAGTCCAGCTCCTCGCACCCCCCAGCAAAGACGATGTCCTGCTTGCCCCATTGGATGAGCTCGGCCGCATTGCCGATGCAATGGGTGGAGGTCGCGCAAGCCGAGGAGATTGAGTAGTTCACCCCTTTGATCTTGAACCATGTGGCCAGCGTGGCTGAAGCCGTCGATGACATGGCCTTGGGCACTGCGAATGGGCCGATGCGCTTGGGCCCCTTTTCGCGGGTGATGTCGGCGGCTTCCACGATGGCGCGGGTCGAGGGGCCACCGGAGCCCATCACGATGCCCGTGCGGTCGTTCGAGATCTCGTTGGGCTCGAGCCCGGCATCTCGAATGGCCTGCTCCATCGCCACATGATTCCATGCGGCGCCATCGCCGAGGAACCGCATCGCCCGGCGGTCGACGGATTCGCCGGGAGGCAATGTGGGAGCGCCGTGAACTTGGCAGCGGAAGCCCAGCTCCGCATATTTTTCCGCTCGGCTGATCCCCGATCTGGCCTCACGCAACGAGGCCAGGACCTCCTGGCTGTTGTTGCCGATGCTGGATACGATGCCAAGTCCTGTTACGACCACACGCCTCACGGCAAGGTCCTTCTCTTCTACTGCTAAACCTAGGGTTCACGCCTTACTTGGGGTGAACAGGCCGACCTTTAAATCCTGCGCGGTATAGAGGGCGCGGCCATCCGCCTTCAGCAGACCATCGGCGATGCCGAGGGTCAGCTTCCGTTGTACCACCCGTTTGAGGCTGACGACATACTCGACCTTGGTCACCGAGGGGACCACCATGTCCGTGAACTTCACCTCGCCGACGCTGAGCGCGCGTCCCTTGCCGGGGCTGCCCAGCCAGCCGAGGAAGAAGCCGAGGAGCTGCCAGAGGGCATCGAGGCCGAGGCAGCCGGGCATGACGGGATCACCCAGAAAGTGGCAGGGAAAGAACCAAAGGTCAGGCTTTATGTCGAGCTCGGCGACGATTTCGCCCTTCCCATACTGACCGCCTTGCTCCGATATGGAGGAAATCCGGTCGAACATGAGCATTGGCGGCAGGGGGAGCTGAGCATTCCCCGGTCCGAATAATTCGCCACGGGCGCAGGCGAGTAATTCCTCATAGCCATAGCTCGATTTCCGCTGAAGCATCCTTGCCCAAGCTTTGTTCTAAAATGGGCTCGCTATAGACGAGACCCAGCGTTTCGACAAATATGTGTGCTCGGCCACCGGCTGAGCAACTTGCCGCTTCCTAGCATACCAGAGGCGGCGCTGAAAGCTTTTCGCCTCCTTATTGTGAGACGCCATACTGTGCGACGGAATGCAACTTGCCGCATCTCGTCACAAATGCTACATGCGAGACGTTCTCACCCGTGCTGGAATGGCGCGGACGACCTTTATCGATTGGCTGAAGGTGAGCATGAAGGAGCCGGTGGTTCAGGCTGGGGAGGCCATGGTCGTGGCCAAGCTGCGGCATGCAGGCCTGCGTCCGACGCGGCAGCGTGTTTCGCTTGCCCGCCTTCTCTTCGGCGTGGGGGATCGCCACGTCACTGCGGAAGAACTGCACGACGAGGCAGTCCGGGCGCGCGTGCCGGTTTCCCTGGCAACGGTCTACAATACGCTGAATCAGTTCACCCGTGCCGGTCTTCTGCGCGAAGTGGCGGTCGAAGGCGCCAAGACCTATTTCGACACCAACACCTCGAACCATTACCATTTCTTCATCGAGAACAGCGGCACTCTCCTCGACATCGAAAGCGAGGAACTGCAGGTCGTTGGTGTTCCAAGCGCTCCCGAAGGCACCTCGATCTCACGGATTGATGTGATTATCCGCCTGGCGCGCGAAAGCTGATCGGCAGGCCCGACCGCGAACGACCCACAGCTTGAATGAGCGCCTATCCGACAGGATGGGCTTTCGCGGCGGATTCTGCCCCTCACTCGATCTTTTCCCCGGGATAAACGCCCCACAGCATGTTCTGCGGCAGCCATCCGCTATAGCCGCCGGCTTCCACCCGGCACCATTGCCCTGTGCACTGCTCGATGACCCCGAGCACACCCGATTCGACCTTCGCAACAGGTCGGCTGCCATCGCTTGCCTGCTGGACCATCATCACCGTCTGTCCGGTCTTCCAGGGCGAGACGAGGACGGTTCGCCGGCTCGACAAAAGACTGTGATAGACCCAGCCCTCCTCGCCGTCGCTGTCGCGAATGCGGCGCCAATTTTCGAACTCGGCGATGATCTCGACAGGCAGGTTCCGGCGCGAATACACCCAGGCCACCTGATGATCACTGCTTGGCCCCCGGCGGACATTTACTTTGTCCGATTTCAGGCTGACGAAACGTGGCAACGGCTGCCCGCTCGGGCCAACCCCGCGCCCGGCGCTGGGCGCCGTATTGGCGCTTGATGCGTCATCCGTCGCGTTTGCCCGCTGCCCGACATTGAAGGCGCCCACGACGGCGATGATCACCGCCAGTACGCCCGCCAGGATGACGACGACGGACGCCGCTCGCCTGCTTCTCTGCTCCATTCGCGAATCACCCAGCCTTTGTCTCACCCACCATTCAGGCGACAAGAGCTTGAAAATCTTCCTCAAAGCGGATTGCGCCAGAATGCCGAGCTGGGTCTGTGGAAGACCGACATCATTGCGAGCGCAGTTTACACAAGCCCTATCCGGACTTAAAGAGTGAGCCTCGGCCTGTTATGGCTGGGCGGGACTCTATTCTCCCGTCTGAGGTCTAGGAGGGGCTCAATGCCAAAGCGGAAACCGCTGGTGATCGTCACGCGCAAGCTGCCGGATGTGGTGGAAACGCGCATGCGCGAGCTCTTCGACACGCGCTTGAACCTGAATGATCATCCTCTCTCCCAGGCCGAGCTCATCAACGCCGTTCAGACTGCGGATGTTCTCGTGCCGACGGTCACGGACCGGATCGATAAGACGGTTCTCTCCCGGTCTGGCCCTCAGCTCAAGCTGATCGCCAACTTCGGCACCGGTGTCGACAATATCGATGTCGAGACCGCCAATGCCCGCGGCATCATCGTGACCAACACGCCAGGTGTGCTCACCGAAGATACTGCCGATATGACCATGGCGCTCATCCTGGCCGTCGCCCGACGGCTTACGGAAGGGGCGGCCGTCATTGGCAGCGACCAGCCTTGGACCGGTTGGTCGCCCACCTGGATGCTCGGCCATCGCATCTATGGCAAGCGGCTGGGGATCGTCGGCATGGGCCGCATCGGATCGGCTGTTGCCCGGCGCGCCAAGGCCTTTGGCCTGCAGATTCATTATCACAATCGCCGGCCGGTCAATGCGCGGCTCGAGGAGGAACTCGAGGCCACCTACTGGGAAAGCCTCGACCAGATGCTCGCGCGCATGGACGTGATCTCGGTGAACTGCCCGCACACCCCGGGTACATATCACCTTCTGAACGCCCGACGGCTGCGCCTCATGAAGCCCACCGCAATCATCGTGAACACCTCCCGTGGCGAGGTGATCGATGAAAACGCGCTCGCGCGGATGCTTGAAGCCGGCGAGCTTGGCGGTGCAGGCCTCGATGTGTTCGAGCATGAGCCCGCGGTCAATCCGCGCCTCATCAAATGCGCCCGCGCGGTGCTTTTGCCCCATATGGGCTCAGCCACCCTCGAGGGCCGCGTCGATATGGGCGAGAAGGTCATCATCAATATCAAGACCTTCGTCGATGGTCACACGCCACCGGATCGCGTTCTGCCCAATATGATTTGACGGTGCGCACACGGGGGCCACGAAACCGCGCCCCCGTCTACGACGTGATCAACTAGGCGAGGCCTTCTTCTTTCAGAGCTTGCTGCACGGCGGGACGGGATTTCACCTCCGCCTGAAACCGCTGAATGTTCGGATAGGCCGAAAGATCCACGCCAACGCGATCACACCAGCTGAGCACCACCCAGGCATAGGCATCCGCCACCGTGAAGCGGTTGCCGGTCAGGTAGGTCTTGCTGCCAAGCGCGTCGTTCAAATATTTCAAGCGTGGTGTGAGCAGCCCTTTGGCGAAATCCTTGGCCGGCTCTGGCGCATTCGGCACGAACAGGGCGATGAAGGGTTTGTGAAGCTCCGTGCCGGTGAAGGACAGCCATTCCAATACGTGAAGCCTGTCCGTGGAGCCCGCCGGCGGAATGAGCCCCGCCTCTGGCTTCTGGTCAGCCAAATAGGGCAGGATGACTGCGTTCTCGGTCAGCACCTGACCATCATCGAGCTTCAGAGCTGGAACATAGCCCTTCGGATTGATCGCGAGAAAATCGTCCCCGGCTTCCGTTTTCTTGTTTCGCAGGGATACCGATTCGAGTTCGACTGGAATGTCGGCCTCGCGGGCCGCGATGTGAGATGCCAAAGAGCAAGCGCCAGGCGCGTAATAGAGCGTCAGAGTCATCTGAGCCTCCCTTCATGACTGCTCCTGGGATATCACTGTGCGGGAACGCGCTCAATGACCGCCCGTAGGACCATAAAGACTCAACCGATCGCCATTTCATAGAAGCGGGGTCCCAGGGCGTCATAGACCAGGAGACGTCCGGCAAGGCTGTCGCCGATCCCTAGGAGCTCCTTGATCACTTCGAGCGCCTGCATTGAGCCGACGACGCCGGTCAGCGCGCCAATGATGCCCGCCTCCTCGCAGGTTGGCAGCGCTCCGGCGTCGACACCCTCGGGGTAAAGGTCCCGATAGGATGGATAGGGCCGTCCATCCTCACGCATCTCGTAAGGTTTGAACGTGGTGATCTGGCCATCGAACCGGGCAACAGCCGCCGAAACCAGCGGAACGCGCGCGGCTCGACAGGCATCGCTGACCGCGAGTCGGGTTGAGAACAGGTCTGATCCATCCGCGACGATGTCGTAATCGGAGACCAGCCCCACCGCATTTTCGGGTGTCAGTCGCAGCGTGTGACAACGCACCTTGACATGCGGGTTGAGGCGGCGGATTGCTGCAGCGGCACTTTCCGATTTCGGAGCCCCGAGGCTCAGTGTGCTGTGGACGATCTGTCGTTGGAGGTTGGAGAGGCTCACCTCGTCATCATCGAGAATGCCGAGCGTGCCGATCCCTGCTGCCGCAAGATAGAGCAGCACCGGTGCGCCGAGCCCTCCGGCGCCCACCACCAGCACTCTTGCTGCTTTCAGGTGCTGCTGGCCGGGGCCGCCGACCTCCTTCAACAGCAGATGTCGGGAATAGCGTTCGATTTCCTTGTCAGTCAGTCGCATCAGCGCGACCTCAGCGCCGGCCTGAGGACCCGAAGCCACCGTCCCCACGCGCGGTTTCCTCAAGCATCTCCACCACCTTCCAACGCGCACGCGTGACCGGCGCGATCACCATCTGGGCGATGCGATCACCCCGCTCGAAGGTCACCGCTTCGCTGCCGAGATTGATCAGGATCACTTTGATCTCGCCGCGGTAATCCGCATCGATCGTCCCTGGTGTGTTGAGGCAGGTCACCCCGTGCCTTGCCGCCAGGCCTGATCGCGGACGCACTTGCGCCTCGAAACCCTCGGGCAGTGCAATGGCGATCCCGGTTGGAACAAGCGCGCGCTCGCCCGGATTGAGCGTCAGCGGCGACGTGATCGCAGCCCGCAGGTCCATGCCGGCCGCAAGCGCCGTTTCGTAGGCCGGCAAGGGCAGGTCCCGCCCATGGGGAAGCGGCTGAATGGCAACGGATATGGTCATCAGGCGGCTGTCCGCAAGGCGTCGGCCACCCGTTGCATGAGCCTCAGGCCGACTTCGCCCTTGGGCAGATCGGGCCAATCTTCCACACCCTGCGCCGTGACCAGGTGAACGGCATTGTTCGGGCCGCCCATAATTCCGGTCGCGGGCGAGACGTCATTGGCAACGATCCAGTCGCAGCCTTTGGTTTCGAGCTTGCGCCGGGCATTGGTGATCACATCCTGGGTTTCCGCGGCAAAGCCGACCACCAGCCGCGGCCGCCGATTCTGCAGATGGGCGATGGTCCTCAGGATGTCTGGATTTTCAACCAGTTGCAGACCAGGAAGCGCGCCATTCTGCTTCTTGATCTTTTGTGACGAGGCATTGTCGACGCGCCAGTCGGCCACCGCTGCGGCGAATATGCCCACATCGCATGGCAGTTCTGCCTCGCACGCATCGAGCATCTGCTGTGCCGTTTCGATCCGTCTCACGGTCACGCCCGGTGGTGGAACGAGAGTGGTGGGGCCGCTGATCAGCACCGTTTCAGCGCCGAGCCGCTGGCTGGCTGCGGCAATCGCATATCCTTGCTGGCCGGAAGATCGGTTCGCGATGTAGCGCACCGGGTCGATCGGCTCATGAGTCGGCCCGGCGGTCACCAGCACCTTGTAGCCGGCCAGCGGCCGGTCTGCCTCGGTTGCAAAGAACGCCTCGATGGCCGCGACGATGGCTTCCGGCTCCGACATCCGGCCATAGCCGTACTCGCCGCACGCCATATCGCCCTGCTCGGGCCCGACGACTATGACGCCGTCGCTGCGCAGCGCGGCGAGATTCCGCTTGGTTGCCGGATGCTCCCACATGCGTACATTCATGGCCGGAGCGATCAGCACCGGCGTATCGGTGGCAAGCAATGTGGTTGAAGCGAGATCGTCGGCCTGACCGTTCGCCATCTTGGCCATGAGATCTGCGGTCGCCGGCGCCACCACCAACAGATCCGCTGAGCGCGACAACTGAATATGGCCCATTTCCGATTCGTCGGTGAGGTTGAACAGATCTGTATAGACCTTGTTCTCGGTGAGGCTTGCGACCGCCAAAGGCGTGACGAATTGCTCGGCAGCCTTGGTCAGCACCGCCTGCACCGCGGCGCCGCGCCCGCGCAACCGGCGGATCAGGATGAGATCCTTATAGGCGGCAATCCCGCCGCCGATGATCAGCAATATGCGCTTGTTTCCGAGCATCGCTTGCCTCGCTGACAGGTCTCGATCCACCTTACATGAATTGGCCGAGCGCCAGCACCGCCAATGCCAGCGCACCGATCCAGAGTGCGAGCCTGCTGGTCAAATTGTGTCTCGCCTGTGCAATGGCAAGCGCCTCGCTGGTCGCGTGATCGAGCTTCAGCCCGCCAGCATAAGCCATATCCGCGATGAGCTTGGCGGTGCGTTCAGCCTCGCTGAAGAATTCCGGCAGGTTGCTCATGAAGCGGCCGAGCGTGGCGGCTCCCTCGGCCGCATCGTGGAGATAGGCGCTCGGACCGAAATGCTGCTCGGCCCATTGCCGCACCACCGGTTCGGCTGTCTCCCACATATTGAGGCGGGGATTGAAGCTGCGCGCCACGCCTTCCACCACCACCATCGTCTTTTGCAGGAGCAGGAGCTGCGGCTGCGTCGACATGTTGAACTGCTCGGTCACGTGGAAGAGTTGCCCGAGCAGTCGCGCCATGGAGATCTGCTCGGCCGGCTTATCCAGCAGCGGTTCACCGATTGCCCGCAGCGCTTGCGCGAAGACCTGCGGTGATTGATCGAGAGGCACATAGCCGGCCTGGAAATGGACATTCGAGACCCGCTGATAGTCGCGAGTGATGAAGCCCCAGAGAATCTCGGCGAGAAACCGCCGGTCTTTCATATCGAGCCGCCCGGTGATGCCGAAATCGACCGCCACCAGCAGTCCGTCATCGTCGATGAACAGGTTCCCCTGATGCATGTCCGCATGGAAGAAGCCATCGCGGATCGCATGACGCAGGAACGTCTGGATGATCGTATTGCCGAGCTGCTCGAAATCGACCCCGCGCGCCCGGAGCCCTTCCACATCGCTCAGCGGCGTTCCCTCGATCCACTCGGTGGTGAGCACCCGCTGTCCGGTACGCTCCCAGTCGACCCGTGGCACCCGGAAGCCCGGATCATTCCGACTGTTCTCCGCCATTTCCGACAGGGCGGCGGCTTCCATGCGCAGATCCATCTCGAGCTTGACCGACTGCGCCAGCATGTCGACCGTCTTGATCGGCCGCAGTCGTCGAGAGGGCGGATTATAGCGCTCCATCATCCGCGCGGCGTAGTAGAAGGTGTCGAGATCGCGGGCGAAGTGCTTCTCGATCCCGGGGCGCAGCACCTTGATTGCCACGTCGCGCAAGGTGCCATCCTCATCCCGCACCGTGGCCTTATGCACCTGGGCGATGGAGGCGGCCGCAATGGGTGGACCAATCTCATCGAAGAGAGCCTTCGGGGACGAGCCGAGGCTTTTCCGGATCTCCTCCAGGGCAACGCCGCGCGGAAATGGTGGCAGCTTGTCCTGCAGCTTGGAGAGTTCGGCCGCCCGCTCGCTCCCGATGATGTCGGCGCGCGTCGCAAGGAACTGACCAAGCTTGATGTAACTCGGCCCGAGCTCGGCAATTGCGGCGGCAAGCCCCTTTCTGCCGCGCGGATGGCGCCGGCCCAGCCAGCGGATGAGCCTGAATCCGACGCGCAAAGCCGGCGGGAGGTCGTCGATTGTCTCGGCCCCGGCGAATGCATCATGCCGGGCAAGCACCCAGCCTGTTCGCATCAACCTTACAAGATTGGCTATGCTGTTTGCCATGGCCTCGCCATTCAGCCGCGTCACACCCGCCAGGCGGAGTGCATTGCGACGATGCCGCCGGAGAGGTTGCGATACTTCACCTGCGCGAAGCCGGTCGCGGTGATCATCGTCTTGAAGGCTTCCTGATTGGGAAAGGTCCGGATGCTCTCGACGAGATAGCGATAGGGTGCGCCATCGCCCGTGACCACTTTGCCCATGGCTGGAATAGCCGCGAAGGAATAGGCGTCATAAAGAGCCGAGAGCCCCGGCACATTCACTTCCGAGAACTCCAGGCAGAGGAACCGGCCACCCGGCTTCAGAACGCGATAGGCTTCGCGCAGCGCCTGGTCGATGCGGGTGACGTTCCGGATGCCGAACGCGATCGTATAGGCATCGAAGCTTTTGTCGGGAAAGGGCAGGGCTTCGGCATTCCCCACCACGAACCGGCAGCGGCTCACGAGGCTCGCCCTCGGCCGCGCCGTCTTTGGCCGCTTGATCAGAGAAAGTGGCAGATCGCGGAAGCGATCAGCGCGCATGGAAGGCTCAGGCCCGCTGCCCTGCTTTCCTCGCTCGCGCACCCGGCGCAGCCCTTCTGCCGCCATTTCCGGCGAAATGTCGCTCAAGGTCACCTGGACGCCGCTACCGCCGCGCTCGAGGATCCGCTGCGCGACATCGCCTGTGCCACCTGCTACATCCAGCACATGGAAGGCACGGTCATTGGTCGGCGGCGCCAGCCAGGAGACCATCTCGTCCTTCCACAGACGATGCAGGCCGCCCGACATGAGGTCGTTCATCACGTCGTAGCGCTGCGCGACCTTGGCGAAGACATCATTGACCAGGCGCTGTTTATCGCCCGCCGCAACGTTGCGATAGCCGAACGGCGCGGTGCCTTCGGTGGAGCTGTCCCCCGATGGGGGCTGATCGTTTTCATGTTCACTCATTGCGGGCGACCATAGCGCAGCACGTTTCGCAATTCTATTGGCACGGCGACAGATCTCGGCGTAATCCATTCTTCATGCGCAATCTTTCGCTGAGCAAGTCCGAGGAACATGCCTGAGCTGCCCGAGGTCGAAACCGTCCGCCGCGGCCTTGCTAACGCAATGATCGGCCATCGCATAGAAAGGCTCGATCTGCGGCGGGACGACCTGCGCTTTCCCTTTCCCCCTGATTTCCGCCAGCGCGTGCAAGGCGCCCGTATCGAGCGCATGGACAGGCGCGCCAAATATCTGCTGGGCCTGACCGATCGTGGTGATGTCTTGATCATGCATCTTGGCATGTCCGGCCGGTTCACCATCGTGCCCGCTGGGGGACGGGCTCTCGAGCCAGGCGTGTTCTACCATGCTGCGACAGCCGGCGCCGGAGACGGCCCGCATGATCATGTGATCTTCGACTTGGACGATGGCACCCGCATCGTCTACGCCGACCCGCGGCGCTTCGGGATCATGGATCTTGCCCGGGCGGATGGGCTGCACGAGCACAAGCTGCTGCGGGGCATCGGCGTCGAGCCTTTGGATGACACCTTTGACGCAGCCTATCTGGCTGCGCGCCTTAAGGGCCGCGAGGCACCGCTCAAGGCCGCCCTGCTCGACCAACGCATCATTGCAGGTCTTGGCAATATATATGTCTGTGAAGCGCTGTTCCGTGCTGGCCTGTCCCCCCAGCGCAAGTCCGGCACGGTGGTGGATGACGGCCGCCCGACGCCGGCCGTGCATCGGCTCGTCGACAGTATCAAGACAGTGCTGCGGGATGCGATCGCGGCGGGCGGATCCTCGCTGCGCGATTATGCCCAGGCCAATGGCGAGCTCGGCTATTTCCAGCACACCTTCGAGGTCTATGATCAGGAGGGTAAGCCCTGCCGGCGGCCGGGATGCGGTGGCATTGTCGAGCGGGTGACCCAGAGCGGTCGCTCCACATTTTTCTGCAGCACCTGCCAGGAATGATCGGCGGTTGCGCGGTCGCCGATCTCGGCTACAGTTGCGCCAGATGTTCAGGGAGAGAACAGGACTGCTATGGCCTACGAAAACATCATCGTCGAGACCCGTGACCGGGTTGGCCTCATCACGCTCAATCGACCCAAGGCTCTGAATGCGCTGAATTCCGCATTGATGGGCGAGCTGGTCCAGGCATTGAGCGAGTTCGATGCGAACGATCAGATCGGCTGTATCGTGCTGACGGGCAGCGAAAAGGCCTTCGCCGCCGGAGCCGATATCAAGGAGATGCAGACCAAGACCTATATGGATGCCTATAAGGGTGATTTCCTGACGTCTTGGGACGGCGTGTCTCGCACCCGCAAGCCGATCATTGCGGCGGTTGCAGGTTATGCCCTGGGCGGCGGCTGTGAGCTCGCCATGATGTGCGATTTCATCATCGCGGCGGAGACCGCCAAGTTCGGTCAGCCGGAAATCACGCTGGGTGTGATGCCTGGCGCGGGCGGCACCCAGCGCCTGACGCGCTTCGTTGGCAAGTCCAAGGCGATGGACATGTGCCTGACCGGCCGCATGATGGATGCGGCTGAAGCGGAGCGGTCCGGCTTGGTCAGCCGGGTTGTCCCGGCCGGCACCCTTCTCGACGAGGCCATGAAGGCTGCCGAGAAGATTGCGGCATTCTCCCTCCCGATCGTGATGCTGACCAAGGAGACGGTCAACCGGGCCTACGAGACCACCTTGGCCGAGGGCATTCGCTTCGAGCGGCGCGTGTTCCAGTCCATGTTTGCGACGGAAGACCAGAAGGAAGGCATGACGGCCTTCATCGAGAAGCGTCAGCCGAACTTCAAGAATCGCTGAATATCGATCAGGTGAGTTGACGCTTTCGGCCGTCATGGCTATAAGCGCGGACTTGGGACGGGCGTCGTTGCGGCGGCGCCCGTCTCCCGTTTTCGTTCAAGAAGGAATTGTCGTCATGGCCAACACTCGTTCGGCTAAGAAGGCTATCCGCCAGGCGCAGAGACGTACGGAGATCAATGGCGCTCGCCGCAGCCGCGTGAGGACGTTCGTCCGCAAGGTCGAGGAGGCGATTGCCAGTGGCGACCAGAAGGCGGCCGAGCAGGCTCTTCGTGCAGCGCAACCTGAAATTGTCCGTGGCGCGAACAGGGGTATCCTTCATCGCAACACCGCGTCCCGGAAAATTTCTCGGCTGGCGCATCGTATAAAGACGATGTCTGCCTGATATTCAGGCTGGGGTCGCGATAGGGGGCGCGCCGGGTAACCGGGGCGCCCTTCTCATTTGGCGAATAGTCAGTACAAAGATTTATCAGAATTCTTCTCGGCGGAACAACTGCTTACCCGTATCGCTGGGCCGGATCCCGTTTAACCCGGGATGGGAGCCTGTGTAAAAATCAAGAAATGCTCAAACCGCGGAATTCTGCGGTTTTTGGGCCACAGTTCTTGTTACTGCCGATTCATATGACGACTCAATAACTTGTTAACCGTCGGCTCTACTTCGACGGTGCCGTTTCGTATTCGGATAAATATCTGTATACGGAGTAATAGGTGGGTTGCCTGTTGTCATGCCCAGCGCCTCCGTGTAAGGTCATCGGGCGCTTCAGAGTGACGGCCAAATTTGGGCCTCGAGTTCACTCCTGAGGGGTTGTCGAATTGTGGCCAGGGCGGTCGCGAGGCTGAACTACCCGTGTTTCAGCGTGATCGCTCGCCACGTCACATGCGCGTATTGGTTGTTGTTGGCTCGGGCGGAATGCCGTCCGGGGCGGGGAAATTTTGTCAGTTGAGGAGCTTTGAAGACATGGCGGGGGAGCGGCGCTGACCGGCATATCGCGGTCACTCGGGCGGGGTATTCGTTAATCACCATCTGAACCTTTTGGGTGGGCGTGGCTATGGCGCGCCGGCCTACTGAGTTGTCGGCGCTGCAGCAGGCGGCGCGAGAGAGGTTTGTGTCTGATGAAGAGTGTGGGGTCGGTTCAATCGCTGCAATTGGTGCGAAAGCCGGGAGTGGGTAATCAGGGGAGTTGGCAGACATCTGGGCCTGGTGACCGCTCTTCGGCAATCCGGTCCGGAGCAACCGCTCTCTCGCCGTCGAACTCTTCGGCCGTGTTGGCAAGCGTTTCTAGTAAGGGGAACGAGGGAGTGGCATTCGACGAGTCAAAAGCTGCCGATCTGGCGGCAGCATGGGGACGTATCTCCGATAGGCTCAGGGCGGAGCTCGGCGAGGATCTCTTCTCCAGTTGGTTTGCTCGGATGGAGATGGAGGAGCGCTCCGGCTCGAAGTTGATTGTCTCCGTATCCACGCAATTCCTCCGGAACTGGGTGCAGTCGCACTATCTGGATAAGCTCGTGAGCCTGGCCGATGCTGAGCTCGGCGGCATCCAGGATGTGCAGATTCGCGTGAGAACACGGGGGGCCCCCGTGCGCATCGTGCGGTCGGAACCCCGTCGCGGAGCCCCGCGGGCCGAATCTATCAGCCCTGCACCCGCAGCCACGCCGGTCCAGTCGAAGCCCGCGCCGCAACCTGTGGCGAAATCAGCGGATCCGCACCCGAAACCCGCTCCCGATATCGATCGGGGCACGCCGCTTGATCCGGAGCTGACCTTCGATACCTTCCTTCTCGGCAAGTCCAACGCGCTTGCCCATGCGGCCGCAACACGCGTCGCAGAGGCAACCATAGACGCGCCCGTCAGCTTCAATCCGCTTTACGTCCATTCGGCCTCGGGACTGGGAAAAACCCACCTCTTGAATGCCATTGCATGGCGCATTCGCGAGCTACAGCCGCAACGCCGGGTGCTGTTCCTCAGTGCCGAACGGTTCATGTATCACTTCATCACGGCGATCCGTGCACGCGACGTGATCCTGTTTAAGGACCAGTTCCAGTCGGTCGATGTGCTGCTGGTCGACGACTTCCAGTTCTTGCAGGGCAAGACCATGCTGCAGGAGTTCCTGCACACCTTCAATTCCCTGGTCGATTCCAAGCGTCAGGTGATTGTTGCCGCCGATGTTCCACCGACCCAGCTCGATTCGATCGATGCGCGCATGCGCTCCAGGCTCGCCGGCGGGCTTGTCGTCGACATTCAGCCACCGGAGCTCGAGCTCAAGCGGCGCATCCTGCATGCGCGATTGGTTGAATCGGTCAAGCGCGACCCTTCCATCTCCGTGCCGGAGGATGTGGTCGAGTTCATCGCCAATCGCGTCCATGGCGGCGGCCGGGAGCTCGAAGGCGCGCTGATCCGGGTGATCGCCCATCAGCAGCTGGTGCAGGCGCCAATGTCCGTGGACCTCGCTGCTTCTGCCTTGCGCGATCTGGTGCAGAACGCCGATGTTCAGCGCATCAAGATCGATGACATCATGCGGGTCGTCGGCCGTCACTACAATGTGGCCAAGGCCGATCTCCTCTCGCCCCGTCGGGCTCGGTCCATCGTTCGGCCGCGCCAGGTCGGCATGTATCTCGCCAAGCGCTTGACCTCTCGGTCTCTGCCGGAGATTGGCCGCCGATTCGGGGGCCGCGATCACTCCACCGTTCTTCACGCCGTGCGCAAGGTTGAGGAGCTCCTCCAGAAGGATGAGCAGCTCCAGCGCGAGGTGGTGCTGCTAACAAAGCTCCTTGAGCAGCCCTGAACGGCGGCGCACAGCCCCGGGGCTTGTGATTGCCACCGATCCGGGGCACATTCCCGATGAGCGATACGCCACCCGTCATGCGTATGCATTCGGTTGCGCCGCAAGGAGCCCCGTCTGTACGCAGATCGCGTTGATGGCGTTACGGGATGGGCAAGATGAGGAGCTAAGTTGCCGCCATGAAGGTCACCATCGAGCGGTCGGCCTTTCTTAAAGCGCTGAACCACGTCCAGAGCGTCGTGGAAAGGCGAAACACGATACCCATTCTGTCGAATGTGCTGATCCAGGCCCGCGCCGGTGAGATCCGTCTGAGTGCGACCGACCTTGACGTGGAGGTGATCGAGACGGTTCCTGCCGATGTGGCCCAGGGCGGAGCCACAACGGTCCCAGCGCACATGATGCATGACATCGTGCGCAAGCTCCCCGATGGCACCCAGCTTCAGATCGAGCAGGGCGCCGACACGGGTCGCGTCTCGATCTTTGCCGGGCGCTCCCGTTTCGCGCTGCAGGCCTTGCCGGCGGAGGAATTTCCCGGGCTGACGGCCGGCGAGTTCTCCAACAATTTCGCGGTGCAGGCCTCCGATCTCAAAACCATGATCGAGCGCACCCGCTTTGCGATCTCGACCGAGGAGACTCGCTACTATCTGAACGGCATCTATCTGCATGCAGTTCGCGCTGAACCGGCGGACAAGCTGCGGGCGGTTGCAACCGATGGCCATCGCCTGGCCCAGTTCGAACTGGCTTTGCCATTGGGGGCGGCCGGAATGCCGGGTGTGATCGTTCCGCGCAAGACGGTCTTGGAAGTGCACCGTCTGATCGAGGATCGCGATGCCTCTATCGAGATCTCCTTGTCCCAATCGAAGATCCGCTTTGGCTTCGATGGCATCGTGCTGACCTCCAAGCTCATTGACGGGACCTTCCCGGATTACGAGCGCGTGATCCCGAAGCACAACGATAAGGTGATGGACGTCGACACTAAGCTCTTCGCTCAGGCCGTTGATCGCGTCTCCACCATTTCCAGCGAGAAGGGCCGTGCCGTCAAACTGCATATCGGCAGCGGCAAGGTGGTGCTCACCGTCAACAATCCAGACAGCGGCTCGGCCGAAGAGGAGCTCGTCGCCGATTACGACGCCACGGATATCGATATCGGCTTCAATGCGCGCTATCTCCTTGATATCGCCGGGCAACTCGAGGGCGACACAGCGCGGTTCATGCTGGCGGATGCGGGCTCGCCCACGGTCATCCGCGATGTCGTGGACGACTCGGCGCTATACGTCCTGATGCCGATGCGGGTGTGAACGCGGAAACTCTCTCCAGTACCCTTGGAAAGCGCGGAAAAGCTTGCAGAATCGCTGCGGCGACGCCATATAACGCTCGGGCGTTAAGCTCGGCGGATTGAGGCATTTTCGTTCGCAGGACGTTCGGTCATTGGAGCGCCGACGGTGTCAAAAAACCGCGCTCTGGCGCTGACAAGACTAACTCTGACAGATTTCCGCAATTACGCGCGCCTGCGTCTGGACGTGGGCCCGGCACCGGTGGTGCTCACTGGGCCCAATGGTGCCGGCAAGACCAATCTGCTGGAGGCTCTCTCGATATTGTGTCCGGGCCGCGGCCTCCGGTCAGCGGCCTATGCGGATATGGTGCGCCACCAAGGTGCCGGCGGCTGGGCCATTGCGGCCGTGCTCGATGGGCCCCAGGCAGAGATCCGCGTCGGTACAGCCTGGAATGGCAGCCAGGGCGAGGCACTCGCTGGCGAGCCGGACGGCGCTGCCGATGCCATGGGATCGCCTGTGCAACCGGTCAAAGGGGCCTCACAAGCACGCCAAGTGCGCATTGAGGGCACCACCCATCGTGGCTCCGGGGCGCTCGCCTCGATCATTCGCATGGTGTGGATTACCCCGGCAATGGACCGTCTCTTCAATGGTCCGGCGGGTGATCGGCGTCGCTTTCTCGACCGGCTGGTGCTTGGGATCGATCCAGAACATGCCAGCCGAGTGAACGCCTTTGACCGGCTGATGCGCGATCGTAATCGGCTGTTGGAAGAGGGGCGGGAGGGCGCGCGCCGCGATCCGATCTGGCTTGATGGCCTCGAGGCGGCGATGGCCGAGCACGCTGTCGCCATTGCCGCGGCCCGGCAGGCGACTGTGGAGGCGCTCCAGCTGGCGGCCAGCGAGCAGCACGCCAGTGGCCAGATGGGCACATTCCCCTGGGGGCAGTTCACCATTGAAGGCGAGCTCGAAGCGGCGATTGCGGAAATGCCGGCGCTGCATGTGGAAGAGCGCTACCGTACAATTCTCGCCGAATCGCGTGGACTTGATGCGAGCGCAGGCCGCTGCCTTCGGGGTCCTCATCGCAGCGACCTGGTGGTTAAGCACGGTCCAAAGGATGTGGAAGCGCGGCTATGCTCCACCGGCGAACAGAAGGCGTTGCTCATCGGCATCATCCTGGCTCATGCCCGGATCGTTGCCGATGGCTTTGATGGATATGCGCCGATCATGCTGCTCGATGAAGTCGCGGCGCATCTGGACGAGGAGCGGCGGCGGGGCTTGTTCGAATGCCTGCTGGCGCTTCCTGTCCAGGCTTGGATGACCGGGACCGACGCGTCCCTGTTTTCTGCCCTGCGCGGTTCGGCGCAGTTCTTGCGGGCCCGCGATGGCGCGCTCATGGAACTGGTTGATTGAGAATGGGAACAGTGGATGAACAAGGCCAGCGACACGAACGGTCATAATGCGGAATACGGTGCGGAGTCCATCAAGGTGCTCCGCGGTCTGGACGCCGTACGCAAGCGTCCCGGCATGTATATCGGCGATACCGACGACGGGTCCGGCCTGCATCACATGGTTTACGAGGTCGTCGACAACGCCATCGACGAGGCGCTCGCCGGCTACTGCGACCACGTCGCCGTAACCCTCAATCCCGACGGATCCGCTACGGTCTCCGACAATGGCCGCGGCATCCCAACCGCGATCCATGCGGAAGAGGGGGTCTCTGCCGCCGAAGTCATCATGACCCAGCTCCATGCCGGCGGCAAATTCGATCAGAACTCCTATAAGGTCTCAGGCGGTCTCCATGGCGTGGGCGTGTCGGTGGTGAACGCGCTGTCGCAATGGCTCAAGTTGACCATCTGGCGCGATGGCTATGAGCACGCAATGACCTTCGTCAATGGCGTCGCTGAAGCACCCCTCGCAGTTGTGGGGCCATCCGATCGCACCGGCACGCAGGTCTCCTTCCTGCCGAGCACCGAGACCTTCAGCATGGTCGAGTTCGACTATGGCACCCTGGAGCATCGCCTGCGCGAGCTCGCCTTTCTGAATTCCGGCGTTCGCATCAGCCTCACCGACCGTCGCGGCGTCGAGCCCAAGTTCCAAGACATGCGCTATGACGGCGGCCTCGAAGCCTTCGTGCGCTATCTCGATCGCGCCAAGCAGCCGATCTTCGCCGACCCGGTGGTGATCAAGGCAGAGCGCGACGGCATCCAGGTGGAATGCGCTCTCTGGTGGAATGACAGCTATCACGAGAACACGCTCTGCTTTACCAACAACATTCCTCAACGTGATGGCGGCACCCATCTTGCAGGCTTTCGCGCGGCGCTAACCCGCGTCATCAACAACTACGCCTCGTCATCCGGTCTCGCCAAGCGTGAGAAGGTGGCACTTACCGGGGATGATGCGCGCGAAGGCTTGACCTGCGTCCTGTCGGTCAAAGTGCCCGACCCGAAATTCTCCTCACAGACCAAGGATAAGCTGGTCTCCTCGGAGGTGCGGCCGGTGGTCGAAGGCGTCGTCAGCGAGCATCTTGCCACCTGGTTAGAAGAGCACCCGGCCGAAGCCAAGCAGGTCGTAAACAAGATCGTGGAAGCGGCCGCAGCGCGTGAGGCGGCGCGCAAGGCCCGCGAACTCACCCGCCGCAAGGGCGCGCTCGATATCTCCAACCTGCCGGGCAAGCTCGCGGATTGTCAGGAACGCGATCCCGCCAAATCCGAGCTCTTCATCGTCGAGGGTGACTCCGCCGGTGGCTCGGCCAAACAGGGACGCAATCGCGAGAACCAGGCTGTGCTGCCTTTGCGCGGCAAGATCCTGAATGTGGAGCGTGCCCGCTTCGACAAGATGCTGTCGTCCGAGCAGATCGGCACGCTGATCACGGCCCTGGGCACCGGCATTGGCCGCGATGACTTCTCCCTGGAGAAGCTGCGTTACCACAAGATCATCATCATGACCGACGCCGATGTGGACGGCGCTCATATCCGCACGCTCCTGCTCACCTTCTTCTATCGCCAGATGCCGGAGCTGATCGAGAAGGGCCACCTCTACATCGCGCAGCCGCCGCTGTTCAAAGTGAAGCGCGGCAATTCGGAGCAATATCTCAAGGATGAGAAAGCGCTTGAGCAATATCTGATCGAAGGTGGCATCGGCGATGCGGTGCTGATCCTTGCCAATGGCGACGAGCGCGGAGGCAATGATCTTCGCCAGATCGTGTCTGAGGCCCTGGAGATCCGCGGGATTCTCGATGGCCTGCATACCCGTTATCCCCGCTTCGTTGTGGAGCAGGCGGCCATTGCCGGAGCGCTCAACCCGGAGACCCTGTCGGATCCCGTTCGCGCGCTCGATGCCGCCAATTACGTGGCGCGGCGCCTAGGCCTGCTGTCTGAGGAGACGGAACAGGATTGGGTAGGTAAGCCGATGCCGGATGGTGGGCTTGAATTCTCGCGCGAGATCCGCGGCGTCCGCGAGGTGAGGACCATAGATGGCAAGCTGATCTCATCGGCCGATGCATTGCGGCTGGACAAGAAGCAGGCGCATCTCCAGGAGATCTATGGCAAGGCGGCCCGCCTGGTCCGCAAGGGCGAAGAGACCTTCATTCGCGGTCCGATCCAATTGCTCGATGCGGTTTTTTCCTCTGGCCGCAAAGGCATCTCGCTCCAGCGCTATAAGGGCCTCGGCGAAATGAACCCGCAGCAGCTCTGGGAGACGACCCTCGATGCTAATGCCCGCACCCTGCTCAAGGTGCAGGTCCGCGAGTTGGATGAGGCTGACGATCTCTTCGCCAAGCTGATGGGGGATCTGGTCGAGCCACGCCGCGATTTCATCCGCGATAACGCTTTGCAGGTCGCAAATCTCGACGTGTGACACGTAAACAGGTCAGCGCCGCTCCTGGCACACATCCACCCATGTCGCATCGACCAGACTGGCCAGCCGGTCTGGTGCGATGCGCAGGGCACTATGGGTGGAGCCTGCAGCCGGCACCACCTCATCGAAGAGCTTCAGCGAGACATCGCAATAGACCTGCAGCGGCGCCTTGAGCCCGAACGGGCAGACACCGCCGACCGGATGCCCCGTGATGGCTTCGACCTCCTCGGGGCCGAGCATGCTCACCTTGCCGCCGAAAGCGGCCTTGGCCTTGCGATTGTCGAGGCGAGCATCGCCGCGCGTGACCAGAAGGAATGTCTGATCGCCCGCACGCAGCGAGAGCGTCTTGGCGATCTGCCCGGGCTCGACCCCGTGGCCGGCCGCTGCGAGAGCGACGGTCGCCGTGCTCACGTCAAGTTCGATGATCTCGATGTCGGGCGCATGCTGCGCGAGAAAGGCGCGCACAGACTCTATGCTCATGGTGATCGGCTTCGGTGTTGATGAGTTCGAGCATTTCGAGCGAAGTGGATCCGGCTCGCGTGAAGAAAATGCGACAAACGCGCTAGTGTTCGAACTGCTTCCGCAGGGCATCGAAGCCGGTCGTGTATATGCTCTCGATCACCTGGATCGCCTGGCTTTCGGTGGTGCCGGGCTTCGGGCGAAAGCGCCCTGTCCAGGTCACCCTGCAATGGCTCTCGTCCACAGGCATGACCGCGATCGTGGAATGATAATCTTCGACCGGTAACGGACCATCGATCAGGCTGTAACTATAGGACATGGCCCCATCATCCACGGCGTCCAGCTGCTCGATCAAGGTACCCCCACCTGTCACCGCCAGAAGTCGTCGCCGCTTGCCATCGACCTCCTCGACCCGACCGGCATCGATCACTGGATGCCATTGCGCGATATCGCCAAACTGGCCGATAACGGCCCAGACGCGGTCGGCAGCGGCTTTGAGTTCTACGGATTTTGCAAGCTCTGTCATACTCAGCACCCCTGCCACGCGCCCAATCAAGCAAACCATATTGATCCATGCCCGGGGCGGCAACCCGGTCTCCTTTCTTTTCATCTGACAGCTCGCCTGCTATAGGGCGCAATGTAGCCTCGGGGGATGTGACGATGACGGCGATGAGAATTGCCATTGCAGGTGCCGGCGGTCGAATGGGTCGCACGCTGACGCGGCTCGTTCATGAAATGGACGGATGCGAAGTTGCGGGAGGCCTCGAAGCGCCTGGATCCTCTCTGATCGGCGCCGATATGGGGCAGCTTGCAGGCATCGGCGAGATTGGCGTTACGATCCAGGATGATCCCCTGCCGCTCTTTACCCGGATCGATGGCATCATTGATTTCACCACCCCGGCGGCATCACTGCCTCTGGCTGATCTTGCGGCCCAGGCCCGCATCGTTGATGTGATCGGCACCACCGGCTTCAGCCCCGAGGACGATAAGAGAATTGCAGCCGCGGCGCGCCATGCGACAATCGTCAAGTCCGGCAATATGAGCCTCGGCGTCAACCTGCTGGCGGCAATGATCCGCAAGGTGGCGGCAGCCCTCGACGAGAGTTTTGATATCGAGGTCGTCGAAATGCACCATCGCAACAAGGTCGATGCTCCCTCAGGCACCGCCCTGCTGCTCGGCCAGGCCGCCGCTGAGGGGCGCAAGGTGGGGCTGAGCGAAGCCTCCGTTCGGGTGCGTGATGGGCACACGGGCCCGCGCCAGCGCGGCACCATTGGCTTTGCCACATTGCGCGGCGGCAGCGTCATTGGCGATCACACCGTCATCTTTGCTGGCGATGGTGAGCGGGTCGAGCTCGGGCATCGGGCGGAGGGGCGCGACGTTTTCGGTCGCGGTGCGGTCAAGGCCGCCCTATGGGCTCGTGGCCGGAAGCCGGGATTATATTCGATGGCCGATGTTCTCGGCCTGACCGATTGAGAGTGAGGGCGTTTGATGGACAGTCTGCTGGTACTCGTTCGGCACGGCCAGAGTGAGTGGAACCTCAAGAACCTGTTTACGGGTTGGGCCAATCCCGATCTCACTGAGCTTGGGCGGGAAGAGGCGAACCAGGCAGGCGAACGTCTGAAGGCGCTCGGCCTTTCCTTCGATACGGCCTTCACCAGTGCGCTGATCCGCGCCCAGCATACGCTCTCGCGCATTTTGAAGGTGCTGGGCCAGGAGGATCTGCCCGTCACCCGCGATCAGGCCCTGAACGAGCGCGATTATGGGGAGCTCACCGGCCTCAACAAGGATGAGGCGCGCGCGCGCTGGGGCAAGGAGCAGGTGTTTCTCTGGCGCAGATCGTATGACGTGCAGCCTCCGGGCGGTGAGAGCCTCGCGGATACGGCAGCGCGTGTCGTGCCCTATTTCGAGGCCAACATCGTGCCACAGCTGAAGCAGGGCAAGCGGGTCCTGATCGTCGCCCATGGCAATTCCCTGCGCGCCCTCATCATGCATCTCGAGAACCTGCCGGGCGAGGAGATTGCCAAGCGCGAGCTCGCCACCGGCGCCCCGATCATCTACCGGCTCGACCAGGATATGAAGGTGACGAGCCGCGAGGAGCCGAAGGGCTGACGGCTGATCTAAGCCAGCTCAGGTTGCGTAACCGATCAGCTCGGCCTCCCAGCCCAACATGCGGCGTTTGCGGTCGAGACCCCAGTGATAGCCGCACAATCCGCCATTCTTGGCGAGAACCCTGTGGCAGGGCACCACGAAGGAAATCGGATTGCGCCCCACCGCTGCACCCACGGCGCGCGATGCCGTGGGCTTTCCCAAGTCATGCGCGATGGTCGAATATGAAGTTGTCTGCCCGACCGGAATCTCGAGCAGCCGCCGCCAGACGCGAATTTCGAACTCGGTACCGATCAGCACGAGCTTCAGTGGATTGGCCTCGACCCATTCCTCTGGGTTGAACACCCGCTGCGCGTAAGCCCACGTTTCCTCGGCATCTTGGGTGAATGTTGCAAGCGGCCAACGCCGGGTCATGTCCAGCATCGCCTCTTGACGACCCTCCTCACTATCCTCTGCGAACCCAAGCCCGCAAAGGCCTTGGTCGGTGACCACGACCAGCGCCAGCCCGAAAGCCGTATCATGGAAGCCATAGCGCATGGCCAGGCCCGCACCTCGGAGCTTGTAATCGCTTGGCGCAATGGCTTTGGCCGTCACGAACAGGTCCTGCTTGCGGCCCCGCCCGAACAGGGTGTCAGTATTGCTGAAGGCTTGAGCCGTCGACATGTAATCTCCTTGATGTCGGGAGCGATAAGAGTATGGACGCAATTGCTATGGCGATGCTCAAGCCGGCTGGGCGACCGGGTTGAACCCGCCCCGCAAGGCTGCCTTCAGCGCGCCTGCAAGGTCGCGCCGCTCATCGGGTGACAGGAATGAGCCGATCTCGAGCCGGCGTCCATGCGAGGTGAGAAACAGAGGGCCGCAGGTCTCGAGCGCCTCGTTCTCGATCAGCTCGACGCGCACCCAATAGGGAATGAACCGCCATTCCTTTGGCGGTTGCCGCGGAAACACCTTGCGCACCACGAGCGCCGAATCCGTGATATCGACCTGCTCATGCATATTGCCATCTTGGTAGTTCCGCCGAAACGCCCAATAGAGCAGTGCCACGTCAAGTCCGAAGAAGCCGAAGATCGGCCAGGCGCCTATCATGAGAAATCCGGTGCCGGCGATGACGCTGGCACCGCCGAAGAACAGCATCAGGATCAGGAATCCCCGCTGACTGAGGGACCGGTGCGGCGTGAGAATGGCCGAGAAGCGGATTGCTTCGCCATTGCTGCCCTGGTCTGTCGATCTCTCGGACATGTTGATCCTCGCCCGCATCTTCGCGCGGCCTGTTGACGGTGCGCTGCCTCCACCGCCATAAAAGTGCGCCAGGTCGGCGGAGTGTTCCCTTGCGTTCTCCTCGCAGCAAACCGAAAAAGCGACTCGATGCGCGTGACATCGAGGAAATCTTTGCCCGTTTCGCGCAAGTTATGCCGGAACCGCGCGGAGAGCTCGACTATGTCAACCATTTCACTCTGTTGGTTGCCGTTGTCCTCTCGGCGCAGGCCACCGATGTCGGTGTGAACAAGGCAACCAAGGACCTCTTCCAGATCGCTGACACCCCGGAGAAGATGCTGGCGCTCGGGGAGGAAGGCCTCATCCGATATATTAAGACGATCGGCCTTTTTCGCAACAAGGCGAAGAACGTGATCGCGCTGTCACGTATGCTGATTGACGAATATGAGGGCGAGGTGCCGAACAGCCGCGAAGCGCTGGAACGGCTGCCCGGCGTCGGTCGCAAGACGGCCAATGTGGTCCTGAACACCGCCTTCGGTGAGCCGACCATCGCCGTCGACACACATCTCTTCCGGGTAGCGAACCGTACCGGCCTTGCGCCGGGCAAGACGCCCTTGGAGGTGGAGCTGGGGCTCGACCGGGTGGTGCCGGAGATCTACAAGCGCCATGCCCATCACTGGCTCATCCTGCATGGGCGTTATATTTGCAAGGCGCGTAAGCCGGAATGCCCCCGCTGCCCCATCAACGATATCTGCCTGTTTCCGGACAAAACCGGTCTCAATGAGGCCGGCAACGGCAAGTCTGCGGTCAGAAAGCAGCTTGCCTCCTGACGATGCGCTTATAGATGTGCACCATATAGGCGGTCGAGAACAGCGGCACGACCAGATTGACGATTGGTATGATGGCAAGCAGCGCCGGGATGAAGCCGGCGGCGAGCACCCGGTGGCTGTTCTCGCGCCGGAGCAGGCGGGCCTCTTCCACCGGCATGTGCCGCATGGCGATCATCTCGAAGAATTCGCGGCCAAGCAGATAGGCATTGGCCAGCAGCGCGGCGGCCACGCCGATGCCAAGCAGGAATGTGGGAAGCAGCAGGAGATTGATCACGAGCACCAGGAGCCCGAACTGGATTGCCGTGATGATCGCCCTTCCCGTCGAGAGCTCACGTCCGACCGGATCATTGGGATAGTGCTTTCGCTCGACCAGTTCGGCGATGCCGTCAAGGAACAGGCCGGCGAACAGGGCGGTAACCGGCGCGATCAGAATCACCGCCAGAGCAATGAGCCCGAGGCCTGTGACCACCGTGATCATCGTATTGGCCCAGGCCCATGGCGCGAGCGCCAGGCTGTCGACCACGACCTCGATCACGATCCATAGGATCACCAGGAGGAGCACCGTCAACCCCAGCGATTTCCAGAGCACCGCCCGGAAGGGAGGAGACAGCACGTCGGAAAGCGCCTTGAGCGCTGCGCTGATCATCGATAGGGTTCCGCCGCCCGCAAAATTTAGATTGCCGTGCACTTAATCGGTTGAGCCAGCCGGAGCAAGGCATTCGCCGCAAGGAAGCTGATGGATCGTACATGACCTCATCGAAACTCGACGTTCTTGGAATCGGTAATGCCATCGTGGACGTGCTCAGCCGCACCGATGACAGCTTTCTTAAGAGGCATCAGCTTGCGAAAGGCTCGATGCGGCTGATCGACGAACAAACCGCCCACACGCTTTATGCCGATATGGGGCCGGGCGTTGAGGTCTCGGGCGGATCCGCCGCCAATACCATCGCGGGGGTTGCCTCCTTCGGCGGACGTGCCGCCTTCATCGGCAAGGTCCGCAACGATCAGCTCGGCGAAGTATTCGGCCACGATATCCGTGCCCATGGTGTGGAATATGCGACCCCGCAAGCAACATCGGGACCGGCGACGGCCCGCTGCCTGATCCTGGTGACACCCGATGGCGAGCGCACCATGAACACTTTTCTCGGGGCGAGTGTCGGGCTCAAGCCACAGGATATCGAACCGGAGCTGGTGGAGCGTGCCGCCGTCACCTATCTCGAAGGCTATTTGTGGGACCCGGAAGACGCCAAGCGGGCCTTCATTAAGGCGGCGAGCCTCGCCAGGGGTGCCGGCAACAAGGTCGCCCTAAGCCTGTCGGACGCCTTTTGCGTCGAGCGACACCGCGAGAGCTTTCTTGAGCTCGTGCGCGGGCAGGTCGACATTCTGTTCGCCAACGAAGTCGAGATCATGTCGCTTTATCAGGCCCGGTCCTTCGATGAAGCGCTGGAAGCGGTTCGTGTTGACTGTCCTCTCGCGGTGCTGACCCGCAGTGAGAAGGGGTGTGTGGTCGCCGACCGCGCCAGCGACCTGATTGCGGTTCCCGCACATCCGGTGAAGCAGGTGGAGGACACGACCGGTGCTGGCGACCTTTTCGCAGCCGGGTTCCTCTATGGCTTGACCAAAGGCTTGGCCCATGCCGCAAGCGCGAGCCTCGGCGCCATGGCCGCGGCGGAGGTCATCAGCCATATCGGCGCGCGCCCGGAAGAGAACCTGGCCGCCAGAGCCAAACGCCTTAACATGGTCTAATCCCCCGCGAGGCTGCGCCGCGCCTTTTCGAGCTCTTCCGTATAGCGCCGCAGTGTATGCGCCTCCGTCAGCAGGCCGACCACGTTGCGGGTGGTCGTGCCGTCGATCACGGCGAGCGCCTCGCTTTCTGTTGCATCGAAGCGCTGGGCGGCCTCCTTGATATTCATCCATGGCAGAAGAGCCGCATCCTGATAGCGCAGCAGTGATGTGATGGGAGCGTTCCCGCCATGCTCTGTTCCCGCGCCGGCAAGCGTCTCGCTATGCGCGTCGGCCACCAGCACAATGCCCCGATAACGGTCCTCCCCATCCACAACCACCACCCGTTGCGTCGAGCCGAGCGGAAACTCGTGCCGGAACTGATCGATCGTCATCGTCTCAGGCACGGTGCGCACATCGTGGCGCATGAGCCTCCGCACTGTAAGATCGAACATCCATCCCACATCGAGGGCGCTGCGGATCGCCTCGCCGCGCAGGTGAAAGCGCCAGGTTGCGAACGAATAGCCAAACGTGCGCCTGACCGTGAGCGATGAGACCACGGCGGTGCACAGCACCCCGATCGTCAGCGGCAGGTTGTTCGTCATTTCGAGCGCGAGCAGCGTCATCGTGAGCGGCCCGCCGACGATCGCCACCGCCAGTCCCGTCATGGCAACCACCGCGGCGATCTGCGGGTCGGGGGCCAGCGCCGGCGACACCAGCATGATGGCAGCAGTATAGGCCTTGCCCAATAAGGCCCCCAGGAACAGGGACGCGAAGAACAAGCCACCGCGGAAGCCGGAACCGAGCGAGACTGCGGCCGCCAGAGCCTTGAGGACCAGGAGAAACAGGATCGCCTGCAGCGCCGGGAGATTGGGCTCGAGTATAATCGATATGGCGCCGTGCCCTGATGACAGGATGCGCGGCGTGATCATCGCCAGCAGTCCTATGACGAGCCCGCCAAGTGCTGGCCGAATCCAGACAGGTGTTCTGCTTTTCTTGAAAAGCGTCTCCACCCCCGTGACGGCGCGCATGATGAGGATGCCGGCGCCGGCACTGAGAAGCCCGAGAACGACCAGGGTGACGGCTGCCGACTTGCCAAACTCGACGGTGGCCGCGAACTCCACTGCATGATTCGGCGTGACCAGCAAAGAGGCTGTGACCACACCACAGATCGAGGCGAGCGCGATGGGGGCCAGTGAGGCCAGTGTATAGGTGCCGATGATGAGCTCGAAGGCGTAGAACGCACCGGCGAGCGGTGCACTGAACGCGGCACCGATCGCGCCGGCCGCGCCGCACCCCACCAGGATGCGCAGGTCATTGCGGCGGAGACGGAAGGCTTCCCCCAGCTTCGAGGCTGCGCCCGATCCGATCTGCGTATATCCGGCCTCGAGCCCCACCGAAGCGCCGAAGCCGTTCGAGATCACCGTCTGGACGGCGATGTAGAGACTGTCGACGAATGACATTTTGCCGCCGCGCAGCGCGTTGGCCTCGATCGGGTCGACTGGGCTGCCTGTTCGGTATTGCCTATGCAGCCAGGCGACGGCGACCAGAAGCAGCCCGCCGGCGGCCGGAGCGATGAAGAACCAGCGATACGGTAGGGTATCGACCGCGCTCAGTCTTTGGCTGGAGCTGATGCCGAACAGGACTTCGTGAAGCCACTGAGTGCAGGCGGTCATGCCTGCCACGAACAGCCCGGACAATGCGCCGGTAACGCAGCCCAGCACAGCAAGCCAGATCTCGCTTCGCCGGACCAGCGCCCGCAAAGTGCTCGGGGCGAGGCCGAAACGATCGATGATCGGCAAATTGTGTGCTTGGGTGGCCATAGATTGCACGGTCGACAGACAACACGGGGCGCTTGTACCACTAAACAATGAACAATCGGGGCAGTCGCTCACCCGGAGCGTTTTCGCTTTTCTCTGAATCGCGAAAGCGCACTCTAAACCCTCACCACCGCATTTTTTACGCGAACCGGTATCCACTTCGCTCGAAAATGCTCTGGGTGGGTGGCGCACTGCCCGGCTGCTTCGTTCCCTCTATCTCAGGGCTACTCCGAGAACGATGACGATCCGATGTGCATCACCACGATATGGTGATGCTTTATGACTGCTATGGATAACGCGGTGATAGGGTCTGCAGTTGACCAGCGACGGCCGTTCACGCCCCACGCCTGAGCTGTGCGATCGCTTGTTCCAGTGAGTCGAACCGACGCCAACCGGCTGCCGTCTGCACATCGACGATGCCATTGTCATACTCGATGAAATGGCACCCTTCGATTTCACCTTCTTGGACCACCTGGGCGAAGGCTGCCCCTTCCTCCACCTCTTCCGCCTTGTGGTCCTCCTGGCGAGCTTTCGACAGGAAGCTGTCGTTGGTGGGATTGCGGGACGCCGTGACGGCCTCGGGCTCAACACGAGCCAGCGGACGCGGCGCCAATTCGCGCTCTTCGCGCTCTTCCCGCTCGAGATCCTGGACGAGATTACTGATCTTGGAGGCCGCCCAGGTTACCGCGCCAAGGGTCATGAGCAAATAACCGAGCAGGATCACTTGCTCGACGATCACAACCCGCATGCCATCAATGCTGGGCGCGGATGGCAGGTAAGGCAGGCCGCCAGCCGCTGCCGATGGGGCCTCGAGCCCAAATCCGGTCAAAAGGACACCCCATCCGCCAAGGCTGATCAGCGCCCCAAGGGCTAGCAAAGCGATTCCCATCCGCAAACTCCCTGCATGGCTATGCTCGTTTAAGCCAAATACCTCCCCCGCCACAAGAGACGCTATCACGTCTAGGGTGCCGCGGAACCTCGGTGCTGATGGAGGGAACAGCGAATTTTGCGCGAGCGTAACACCCCCGCATCATGTCAGCCGATCCTCAATCAGAATTCTTTCAGTATAGATTGACCGGGAAATACTTGCGGACCAGCATGTCGTAAGTTCCCTCTGTCTTGAGCTGATCCATGGCATATTCGAAGGCCTTGCGCAGTGGCGTATCGCCGCGCCGTACCGCGATTCCGGCACCGTTGCCGAAATAATGCGCTTCCGTGTATGCGCCGTCGGCAAGCTCGCAACAATTTTGTGACGATTCTCCAAGCGTCCAGAACATCAGCGCGGTTCCATCACCGAACACCGCGTCGATCTCCTCAGCGCGCAATGCATCGAGTGCCTCTGCCTCATTGCCATAAAGCCGGATCACCGAGCGCTGAAAGAAGGCGGCGAGATAGGCCTCATGGGCCGTCCCGCGGACCACGCCTATGCGTTTTCCGGCCAATGTGGCGCTATCCGCCTCTTTGATGCCTGATGCCTTCGAGACCGCGAACCGTGCTGGAAGCCGGAAATATGGCTTGGTGAAATCAACACTCGCCAGTGCTGCCGGGGTAATCCTCACCGACGCGACAAGAGCATCGCCCGCGCCATTGAGCAAGCTCGGCACGAGCTCATCCCAAGCAACAGCCGTGACCGAGCATTGAACGCGCAGCACCAGGCACATGGCCCGCGCAAGATCAACGTTGAAACCGGCCAGAGCCCCTGAACGGTCGACATAGTTGAATGGCGGGTAGTCATTCCCCACCAGAATTTTGATGGGTGGGCGGCCGGCCAGGTCGGGACGGTTGAGACTGGCATCGAGCCGCCAGATATAGGGCGTTGCGACAGCAGTATTGGCTGTGCCCGTGCCACCACCGGTCGATCCCGTGGCCGCCGGCGCCTTCCCGTCGGGATTGGCGCCCGTACTCTGTGCAGCATTGCCCGGCAGCTGCCCGCCACCGTCTGCCTTAGGTTGTTCCGGCTTTGCCTCTACGCCGGTTGCCGGATCTGGAGGGGCGCTCTGGCTTTCCGTTGGTTGCGTTGCGATCGGCGGCAGCGTTGTGCGCTCAACCTCTTCGCCTCGCTGCTGGGCCGCGGCAATGCCGAGGCTTGCCCAGGCGAGCATGCCAAACGCCAGGAGCGCGACCAGTGAACTTCGACCACCAGTGGATAAGCTTTGCATAACTGCATTTTTGCACAGGCCGGCTTTTGCGCGCTACCGATTCGTGATGTGATCGCGCCGGACTGGGTTCTGAGCAGGGCGGAGCCATGGGGGCAAGCACTATACTTTTGCCGCAGGCGCGGCAAGAGTCGCGATCGGGCGCCATAGGGCAGGAGAGGCGCAGCTGGGGTCCACCCATACGGGATTTGTCGCCCGATGATCTTCTCGGACATGCTCTCCGAAGATCGCGCAGCATTTCCCCGGCCGATCTTGAAATCGCGCGACGCTTGGCCATCGCAGCTGATGAACCCCTCGGATCCGTGCTGCTGGCCGAGGGCTTCATTGATCAGGGGACCTTGGCCGAGGCCTTATCGGAGCTCACCGGCCTTCGCCGCGCCTCAGCGGGCGAGTTGCGCACCGCCCTCGCGCGCCTCTCCGCTGAAGCGGCCGAGGATGTGCTGCTGACCGGCTATTTGCCGGTCTCCATTGCCGAGGGTTCAGTCTTCTATGCGACAGCAGATCCCGCGCCGTGGCGGGGTGCCGGGATGGGCATGCCGGTCGCCGCTCTGACCACAGCGGATGAGCTGCGCGCGGCCTGCTTGAGCGTTTGGGGAGCATCGATCCTGCGGCGCGCGCGCGACCGGCTCAGGCAAGACCATCCGCATCTGTCTGCGCATCACCGGCTGGTTCCTTGGCAAGGCGTTGCCCTATGCGCCCTCTGCGCGGCTGCGACCGGCACCGCCCTGATCGCACCGAACACAGCTTTATTGGCCGGCGCGCTACTGCTCTGCATCGTCTTCCTGTCGGTCATCGCCCTCAAGGGCTTTGCCATT
The DNA here is from genome assembly GCF_038811545.1 of Rhodoligotrophos sp. CJ14. GTDB lineage: Bacteria > Pseudomonadota > Alphaproteobacteria > Rhizobiales > Im1 > Rhodoligotrophos > Rhodoligotrophos ferricapiens. The sequence goes on from NZ_CP133319.1 coordinate 3,382,563, forward strand.
GCAGCCGACCGGCCTTCCTATCACGCCGTGTCGGAGATCCGTCTGCGAGATGATGAGCTTCCCATTTACAGCATCCTTGTGCCGGTCTTCAAAGAGATAGAGGTCCTTCCAGACCTGATCGATGCCTTGCTGGCACTCGACTATCCCGCCTCCAAACTCGACATAAAGCTGATCCTCGAACAGGAAGACGTGGCCACCCGCTGCGCGGTTGCCGCGATGAACCTGCCCGGCTGTTTCGAGACCCTCGTGGTCCCCAAGCTCGATCCTCAGACAAAGCCCAAGGCGCTCAATTACGCTATGGCTTTCGTGCGCGGCACCTATCTCGTCATTTATGATGCCGAGGATAGGCCGGAGCCGGATCAGCTCCGCCAGGCGGTCGCGCGTTTTGCCCGGGAACCCGAGAACGTCGCTTGCCTTCAAGGCCGATTGTCCTTCTTCAATCACGACGAGAACTGGCTGACCCGCCAATTCACCATCGAATACGCGACCTTATTCGATCTGCTCCTGCCCATCTTGGCGAAATACAACCTGCCGGTACCCCTGGGCGGCACATCCAATCACTTTCGTGTCGATATCTTGCGCGAAGTCGGCGCGTGGGATGCCTTCAACGTCACCGAGGATGCCGACCTTGGCGTTCGTCTCGCCCGATTGGGCTTTCGCGTCGGCGTCATTCCAAGCACCACCTACGAGGAGGCGAATTGCCGGCTTGGGAACTGGCTGCGCCAGCGCTCTCGTTGGATCAAAGGCTGGATCCAGACCTGGTTCGTTCATATGCGCCAACCCGCGAGGCTTGCGCGGGAACTTGGCTGGCGCGGCTTTGCAAGCTTTCAATGCGTCACCGCCGGCATTGTCTTGTCAGGGCTTCTGCACCCGCTTTGTGGTGCAGCACTGATTTGGAAGCTTGCCACATTGGACAGCTTGAACATTCGCTTGGGACCCGTCGACTGGACCCTGGCATTTCTCGGGGCGATCGTGTTCCTGTCCGGCGCGGGTATTGCGATCGCCTCAGGCCTGATGGCCTTGAGCCACAGGCCTGAGCTTCGTTATCTCAGGCGATCATTGCTCACCATGCCGATCTACTGGCTTCTGATCTCGATTGGCGCATGGTACGCGGTTTGGGAGTTCATCCGGCGGCCATTCCATTGGCAGAAGACGCGCCACGGAATATCGCGCCGCTTATCTCTCCGCTGAGGACGTGGATAAGCCCGCCGGCTCCGCCCGCATCGGCGCGGTGCCATACGCAGCCATGAACACGCGCACTGCCGAGGCGACCACCTCGCGGATCCGTCGCGGTGTGGGTGCGGGCGCATTGCCGAAAAACATCGGCTTGACCAGGGGGCCGTGTGACATCTCCAGGAACTGGGCGGCCGCCAGCCTGGTATCCTCGATTCGGAGCTGTCCGGCCGCCATTCGCGCCTCTAGATAGGCAGCAAGCCTGGTCTGACTGTAATAGGGCCCCTGGTCGTAGAATTCGCGGGTGAGCTCAGGCATCTTCTCCGCCATGCCCATCACCACCCGTGCCGCCGAAACTGCGCGCGGCAACACCAGGAACTCGGTCAGCCGCACGCCTACATCCATCAGCACGCCGGCCACGTCCGGATTGTCATGATTGAGATTGAAGATCTGATAGACATGCGTCGCCCGCTCCTCAGCTATGATGGCCGCGAATAACCGCTCCTTGCTTTTGTAGTAGACATAGAGGGTACCTTTCGAGACACCCGCCACGCGGGCCACCTCGTTCATGCTTGCGCCTTCGAAACCATGCGCTAGGAAAACCGCGCGTGCGCCGTCGAGAATCTGTCGTCGCTTGGCGGTGTCACTGCTCGCATCCGCGACAGGAGGAGCTGCCTTCGAGGTGCGTTTTTGCTTGCTCATTCTGGGCACCATGATCGGTCTTACTGCGTAAGCCAACGAATGAGTCCAGTCAACGCATATTGACCGAACCGTTCGGTTCGATTACGTGTCCTCGGCCCCGAGTGATGGGAAGGATTTTGGCATTCGGCGTTTCTGTCACTCCAGACTTCTAGGGGTTGTTCAGGCCGGCGGAGGATCTTCATGAGCTCTGTTCGTCACAATAGTTCATCGGAATCCCGGGAGCCTGAGGGCGACAACGTTGTCGTGATCGAACGTCGCCAAACGGCAGAAGCTCCTTCGTCGCAACGTGCCGAAGCCCCAATGCCTCAGAAGGGTGCTCCAGCCGCTGAGGAGGCGGCGAAACCGTCTAGCTCTGCGCCGAAGAGGCGCTCTCGCAGAAAGCTCCTGCTTGGCACATTGCTGCTCGTCGCGCTGTTGGCCGGCGGCTATTACGGCTACGACTGGTGGACCTATGGCCGCTTTATCGTCTCCACCGATGATGCATATGTGCAGGCCGATCTCTCAGCCCTTGGTACGAAGGTCTCTGGCTATGTCGCCGCCGTCCTGGTGAAGGATGGCGACCAGGTTCACGCCGGCCAGACACTCGTCCAGATCGACGATACTGACTATAGGCTGGCGCTGCAGTCGGCCAAGGAAAAACGCGCGACTCAGGGAGCGACCATCTCCCGGATCACCCAACAGATTGCCGCTCAGTCCGCCCAGATCGAGAGCGCGAAGGCGAATCTCGCCTCTGCCAGGGCAGAGGCGACTCGCGCCGAAGCGGACTTCAAGCGGGCAAGCACTCTGACCCGCCAGAACTTCGCGAGCAAAGCAAGCCTCGATCAGGCCACTGCCGACCGGGACCGGGCAGAGGCAGCAGTGCAAAGCGCTGAAGCCGCCTTGGCGGCCGCCCAGGCAAACCTGGACGTGATCAAGGCGCAAAAGCTGGAAGCCGAACAGACGGCGCGGGAGCTCGATACAGCCATTGCCAAGGCGGAGAGCGATCTCGAAGCCACCACTATTCGCGCACCCGTTGATGGCGTGATCGGCAATCGTGCGGTGGAAGTGGGCCAGTATATCTCGCCTGGATCCCGCCTCATGGCCCTGGTCCCCCTGCAGAGCGCCTATATCGAGGCCAATTTCAAGGAGACCCAGCTTGAGCGGCTGCATCCGGGCCAGCGTGTCGAGATCGAGCTGGACGCGCTGAGCGATAGGACGTTTGAGGGCCGCATCGTCAGCCTCTCGCCGGCATCGGGTGCAATGTTCAGCCTGCTGCCACCTGAGAACGCGACCGGCAACTTCACTAAGATCGTGCAGCGGCTGCCCGTTCGAATCGAGGTGCCGACGTCAGCCGCTTCCGAAGGTGTCCTGCGGCCGGGACTGTCGGTCATCGTCTCGGTCGACACACGTGACGAGGCTCAGCACTAGAGCATTTTCGGCCATCCAAGGAGGCCGCCATGGCCACCACAACCGTTGCCGGAGCTGGAGGGATCTCCAGGCCTGAGGACCATGTCGATACCCGCCGCCTGATCGCCTTTCTGGGCATGGTCTTCGGCATGTTCATGGCGATCCTGGACATTCAGATCGTCTCCGCCTCGCTCAGCGAGATCCAGGCTGGCCTTAGCGCGAGCCCTGAGGAGGTGTCCTGGGTTCAGACCGCCTACCTCATCGCCGAAGTGATCATGATCCCGTTGTCAGGGTTCCTGTCGCGCGTGTTCTCGACGCGCTGGCTGTTCACCATCTCCGCCTTGGGGTTCACCATCGCCAGCTTCCTCTGTGGGCTTGCCACCTCCATCGAGGAGATGATCATTTTCCGGGCGATCCAGGGCTTCATTGGCGGTGGCATGATCCCCACGGTCTTCGCCACCTCCTATGCCATCTTCCCCCGGTCGAAGCAGCCGGTCGTGGCGCCGATGATCGGCCTGGTGGCGACGCTCGCCCCCACCATCGGCCCGACAATCGGCGGTTATCTCACCAATGTCTTCTCATGGCATTGGCTGTTCTTCGTCAATGTGGTGCCGGGCCTGATCGTCTCGGCCATGGCCTTCTTCCTGATCGATTTCGACAAGCCCAATCTGCCGCTGTTCAAGCAGTTTGACTGGTGGGGCCTCATCTTCATGGGCGTCTTCCTCGGATGCCTCGAATATGTCCTCGAGGAAGGGCCGCTGAATGACTGGTTCGATGATGAAGCGGTGTTCATCTGCGCGGTGCTTTGCGTCGCAGGCGGTATCTGCTTCTTCGCTCGCGCCCTGATGGCGCGAACGCCGATCGTGGAATTGCGGGCCTTTCTGGACGGCAATTTCGCCTGGGGCTGCATTTTCTCATTCGTGATGGGCATTGGCCTCTATGGCCTCACCTATCTCTACCCGCTCTACCTGAGCCGGGTGCGCGGCTATGATGCGCTCATGATCGGCGAGACCATGTTCGTGTCGGGAATGTGCATGTTCCTGACCGCGCCGGTCGCTGGCCGCCTGATGCGCCTGCTTGATCCGCGCGTGATGCTGTTTGCCGGCTTCGTGGGCTTTGGCGCCGGAACCTGGATCCTGTCCGGCATCACCCATGATTGGGACTTCTACGAGCTGCTCTGGCCGCAGGTCCTGCGCGGCATTTCGCTCATGATCTGCATGATCCCCATCAACAATATCGCACTGGGCACCCTGCCGCCCGACCGGCTGAAGAACGCATCGGGTCTTTATAATCTCACACGCAATCTGGGCGGGGCGGTCGGACTGGCGCTCATCAATACCGTCCTGAACGACCGCATGGACCTGCATTTGCAGAGATTGGGTGAGAAGGTGTCCTGGGGGCGTGACGTCGCGGTCGAGACCTTGCAGAGCATGACCGCGGGCTTCGCCCAATATGGCAGCAACGCTCAGCTGATGGCCACCAAGAACATGGTCGGGCTGCTGCGCCGCGAAGCCCTGGTGATGAGCTTCGCGGATGTTTTTCTCGCGCTGACCTGTCTGTTCGTGCTTCTGGCTTTCGCCGCCTTCATCATGCACAAGCCAAAAATGGCCGGTGGCGGCTCGGCTGACGCTCATTGAGCATCGCCGCCGCACGCTCTCACTCAGGCCATTTCGGCCAGCTCTTGGCACTAGCCCGCGCATATTGATTTGGCCAGGCCAGCGATGCGCGAAGCGCCTCCGCTGCTCGCCATGGCCAGCGTGGATCGGCAAGCACCGCCCTGGCCAGCGCCACCCAATCCGCCTTGCCCGAGGTGATGATCTCCTCTGCCTGATGAGGCGACGTGATCAGGCCGACCGCGCGCACCGGAACCTTGACGCCGCGCTTGACCTCTTCCGCGAACGGCACCTGATAATGCGGAACCAGCGGGATTTCCTGGCGCGGGTCGAGCCCGCCGCTGGTCACGTCCAGGAAGTCCGCCCCGCGCTCTTCGAGCTCGCGGGCATAGGCGGCGGCCTCAACCGGCATTGCGCCGCCCTTCACCCAATCCGAGCCGCTGATGCGGACCCCAACCGCCATGCGGGCGGGAGCGGCCTTCCGAACCGCTTGGAAAACGCGGAGAGGAAAGCGCATGCGGTTCTCGAGCGAGCCGCCATAGGCATCCTCTCGCCTGTTGCTCAGAGGTGAGAAGAACTGGTGCAGCAGATAGCCATGCGCCGAATGGACCTCGATCGCATCGAAGCCGAGCCGCGCGGCCCTGTGAGTGGCATCGACGAAAGCCTGTTCCACCCGGTCGAGATCAGCGTCCGTCATTGCCACCGGTGTGTGCCATTGCGGCCCGAACGGCAGGGCGGAGGCTGAATAGGTGGTCCAGGCGCCTTCATTGGCGGCGAGGGGCTGTGAGCCTTCCCATGGCACCTTGGTTGAGGCCTTGCGCCCGGCATGCGCGAGCTGGATCGCTAGTTTCGCCTCTGGCGCCACCTTGCGCACGCGCCCGATCACATCGCCCAATGCCGCTTCATTGTCGTCCGAATAGAGGCCCAGGCACTGCAGCGTGATCCGCCCGGCCGCCTCGACACCAGTCGCCTCGACGGTGATGAGACCAGCGCCGGATAGGGCAAGCGAACCGAGGTGAACCGTGTGCCAGTCCGTGGCATTTCCATCGACAGCACTGTATTGGCACATCGGTGCCACGGCGATGCGGTTCTTGAGCTGGAGCGAGCCGATATTGAGCGGCGAGAAGAGGCTGTTTGACATGTCACCTGGCTTATAAGGATGCGTTGAGCTGAATCGGCGGAAGGGGCTGCCCTTCGGCGCTCCGCCGGGCATGAATGTAGTGTGAAAATCGAAACTGTCACGTCGGTAACGCCATATCCGGGGTGAATTGACCGCGGGTAATCTTATGTCGCTATTGATCTGAAACTAGTCGGTTCTGCCCTAAGCGGTGATCGGCGACTGGTTAGATTAATTCAACAGTTCCGGGATCGGCTGCACTGAACCGGAGTGGTTTGGAGAGACCCATGACTGCGCTCCCCCTGACCGAGCCTGCCCAACCTACTGATGCAATCGACGCACTGATCGCCGCCCACCGACCAGGCTATGGATTGGCGCGCGCCTTCTATATGGACCCCGTCATTTTCGAACGAGACATGGAACGCCTGATCCGGCGGCATTGGCATTGTCTCGGGCACGAAACCATCATCCCCAATCCGGGTGATTTCGAGCTGTTCACCATCGAGAACGAGTCGATCATCCTGACCCGCGGCATGGATGGGCAGGTGCACGCGCTCCTCAATGTCTGCCGGCATCGGGGCGCGGAGGTTTGCACCAAGGCCAAAGGCAATGCCAAGGTTTTCGTGTGCCCCTATCACGCCTGGACCTATGCCAATGACGGCAGCCTGCGCGCGGCCCGGCTGATGCCCAAGGATTTCGACAGGCAAGCGCATGGGCTGAAGAAGCTGAATGTGAGGATTGCCGAAGGCCTGATCTTCATCTCCTTCGCGCCACAGCCGTTGGACTTCGACCCCGTGGCGCAGGCGCTACGCACCAGCTGCGGCCAGTATGGCTGGGCGAATGCGAAGGTCGCCCACCGCGAGACTTACGACATCGAGGCCAATTGGAAGCTGGCGGTCGAAAACTATGTCGAGTGCTACCATTGCGGGCCAGCGCACCCGGAATATTCCCAGACCCATGCACTGGAGCAGCCGACGGAGATGATTGAGCAGCTCAATGCCGACATGGAGAAACGCACCTGCGCTCTGGGCATCGACATCATCAGCAGCAATCAGTGGCAAACCTCGGAAAATGGCCGGGAGGCGATCCATACCTTCCGCTATGCACTTTACGAGGGTGTCTCAACGGGTAGTGAGGATGGCTCACCACTCGCCCCGCTCATGGGCCGTTTCACGGAATATGATGGAGGCGTCACCTCCATCCACCTGGGCGGCACCAGTTTTCTCGTCTGCTACCCCGACCATGGCATGATCTACCGGTTCATTCCGAAATCGGTTGACCGCTGCGGGATGGAGCTGGTGTGGCTGGTCAATAAAGATGCCGTCGAAGGCGTGGATTATGATCTTGCAAAGCTCACATGGCTTTGGAAGGTGACCACCGAGGAAGACAAGAAGATCATCGAGCACACCGCCCGCGGGGTAAAATCCCACTACTTCGAGCCTGGGCCGATCGCGCCCATGGAATATAACGAGCTGCGCTACATCGACTGGTATCTGCGGGAACTCAGCCGGCCGTGACCGGCTGAGGGAATATGGCGGGAACTCAAGCCGGCAGCCGGTCAGGCCCTGCTCAAACGCTCAGCTCAGATGCCTTGCTGCGTTCGGCGCGCTTGCGCTCATGCGGATCGAGAAGCGCCTTGCGAATGCGGATGGATTGAGGCGTAACCTCCACCAGCTCATCATCCGTGATGAAGGCCAGAGCCTTTTCGAGCGTCATGTTCACCGGCGGAGTGAGATTGACGTTCTCGTCCTTGCCTGAGGCGCGCACATTGGTGAGCTTCTTGCCCTTCAGCACATTGACCTCGAGGTCATTGCCCCGGGTGTGCTCGCCCACGATCATGCCGGAATAGACGCGCGTGCCCGGATGGATGAACATCGGTCCGCGATCTTCGAGATTCCATAGAGCATAGGCGACCGCCTCGCCATCGCCGTTCGAGATCAACACGCCGGTGCGCCGCGCGGGGATGTCGCCGGCATAGGGGGCATAGGCATGGAACACCCGGTTCATGATGCCCGTTCCGCGCGTATCCGATAGAAGTTCGCTGTGATATCCGATCAGCCCGCGTGTCGGTGCCTTGAAGATCAGGCGCTGACGACCACCGCCCGAGGGGCGCATATCGGCCAGTTCCGCTCGCCGCTCCGACAGCTTCTGAACCACCGCGCCGGAATATTCCTCGTCCACGTCGATGGTGACCTCTTCGACCGGCTCGAGCAACTCGCCAGTCGCCTCGTCCCGTTTCATGACCACACGCGGCCGGCCTACGGTCAGCTCGAAGCCCTCCCGCCGCATGGTCTCGATGAGCACCGCCAGCTGCAATTCTCCGCGGCCTGCCACTTCGAATGTATCCGCATCGCTGCTCGGGGTAACGCGCAGCGCCACATTGCCTTCCGCTTCGCGGATCAGCCGCTCGCGAATGACCCGGCTCTGTACCTTGTCACCCTCCTGGCCTGCCAGCGGACCGTCATTGATGCGGAAGGTCATCGACAGGGTCGGTGGATCGATCGGCTGCGCGCTGATCGGGGCGGTTACCTCCGGTGAGACGATGGTGTCAGCGACGGTGGCCGTCTTCAAGCCAGCCAGCGCGACGATGTCGCCAGCATCGGCCTGCTCGATCGGCACGCGCTCGAGCCCACGAAAGGCCAGCACCTTCGACGCGCGGCCTTCCTCGATCACTCGGCCGTCTCGCGCCAGCGCCTTGATGTTCATATTCGGCTTGATTGATCCCGAGGCGATCCGGCCCGTGAGCACCCGGCCGAGATAGGGATCGGACTCGATGGTGGTCGCCAGCAATCGGAACGGGCCATCCTCGACCTTCGGTGCCGGCACGTGCTTCAGCACGAGATCGAACAGCGGTGCCATGTCCTCCTGTGGACCGGAAGGATCACCGGCCATCCAACCTTGTTTGGAGGATCCGTAGAGAACGGGGAAATCAAGCTGCTCGTCATTGGCATCGAGCGCCACGAACAGATCGAAGATCTCGTTCAGCACTTCCGTGTGGCGCTCGTCCGGCCGGTCGATCTTGTTGATCACCACGATGGGACGTAGCCCGATCTTGAGCGCCTTGCCCACCACGAACTTGGTCTGCGGCATGGGCCCTTCTGCGGCATCGACCAGCAGCACGGCGCCATCCACCATGTGCAGGATGCGCTCGACCTCGCCACCGAAATCGGCGTGACCTGGCGTATCCACGATATTGATGCGCGCATCGCCCCACGGCACCGAGGTGACCTTGGCCAGGATGGTGATACCGCGCTCTCGCTCCAGATCGTTCGAATCCATGGCGCGCTCGGCCACCCGCTGGTTCGATCGAAAAGCGCCGGACTGGGCCAGAAGCCGGTCCACCAGCGTTGTCTTGCCATGATCGACATGGGCGATGATGGCGATGTTGCGGAGTTCCATTGAGCGCTGCCTGAATGAAATTGCCGCGGGCAGTCTCCGGCCCGCGGCACCAATAATGCGCTGCATATATAATGAAGCGGCAGTTATGCGCAACCTGGCGGCAACACGGGCCATCGCTTATGCGATATGTAGGCCCTCATTGATGACCGGCAAATGCCGTCCATCATAGCAGCTGCTTCTGACGCCGATTGCCGCGATTGCCACTCGGGGTTTGCGTCTTGGCCCAGGACACCGTATCTGCATGCATTATGGCTGCACAGATCGACATCATCACTTTCGGGTGCCGGCTCAATACTTACGAGTCCGAGGTCATGCGCGCGCATGCGCAAGCGGCTGACCTCGACAATACGGTCATCATCAATACCTGCGCGGTGACGGCTGAAGCGCAGCGTCAGGCACGCCAAGCCATCCGCCGTGCCAGGCGCGAGCGGCCTGACGCCCGGATTGTCGTCACTGGTTGTGCCGCGCAGATTGATCCGGCCAGCTTTGCCGCCATGGATGAGGTCGATCTCGTTCTCGGTAATGAGGACAAGCTGCAGGCGTCGAGTTGGCGCCGGACGGGGCCCGATTTCGGATTAAACGGCCATGAGAAGGTGGTGGTGAACGACATCATGTCGGTGCGGGAAACCGCTCTGCACATGGTCGACGGCTTTGCCGAGCGCACCCGCGCATTCGTGCAGATCCAGAATGGCTGTGACCACCGCTGCACCTTTTGCATCATTCCGTTCGGGCGGGGCAACTCTCGCTCGGTGCCCGCAGGCGAAGTGGTGACGCAAACGCGCCGGCTCGTCGAGGCTGGCTATTGTGAGGTGGTGCTCACCGGTGTCGATATCACCTCCTATGGGGCTGATCTGCCGGGCAAGCCGCGTTTGGGCAGCCTTGTTCGCCGGATTCTCAAGTTTGTGCCGGAGCTTGAACGGCTGCGGCTGTCCTCGATCGACTCGATCGAGGCCGACGATGCGCTCATGCAAGCGATCGCGGAGGAAGAGCGGCTGATGCCGCATTTTCATCTCTCGCTGCAATCGGGCGATGATCTCATTCTGAAGCGCATGAAGCGGCGGCATCTGCGGGGCCACTCCATTGCGTTCTGCGAAGATGTGCGCAGGCTGAGGCCCGATGCTGTGTTCGGCGCGGATATCATTGCCGGTTTCCCCACGGAAACCGAGGAGATGTTCGCCAATTCCTGCCGGCTTGTCGATGAGTGCGGTCTGACCTATCTCCATGTCTTTCCATATTCGCCCCGGCCCGGCACTCCCGCCGCGCGCATGCCTCAGGTTGCTGGCAGCGTGATCAAGGAGCGTGCTGGCCGCCTGCGGGCCATTGGCGAGCAAAGGCTGCAAGCCTTTCTTGCCGCCGAGATTGGCACCCGGCGTCGGGCATTGATGGAAACGGAGATGAAAGGCCGCACGCAGCATTTTGCGCCGGTGCGCCTTTCACAACAGGTAGCGCCGGGCACCCTCGTGAACCTTGAGATCACTGGCGCGACGTCGGACGAGCTTCTCGGACGAGTGGTGGCATGACGGAACAGAAAAGCGGCGGTGGCTTGCTCAGGCGCTGGTTTGGATTGAAGCGCGATCGGGCTCCGGAGTCGGAGGTGCCGGAAAACGAGGCGACCGAGACCGAGGCGACCGAGACCGAGGCGCGCGAGGTCGAGCCCGCTCAAGCTGAGAGTGCCGAGCCCGAGCTGTCTGAGCTCCAAGCGCTGGAGCCGGAGGAGTCCCCGGCTGAAGCGCCTGAGCTGGACCATGCCCTGACCGCCGATCACTCGGAACTATCGCTTGAGACGACCCCAAGTCAGGTTCAAGACGCCTATCCCCCTGCCACGGAAGCCGAAACGCCACTCCTGAGCCCCGTCGAGCCTGAGCTTGAGCGTCCGGTGGACGATCACTTGAGCCCGGTCGCAACCAGTACGGAGATGACGGGCCTCAGCGCGGAGGAAGAGCGCGGTGAGCCCACCCTGCTCACCGCTGAGGCGGCCGCTTCGGAGGCTGCGCCGAAGCGCAATTGGTTCCAGCGATTGACCGAGGGCTTGCGCAAATCCTCCCAATCGCTCAGCACCGGCATCACCGACATCTTCACCAAGCGCAAGCTCGATGACGACACGCTTCAGGAGCTTGAGGATATCCTGATCCAGGCCGATCTTGGCGTTGATGCGGCTGCCCGCATTACCGAGCGGGTGGCAGCAGGACGCTATAACAAGCAGATCGACCCTGCCGAGGTGAAGCGCATCCTGGCCGCCGAAGTGGCCGAGGTCCTCAGTCCTGTCGCCCAGCCACTCACCATCGACGCCAGCAAGAAGCCGTTCGTCATCATGATGGTTGGGGTGAACGGAACCGGCAAGACAACCACCATCGGCAAGCTCGCGGCTCAGTTTCGGAACGAGGGCCGGCGCGTGGTGCTGGCGGCCGGTGACACGTTTCGGGCGGCGGCCGTTGAGCAGATCAAGGTCTGGGGCGATCGGGTGGGCGCCTCCGTGATCTCCAAAGACATTGGCGCTGACGCCGCCGGCCTAGCCTACGAGGCCTTGCAAAAGGCCCGAGCCGAGAAGGCCGACATCCTGATGATCGACACGGCCGGTCGTCTTCAGAACAAATCCGATCTCATGGCTGAACTGCAAAAGATCACGAGGGTGCTTCGCAAGCAGGATGAGAGTGCGCCCCATGCCGTCCTGCTGGTGTTGGATGCCACCACCGGTCAGAATGCGGTGAGCCAGGTGGAGATTTTCCAGAAGGTCGCTGGAGTGACGGGCCTGATCATGACTAAGCTCGACGGAACGGCCCGCGGCGGCATTCTGGTGGCTGTAGCCCAGAAATTCCGTTTGCCTGTCCATGCCATAGGGGTGGGCGAGGGCGTCGCCGATCTGCAGCCCTTTGCTGCCGATGAGTTCGCCCGTTCCATTGCGGGACTCGAATGAGCAGTAAGACTCCTGCCCGCGACAGCCGCCAACTCGGCCCGGTATTGCGTCTGATTGTGGAATTCGGGCCGCTGCTCGTCTTCTTCCTGGTCAATGCGCGCGTCAATATTTTCGCTGCCACCGGCGCCTATATGGTGGCCGCGCTTTTGGCCCTTGCCGTGACATGGGGGATGATCCGTCGCATACCCGTCATGCCTCTGGTCACCGGCATTTTTGTCCTGATTTTCGGTGGGCTCACGCTGTTTCTGCAGGATGAGCTGTTCATCAAGATGAAGCCCACCATCGTCAATACGCTTTTCGGCGCTATCCTGCTGGGCGGCTTGGCCTTTGGGCGATCGCTGCTGAAGCCGGTGCTGGGGGAAGCCCTCGCGCTCCGTGAACCGGGATGGACGAAGCTGACCGTGCGATGGGCCTGCTTCTTCTTTGTGCTGGCCATGGCTAACGAGCTGATCTGGCGAAATTTTTCGACGCAATTCTGGGTAAACTTTAAGGTGTTCGGCGTGATGCCGTTGACGATGCTGTTTGCAATGGCGCAGCTGCCTTTGATCAACAGATATCTCGAAAATGGCGAGGCGCCTGATCGCGGGACTGAGTAACCAGATCTGACGCCTTGAATTTCCGGAATCTCTGTACAGATGAAGCGGAATAAGAAAACTGATCGCGTATCGGAGACGGCGGCACCGTCTTTTTTGCGGTGCAATAATTCGAGTCAGGCGGCGTTTCAGATCAGTCCAAAGGTGAATTTCTGGTTCGCCTGATCTCTATAATGTTCTAGAAAATAGAAACGGCCGGTTGGCATAATCTTTGCGTTTCCGGTTGATCGGGATCGAGGTTCGTGGCTATCAGCATTTCATGGCTTCGATCTCCACGATTTTGAGTTTCGACAGGAAAAGGGTGGTTTATCCCGGCCCTGGGGGATCGAAGGTCAGAATCTATCATGAGGCGGATCAATCCGACCGCACTTTAGTGAGGACTTGCATACGGGGGCAAAGGATGACGGACATAGACGAAGTTGCTGATTTAGACAGTTCCGTATTTCACTTATTGAAACGTGCAGCTCAGTACGCTTCAAATTTGTTTGCGGACCAAAACGGCTATAGCGGACTTACGCACCGGCAATTCACCGTGCTGCTTGCCGTCGCTCAGAATGAGGGCGCGAGCCAAACTCAGCTTGTACGCGCAACGGGGATCGATCGCTCGACCTTGGCTGATCTCGTTGCAAGACTGCTGAAGCATGGATACTTGCAGCGGAAGCGCACCCGGGAAGACGGACGGACCAACACCATAAAGCTGTCGGCAGCCGGAAGACGGGCCTTGCAAGCTGCTCAACCCGGTGCTGCCGCTGTGGATCGGGAAATCCTGAACGCCGTTCCGAAACCATTGCAGAGTGATTTCTTGAATGCTCTCAATGCGATCTCTCACGCCTACTCCCTCCATATGGAACAGGCTGAGGACCGCGCCGAATCCAAAATCGTGGAAGTGAAGCCCCGGCGGCGCATCCGCGTGGAAGCCTAATCCCTCCGGCATTTCTGACTGTCGGTGAGTCGGTTCGTGGGGGGCCGACATTTACCGGCTATCTGTCTCGAAATGATACGGACGTCTCAGAATTAACCATCCGACAGAGTATCGATCGCGATAAAGTCTTCCCATTATCGGCTGTGAGGCCACCTGAGCAACCGCTCCGGGGGAACGTGCTTATCCGCCTGATGACGCCCTGATGCTCCGGTCGAACCATATCGAACCGTTGGAGCACCGACATTGCCGCACTTGCGCCGGCAATCAGCGCCTTTGCGACACCAGCGCGACCCCCGCCATGCAAACGACCATCCCTGCGATTTGCAGGAGGTTCAGCGTCTCGCCGAACAAGAGATAGGCGAGGATCGCAGTAGACGCTGGAACGAGATAAAACAGCCCCGCGACTTTCGAAACGTTTCCATAGCGAAGCAGCAGGGTGAATAGGCTGATCGCGCCAATGGAAAGCACCACAACCATCCAGCCAAGCGCGAAGACGAATTCCGCCGTCGGGTTGATGGCGAAGCGCTCGAACAGAATGGCACAGACCATCGAGATCACCAGGGCACCGGCAAATTGGCACGCGGTGCCTGTGACGAGGCTCGACTGGCCGGTGAAGCGCTTCTGATAGATGGAGCCGATTGAGATGGACAGGATGCCAATGAACAGCATGCCCAGCCCCTCGAGACTGACGCCCTGATCGCCGATATTGAGCTTCGGCCAGATCACCATGGCAACGCCGAGGAGACCGAGAGCCAGCCCGGCCCAGTTGCGCCACGTCAGACGTTCGCCGATAAACCGCGCCAGCAGCGAGGTAATGAGCGGTTGCAGGCCGACAATAAGGGCCGAAATGCCTGCCGGCATTCCCCGCGAGATTGTCCAGAACACGGTGCCGAGATAGATGCCGTGAACCAGCACCCCCGTTGTCATGCCGTGCAATGCCTCCCGTGGCGCAGGTCGCGGCAGGCGCAAAATGACGGCGGTGATCATCAGCAGCACTACGGTGAGCGCAAATCTGAGGCTTAGGAAGGTGAACGGTTCCGCGTAGGGAAGCCCGAACTTCGCGCCGATGAACCCGGTCGACCACAGAAACACGAACAAGCCGGGCGCCAGGCGCAGCCATGAGGGCTGTGAGGATTTTTCTGAGGGCATTGAGACCATGGCGGCGTCATAGCCTAAGCGCGCGCCGGCTCAAACTGTTCTGTGGACGAGCGCGTCGCATTCGCGTCGGGCCTAAAAGGCGTCGGCACATGTCCTATATCTTGTCCCATGTGTGGAAGCCCACAGCATGATCCGAAACGCTGAACCAGGAGCGGTAGGAACGCGATGATTGATCCTCAGAAGCTGCTTGAGCAGTTCCTTGGCGGCAAGGCTGGCGGTATAGCAAGGCAGATCCCCGGGCTCGATAAGCTTGGGGGTGGACATGGCAAACCGGCTGGCTTTGGCGGTTTGGCGCAGGGCACTCTGGCAACCGGGGTGATCGGCTTGTTGCTGGGCAGCAAGCGCGGCCGCAAGCTCGCCTCCAATGCTCTGGTCTATGGTGGGCTGGCAGCGCTCGGCGGCATCGCCTACAAGGCCTATCGTGACTGGCAGGCCCAGCAGCAGGCGGCTACCCCCGTCGGGTCGGATGCGACTGCCATGGCTGGCGCCATATCCAAGGCTGAGACTACCGGCTTCTTGCCGCCGCAATCCGATGCCGCTGCCAGAGGCGAGCTCAGCATGGCGGTTCTGCGCGCCATGATCGCTGCCGCCAAGGCCGACGGCCATATCGATGCTGAAGAGCAGCAGCGGTTGTTTGGCCATATGGATACGCTCGGCCTCGGTACGGAAGAGAAGGCCTTCGTCATGGACGAGTTGCGCAAGCCGCTAGACATTGATGCGGTCGTGCGCGGGGTCAAGTCGCCGGAGCAGGCTGTGGAGATCTATGCAGCTTCGCTGCTCGCCATCGATCCCGATCACCCGGCCGAAAAGGCCTATCTGGATGAGCTCGCACGCCGCCTTCAGCTGGCGCCGGATCTCGTCGCACATATCACTGCCGAGGTTGCCGCTGCAACCGAGCCCACTTGACAGTGTGACAAGAATCCGCGCGCATCGGCCATGTCTTTGAGGTAAGCGACGGCGGCATGGCGCAGGGCGGTAAATACGGATATCTCTTCGGCGACTCGCCGACCCGCAAAGATGGCACGCTGAAGCCGTTTTGGACCATTTTCTTCACGGCATTCTGGCGGCTCTGGGACGATGCGGCTATTCCCTTGGCAGGGAATATCGCCTTTCGCATGATTTTGGCGATATTCCCTTTTCTGGTCGTCCTCACCGCTCTTGCGGGATTCATTGGAGACACGCACCTCGCCTCCGCCCTGATCGATTACCTCCTGAGTGTTGCGCCACCGCAACTGGTCGAGCCTCTGGTGCCAGAGATCAGATCGGTACTGACCGAACAGCGCCGGGGCGCTCTGAGTATCGGCATTCTGCTGACCATCTGGTCGGCCTCCGGCGGGGTGGATAGTGTGCGCGTTGCCCTCAACCGTGCCTATGGTCTGATCGAGCACCGTTCCGCATTCATCTTGTTTCTTCAGAACATCATGTTCGTGATTGGTGGCGCCCTCCTGATGCTGGCTGTGGCCTTTTTGATTGTGCTCGCGCCAATCATCAAGTCTCTCGCCGTCCGCTACGTCCCGGATCTTGATCGGTGGCCGCAGATCTATGATATGCTTCGCTATCCCTTCGCGGTCGTGCTGTTGACCCTGGGGCTGACCGTCGCGCATATTTTCCTGCCAGCCACCTGGCGGCACATGCGTGACCTGTGGCTCGGGATCACCTTCACCGTGGTCGTCTGGCTCGTCCTGGCCGCTGTCTACTCCATGTATCTGTCCAATTTCAGTCAGTTTGCCAGCACCTATGCTGGGCTCGCCGGCATCATCGCGGCGCTGTTTTTTATCTATCTGGGCGCCCTCGTGTTGATTCTTGGAGGAGAGCTCAACCGCATGATGCGGCTTCGCCGCAAAGTGCGAGAGAAATTGGCTGCGGACCTGATGCAGGGCGCGACATGAGATCAACGCTATTTGAATACGTGAGCACATTACATGCTGGCCGGCCTTGGGGAACGATGCTCGATGCGGGAACAGGGCCTTGGTC
Source organism: Rhodoligotrophos sp. CJ14 (assembly GCF_038811545.1). Lineage (GTDB taxonomy): Bacteria > Pseudomonadota > Alphaproteobacteria > Rhizobiales > Im1 > Rhodoligotrophos > Rhodoligotrophos ferricapiens. The sequence goes on from NZ_CP133319.1 coordinate 3,399,514, forward strand.
TGCTCAATGGGTGTCAAGCCTCGACACGCCTCGCTGGACGGGTGTCACCGGTTCCCATAAAATGGCCGACGATGTAATGAAGGCCGTGGCCGATCGCTTGCGGCCAGAGGATCGCATCGTCGTCGGCTATTGGTCCGATCAGTCGCTGCTTGCAGGTGAAGTCTACGATACTGTGCTTGCCGACTATCTCCTGGGCGCGATCGACGGGTTTACTCCCTACGCCCAGTACACGCTATTTGAGCGCCTCCGACCGCTGGTGGGGAACCGCCTCTATGTCATCGGCCTCGAGCCCTATGTCCCTTACACGCCCAGCACGCAGGCCGGCCGCATAATCTGTGAAATCGGGCGGCTGCGGGATGCTTGCCTCCTGCTGGCTGCATCGCGGCCATACCGGGAATATCCCTCCGATTGGACGGTTTCTCACCTCGAGAGCGCCGGGTATCGGATTGTCGATCGCAAGTCATTTCCCATCATCTACGACCAGCGTTTCATCAACGGCGCGCTCGACATGTCCGTCGATCTGACCAAGCGCTTGAGCGATCGGCAATTGGCCGAGGCCTTACAGCAGCACGCCGAAGATCTGCGCAAGAGAGCCTTAGCCCTTCATAAAGCGGAAGGAGGGCTCCGTCACGGTGCAGATTATGTAATTACCGCCGAGCCAGCGTGATTGTGCCGGCACAGGCTCGTAGTCCCGCCGGTTGGCTGCAAGCTCAACCGTAACAGAGTCGTGTTATACGTTGCGTCCTCTCGGCCGAACGCCTATCCAAGTCGAAAATATTGGATCGGGCATCGGACAAATGATATCAGCCAAGGAAGGGGCTGGCGATACAGCCCGCTCGGCATATTTTATCGGGCAAGACAGGGTAGCCCTCTGGCACATGTCGCCCGCCGAACGCCTGCGCCGCCAGCTGGCACGGCAAGGCATTCCGGTAATGCCGTCTGTTCCGGCCGAGGCGTCATCTTCTCCTGTCCTGCTGTTTCGATCCGATGCCGTCATGGATGATGGGGTGATCACCGCTCTGGCTGCCGCGCCGGAAACCGTGCTCATTACGGCCGATCGCGAGCCCCTTGCCTTGTGCTGCACGGGTGCGGAAGCGCCCCGCGCCGCCAGTCTGCTGACATCGAACACCTTGCCGGCTCAATCCGGCTACCGGACGGTCACCGCGGTTCAGCTCGCGGGCTCGCACAACGCGCAGCTTCGCAAGCGCCAGGACGCTTATGCGGCGCGAGTGACCCCTCAGACCGCCTCCCACATCGAGCGCCAGCTGTTCGATGCCTCCTATAAGGGCGTGACCGATGTCGTGACCAAATATCTCTGGCCCGGTATTGCCTTTCGCGCCGTCCAGCTCTGTACCCGGTTTCGCATCACGCCCAACCAGGTGACAATGGCGAGCCTCCTCTTTGCTCTGGCGGCTCTGGCGCTGTTCTGGCAGGGGGCATTCGTCTCTGGCTTGCTCTGCGCCTGGGTGATGGCTCTGCTCGACACGGTCGACGGCAAGCTTGCCCGGGTCACAGCCACCTCCAGCAAATGGGGAAATGTCTTTGACCACGGCATCGACCTCATCGCTCCGCCATTATGGTGGCTGGGATGGTGGGTTGGCCTCGACGGTGCCGCTCCGGGCGGATCGGTCATGATGCTCGCCGCTGTCCTCATCGGCCATATCGCCGGCAAGCTTGTGGAGCAGGCTTTCATCTCCACCTTCGGTCTCAAGATCCATGTCTGGCGGCCGTTCGACTCGACCTTCCGCCTCTTCACAGCCCGGCGGAATCCCAATGTGGTGATCCTGACCGTGATCACCCTGCTGGCAGATCCCTCGCTGGCTTATGTGGCGATGATGGCGTGGATCTATACCAGCCTGCTGGTTCACATCGGACGCTATGTCTACGCCCTGGATATGCGCTCAAAAGGTGCGCCCATCCGCACCTGGCTTGAGGAAGGTGCCTGAACTCAGCGAGTGACCCGCGCCGCAAGGCGGCACGGGTCCGTTATGTCAGATCTCTTCGTCGCTTCCGAACAGCCCGTCGAAGAAGCCGCCTTCATCCCCTTCATCCTCTTGGGCAGCCTCGTCCTCCTGATTGGAGGCATCTTGAGCTGAACTGTCCTTGGCATCGTTGGCCTGATCAGAGGCAGGCTGCCCGCTGGCAGGTGTGGCCGATGCCGGATTGCTGCCGAACATGCCAGCAACGGCATTCCCGAGCAGAACGCCACCAGCAACACCCATTGCCGTCTGGGCGGCACCCGCGAGGAAGCCTCCGCCACCGCGCGCTTGTCCAAAGCCCGATTGCCCCATGGGTGCGGGTGAAGGGCCGCCGGAATAGCCGCGCGCCGTATCACGCGCGCCGACGCTGGGCACCGAACCGCTCCCTTGGCTCTGCGGGCGACCACCGCCGAACAGGCTGGACAGGAAGCCGCCGGACGGGGCGGTGTCGCGCCTATCGGCCAGTTGACGCTCGAGCTCGTCGATGCGCTGCTGGGCGTCCTCCAGCGCAAAGTTCTGCATCACGATCGTCTGCGCCATGAAGTAAGGAGATGCGGGCTGCTGCCGCACAAATCTATCGATGAGCGCCTGTGCCTCTGCATCGCGCGGTCCTGCCTGCCGCTCGACCTCGCCGAGCTTGCGAAACAGGTCTTCGATCGCTGCACGGTCCTGATCATTCATGATCGACTCCTTTGAGGCGTTCTCGAATGGGCGGGATTACTCCCGCTCACCCGTGAAGTTGAGCAGAAGCTGGAAGATGTTGACAAAGTTCAGGTACAGCGAGAGTGCCCCGAACACCGCCAGCTTCTGCAGCGATTCCTCGCCGAAGCTCTCCGCATACTGCTCCTTGATGTTCTGCGTGTCCCAGGCGGTGAGCCCGACGAAGACCAGGATACCGATCACCGAGACCACGAACTGCAGCGCGCTCGAAGCAAGGAAGATGTTCACGATGCTCGCGATGATCACGCCGATGAGGCCCATGATCAGCAGCGAGCCGAATTTCGAGAGGTCACGCTTCGTGGTATAGCCGTAAAGGCTTGTTGCGCCGAACATCGCGGCTGCGATGAAGAAGGTCCGCGCGATGCTGGTGCCCGTGAACACGAGGAACACTGAGGCAAGCGACAGCCCCATCACGGCGCAGAAAGCCCAGAAGGTCATCTGTGCCGCGGAAGCGGACATGGCGTGAATGCGGAAGCTGAAGAAGAAGACGAAGGCCAGCGGGGCCAGCATCACCACCCACTTCAGCGGCGATTGGAAAATCGGCACATAGAGCGCGGGTGTGTTGCCAACGATGAAGGCAACGGCGCCGGTCAGCACCAGGCCCAGGGCCATGTAGTTGAAGACCCGCAGCATATGCTGCCGCAAGCCCTCGTCAAACAAGGCGGCATCGACGCGGGGAGCCGCAGTCGGCCGGCTGAAGCCGTAATTAGGCGTGTTCATGTTGCATGCTCTCCAGGTTTAGTGATCAGTAAAGTGTCTGAGCGAGCCGGGCTGCGGCCCTCTCCAGATCCTTCGCATCGGCATTTGCGACCAGCACATAGGCCACCTCGCCAATCTGCCAGTAGGCTGCCGACTGCCCGTCCCGCACCGCCGTGGCCGGAACCACGTCAAAGCTGCCAGGCCGGGCAGCGAATAAAGAGGCGCCGCCAAGATCGCTCGCGGTGATGATCAGCTCGACACTGGGCCCGAAGGTCGCCGGCAGGATCTTGGCATCCCTGACCGTCCATCCCATGGGCAGTCTCGGCAGCTCGATCGCGGTCATGGCGCGGATCTTCTCGGGGTCATACGCGATGTGATCACCCGAAACCGCTGCCTCATCCCGCTGCATCATTCGGTAGGCATCGAGAGCCTCGCCCACATAGGCAGGCGGCGGCGTGGAAGCATTGACCGCACCAATCGCGAGGGTGCCGAACTGGGCATGTGCAAACCAGCCGCCCACGAGGCACAGCGCCAGCGCTGCAGCTCGCGCAAATCGGCCGGTCACCCTCTGCCGGTCGATCGCCGCCTCGAGCCTGCGCGCGGCATTGGCCGTTTCGATATGGGTGACCTTGGGCATGTCGCTCAATGCGAGGCGCAACTCGTCGCGGCTTCTGAGATCGGCCATCACCCGCGCCGCCGCAGCCGGATTGCGTGCGAGATAGGCTTCCACCTCGATCCGGCGCTCAACCGGGAGCTGGTCATCGACATAGGCGTCGAAATCTGCCTCGGTGATTGGATCAATCGGATTCATTCTCACCTCCAACCACTCTCAGATGCGTGTCGACCGGCGGGCGTCTGCCGAGGGTTTCCTCCATCGCCCGCAAGGCGGCGCGGGCCCGTGAAATGCGCGACATCAATGTGCCCACCGGAATGTCGAGTGCGGCTGCGGCCTCCCCATAGGACAGGCCCTCCACCGCCACGAGATGCAGGGCTGCGCGCTGCTCCTTGGGTAGGGACATGAAGTTCTCGCGCACCTGCGCCAGCCTCACCGCATGATCTTGGCCGGGTTCGGCGATCGTGTCGGCCATCTCGGCTGCGTGGCTATTTCGCTCCGTCTCCGACCGGCTTGCCCTCAACCGGTCGATGAAGACATTGTGCAGAATGGACAAAAGCCAGTTCCGCACGTTTCGATCGGGCTTGAAGGTGGATCGCCTCTCATAGGCGCGCATCAGCGCCTCTTGCACGAGGTCTTCCGCATCGGTGTCGTCACGGGTCAAAGACCGCGCATAACGCCGAAGCGAGCCCAAATGTCCCAACACATCAAAGCGCGACTTGCTTTGCCTCATGACCCGTATACGGAGCCGAGCTCGGTTTTATTCCACGCGTCCCCATTCTGAGCCCGCAGCGTTAACGGCTTGCCGATTGTCAGATGGCATGCTGCCCGATAGGGTTGCGACGCCGACAACCGCTCAGGGAACCCGCGATGGCTGTTATTTTCGTCCTGAATGGCCCCAACCTAAACCTGTTGGGTAAGCGGGAGCCTCACATTTACGGCCACACGACCCTCGCCGAGATCGAGCAAAAGCTTGGCGCGGCCGCAAGCGCTGCCGGTCATACCATCGACTTTCGCCAGTCAAACCATGAGGGCGTCATCGTCGACTGGATCCAGGAAGCCCGCGAAAAGGCTGCAGGCATCATCATCAATCCCGCTGCCTTGACCCACACTTCGGTTGCGATCCTCGACGCTTTGAGTGCCTTTTCGGGACCGATCCTGGAGGTGCACCTCTCGAACATCCACAAGCGAGAGCCATTCCGGCACCACTCCTATGTCTCTCGTGTGACCACCGGGGTGATCTGCGGATTGGGGGCGGCTGGCTATGAGCTGGCGCTGCACTGGCTGCTTGAAGCCCTGGCATCCGCCACCGCAAAGCCAACCACATCCGCGTGAGCTTGGCGGACTGGGTTGGCCCGGGCCTTATTCGTTCTCTCCGAGATAACGATAGAGCACGTGCCGCCATTTCTCGCTTCGCGAGATCTCGATGATGAGCGGGTCCACGCGGCTTCTGAGCGGACTGTCCTGCTTGAGGGCGAAGGCATAGGACTGCAGATCGAAACTCGTATCCAGCACTTCGACGGACGAGGAGAACTGCTGCAGCACGGCCCAGGCAAGCAGGGGTTTGTCGAACACGAACGCATCGAGCGTGCCCTGGCGTAATGCGTCCAGGCCCTCGACTGGTGTCGAGAAGCTCTGGAATTTGATGCTCTCGCTGCTCAGAAATTCGGAGCTGGACGAGTTTGCGACCGTGCCCACCTTCACATGCGTGAGGTCGCTCACCGTCGCGATCGGATGTCTCGCATCGTAAGAGGCCCAAGTAAGCGCAATCGCCGCGCCCACCGTGACCAGCGCAACCGTGACCACGGCGGCCAGGATGGCCCCGAGCACCCGGCCAGGCAGAGTTCTCGGCCGTAACGAACCAGGCGGCACCGGAGAATGCGCTGACCACCAGCGGCCATGATGTCCGGAACCCGAGGCGGGTTGCCGGTTGGCATATTCGATCAGGACAATGATGAGGCTGAGGACCCCGGCGAGCGCGAGCAGACCGAGCGCAGCCTGCCCGAACCGGAAGGACGACATCGCTCTGACGAAGGGAAGCAGCAATGGCGCCGACTGGTGGGTCGGCACGGCGATCCCGAGCCCGGTGACATAGTAAGGCTGGCTGAAATCGAGGACGTCCTCCCTCGGTGCAGTGATGGTGAGCGCCCCCACCGCGACGTCGAGCTCGCCCCGTGCGACGGCCCCGATCAGCTCGGCGAGCGTCTTATACTCGACCAGCCGGTAGCCGAGGCGCAACCGGTCCGCGATGCGCGTCCAAAGCTCGATGCTGATACCCGTCCACTGGCCGTCGCGGTCGCGCATGACGAAGGGTGGCACCGTCATGGTGCCCACCAGCATCGGTGCGGCGGCCTGCTGTGAAGCTGCAGCTTGTGCGCTCTGGCTTGGGGAAAACAATCCGCCGTGGATCCCGAGCACGAGCGCGCAAATGACGATGCTTATGACCGCAATTCTGGTCGGTGACCCCCGAAAGCGCATCCTTTCAGACTAGCAGGTTCCAACACCACGCGCTATTGCGCGGCGCCCACCATGCTCGTCGGATCATAGAATTCCACGGGCACGCCGGGCTTGACCAGTTTCACCAGCTCCTCCACGTCCCAATTGGTCAGCCGCACGCAGCCATGGCTGTTGCTCTTGTCGATCTTGGACGGCTCCGGCGTGCCATGGATGCCGAAAGTGGGCTTGTCGAGGCCGATCCACACCGAGCCGATCGGGTTGTTCGGACCCGGCGCCAACCGCAGGGGCTTGTCATTATTGCCCTGCTTGAAATTGACCTGGGGCCGATACCAGTACTCGGCGCCAACCGCGATGGCTTTGATCGCATGAACGCCCGTGGGTGAGGGCGTCGTCGTCGACCCGATCGTGGCGGGGTAAGCCACAAGCAGCCGGCCATCGCCGCCATATCCAAGGAGCTGCTTGCGCTGCTTGTCCGCAATCAGTTGTGCGACCGTCGCCTTGAACGGCTTGCCGGTATCGGCGACGATGATCTCCTCGCCAACCACGAAACGGGCCTTTGGATTGAGTTGCCGAAGCAGTTTCTCATCCATGTGAAAGCGCTCGGCCAGCATTTCCTCGATGGTCCGATAGGCGATGCGCTCGAGCTTGGCGAGCTCCCCGTAATCCTTGGGCATCTCAGGAACGAATGGTCCGGCGGCGTCCTTTTCGGTGACCGTGTAAGCCCGTAGCGGCGGGGTGGGATCGAACTGCTCGAGCGCTTGCCACAGCTGGCGGTCGATATTGCCACTGAGCGGCAGGCCAAGCATCTCGCGCGCGGCCAGCACCGCTTTCCTGACATTGTCACCCCAATAGCCGTCGATCACGCCCGGCGAAGCATGGGCCCGGTCCAGCATGATCTGCAGCTTCAGCACGAATGGGTCCTGCTTGCCACTTCGCGGCGGAGTGCCGATGAACTGGGCGGCATTGGTGAGGACAATGAGGTCCTCGGCGGGAATCTTCAGATCCTGCCCCGACAATCCGCCGGTGTCGGACTGGTGCGGGAGCGGCTGGGGGTCCGGGTCGCGCGGAATGCTTCCCGTTGTCAGTGCCGGATCATTCCAAGGCTCCTGCGTGGCAGAAGCGGCCGGCGTGAGATCCGAGGCGGTGGAGGCCGTGCGATCTGGTGCGATTTGAGCGGCGCAGATCGACGCGCTGCCGATGCAAAGGCTGAGAGACGCTATGATGCGCTTGAGCAGAACTGACATGACCATTTCCACCACTCATTGGGCGGGCAGCCGGCAAGCCCGGCCGCAAGACTTTTCACTCCTTAGAGTTAAAAAATGGTTGGGCGGAAGCTTCGATCCCGAAATGGTACATGGCACGCCCGGGCGCGATCTCTCGCCGCCTGAGGCCCCCCAGACTTTAAAACGAGGGCTGGTCAGAACTCCCTGAAGATGCCGGTCTGCTCGTATCCGATCTGATCCCAGAAGTTGCAATTGGCGCCGATATCGCTGGTTGCCTGGCGGATGGGCGTGTCCAGGATCTGCGTTGAGGGATAGGCCGGCCAGGCAGGCTGCGCCCCCCTCAGGTCATGACGGGTTGCGAACGTCGTCCAATACCTGATCATGGCGTCCGACAGCGTCTTTTCATCCGCGGTGAAGCGGTGTCGTTCCGGGTTTTGCTGATCGGTAAGTTGGTAAGGATTGCCGAACACGAAGGGCAGCTCTGCTGTATGGCACGCTTGGAAAGTGCCATCCGGCAAGGCGCAGAAGGGCAGGTGTGGCCAGGTGATATAGGAGGTTCTGTGGGTGAAGAGATAGGCATAGGCGCGGGACTTGGCGCGCGAAAGCACGTGCCGGCCGGCACAGGTGAAGGTGAAGTCTGTCGTCAGCCGCCCAAACGGTTCCGAATTATCCCCAGCTCTCGGCGCGTAAACCGGGTTGCTCAGCACCGCTGCCGCCGAGCGGTCATCGAACAGGACGTCGATCGCCGCCCTGTACTGCTGCTCGGTGATATCGCGCCGGACCTGATCGATCGCGCCGGCAAAAGCCATCCCCTCCATGGCATTGGTGCCGATGATGACCGGCTTCGTGATTTCCGCCTGAATCGGCTGGTGGGGGATGATGCGTCGGTCCACGATTGGTGACCATTGCAGGATGTCGGACATGCCGGTCAGCAGCCCTTCCAGCTCGACCCCGACAGAGTTCTGATATTTCAGGATCAGCTTCAGCGGTGCGTGCCGCATGCAATCGAGCGCGTGGCTTTCATCAGTCGAGCACGCCATATCGCGGCGCAGTGATGGACCGGACCGGTTGCTCATGTCGAGCGACCGGAAGGGAAGCCCATAGGGGTTGCTCTGCATGATCGCGGCATGAAACAGGGGCTGGCTATCCGGTGCGATGAGATGGGCGCCGATCGAGATCGCGCCGGCACTCTCCCCGAACAAGGTGACATTGCCGGGGTCACCTCCGAAGCTCGTGATATTGTCATGCACCCAGCGCAGCGCGAGCTGCTGGTCGAGGAAGCCATAATTGCCTGTCAGCCCTTCGACGCCCGCAAGAAAGCCCAGAGCACCAAGGCGATAATTGATCGTGACCACCACCACGTCGCCCTTTGCCGCGATCACTTGGCCCTCATACAGCATGGCCGCGCTGGTGCCCTCGACGAAGGCGCCGCCATGAATGAAGACCATTACCGGGCGCTTCGAGGCAGTCTCTGGCGCCCAGACATTGAGGCTGAGGCAGTCTTCGCTTTGCGAATAGGGCGAGTCGGGGCCCTTCTTCTGCGGACAGGCGGGGCCGAACCTGGTGGCTTGAATGACGGTGCCGCTAGGCTCGGCGGCGATGGGCGGCTTCCACCGGTTTGGCCCGGCTGGTGATTGAGCATAGGGGATGCCGAGATAGGCGCGAACGGCACGAGCCTCGGCCGGTTGCAGGAAGCCGCAAACGGGTCCGCTGCTTGTCTGCACGATGGGCACCGTGCAGGCGGCTGACTGTGCCAGCGCCGCGGCCGGCCCGCCAAACAGGAGGACAAGAACGCAGGCGGCGAGGCCGAGTAGCCGATCCGCCGCGTACGCCAGATATGACCGCATGAGCACTCTCAATGAGACCCGCATAGGCATGCGGTCAGAAGGGTGCTATTTCGCCATCAACTAGCCACGAATGGCAAATGGTAAGCGCCGTCACCGTGAATCATGGCAGCCAAGCCCAAGAAGGTCTTGAGCTCGGCTGAACGGATTACGCGGCGCCCCGGGCCTTGATCCTGCGACGGTCTTGCAGAGGCTGATAGGCAATGCGCGCGTGCTTATCGCAATAGGGCAAGCCCGATTTGGGAGCACAGCCACAGAAATGAAAGCTGTCCGTTCCCGGTTCTCCCACAGGCCAGCGGCAGGTCTTGTCACTGAGTTGCAGGATGTTCACTCCCTCGTTGGAGGAGGAATAAACCTGCCTGATGGGCTGTGGCTGCGGCGCGGGAGGCGCTTCTGGAACCGCTTCCGGCTGCACCTGCAGGGCAGTGGCGCCAAGAGTGGGAAACTGTGTGATCTTTCCGGATGTTGGCGCCTGGCGGGTCTTGGTGCGCGGCCGCGCATGCTGGGTTCGTGACGGCGTTCCGCGACCAGAAAGGCCCAACCTGTGGACCTTGCCGATTACGGCGTTGCGGGTCACTTCACCAAGCTTGCTGGCGATCTGGCTGGCGCTGAGCCCCTCGGTCCAGAGCCGCTTCAGCAGGTCCACCCGTTCATCGGTCCACATGTAAGATCCCCGTCAAAAGATTTGGCAGAATCGTCCAACCCTCGTCGGCCAGAGAGTCCTCCAACGCACAACGACTATATCTAGTTCTCAGCTCAATATCTCGTGGTTACAGTAGAAATCTTTACTATAAGTCGCGGGTCGGCGCAATCTTCCGGCCGCCGAATCGCCCCCGTTTTCCCCAACGGAATGTCCGTGGGGCGGCTGGCAATCAGTTAATGAAACGTTACGGCCCCGGTGACTCGCTCGTCCATGCGGCGGTCTGACTCAGGTCGTCTCCTGTGGACCACTTCGTTGACCTTCCCTGGTAAAAAGCTTATAAAAGCGGCGCCGAACGGAAGTTCAGCAAGTAAGTGCCGCCGCAATCCGGCGGCACTTTGATTTTGGAGCGATGGAATGATCGCGGCTGTCTTGCCGACCTATGCGCGCATGCCGGTGGCTTTTGAGCGGGGGCAGGGTGCCTACCTCTACACCGAGACGGGCGAACAATATCTTGATTTCGGCGCCGGGATCGCCGTGAACGCGCTGGGGCACTGCCATCCCCATCTTGTCGAGGCGCTGAAGGCGCAAGCCGACAAGATCTGGCATACATCCAATCTCTATCAGGTTCCCGGCCAGCAAAAACTGGCCGAGCGGCTGGTGGCGGCAAGTTTTGCCGACACGATATTCTTCTGCAATTCGGGCGCCGAGGCGCTGGAATGCTCAATCAAGATGGCGCGGCGCTATCATTGGGCGAATGGTGCGCCCGAGCGCTTCCGCATCATCACTCTGGAAGGGGCCTTTCATGGCCGGACCTTGGCGACCATTGCCGCCGGCGGCCAGAAAAAGCACCTCGAAGGCTTTGGCCCGGCTGTCGAAGGTTTTGACCAGGTGGCCTTCGGTGACATCGAGGCGGTGCGGCAGGCGATCGGACCGGAAACGGCCGGTGTCCTTGTTGAGCCGATCCAGGGCGAAGGCGGCCTGCGCGCCCTGACGCCGGCCTATCTGCGCGCCTTGCGCAATCTCTGTGATGAACATGGCATTCTGCTGTTGCTGGACGAGGTCCAATGCGGCATCGGCCGGACGGGCAAGCTATTCGCCTATGAATGGGCAGGCATCACGCCGGATATCCTGGCCACCGCCAAGGGGCTCGGTGGCGGTTTTCCGATCGGCGCCTGCCTGGCGACCGAAAAAGCGGGCTCCGGTATGACCGCCGGCGCGCATGGTTCGACCTTCGGCGGCAATCCGCTGGCCATGGCCGTCGCCAATGCGGTTCTGGATGTCATCTTGGCGCCGGGATTTCTTGAAGGCGTGCAAGACAAGTCCAGAAATCTGACGCAGCGGCTCGCGCAACTCCAGGATGAGCATCCCGAGGTGATCGAGGAGGTGCGCGGCGCAGGGCTGATGCGCGCGCTCAAATGCAAGATCCCCAACCAGGATCTGATCAAGGCTTGCCTCGACGAACACCTTTTGACCGTGAGCGGCGGCGATAATGTCGTTCGCCTGCTGCCCCCGCTGATCATTTCCGATCAGCAGATCGAAGAGGCGGTGCAGTGCCTGTCGCGGGCCTGCAAAAACCTCGATCATGTTAACGGCCATCAGGCATAAGGAGGCTGCTATGGCACCCCGGCCGAGGCATTTTCTCGATATTCGCGACTTCAACGAAGCCACATTGCGGGCATTGCTCACCCATAGCCGCGCCATGAAAAACGGGCGCAATGGGCATGGCCACGGGGTAACAGAGCCGGGCCGGCCGCTCGACGGCCGCGTCCTCGCGATGATCTTCGAGAAGCCCTCCACGAGAACCCGCGTGTCGTTCGATGTGGCCATGCGCCAGCTCGGCGGATCCACAATCGTTCTATCGGCCAATGACATGCAGCTCGGCCGTGGCGAGACCATCTCGGATACCGCGCAGGTTCTCTCGCGCTATGTCGATGCCATCATGATCCGCGCCAACAGCCACAGCAATCTGATGGAGCTGGCCGAGCATGCGACCGTGCCGGTCATCAATGGCCTGACCGATCGTTCTCATCCCTGTCAGGTGATGGCCGATTTGCTGACCCTGGAAGAAGTCAAGGGCGGCTTGGCCAATCAGATCGTTGCTTGGACGGGTGATGCCAATAACGTGGCCAATTCCTGGGTGCATGCATCCGCGCGTTTTGGTTTCGAGCTGCGCCTTGCTTGCCCGGAGGCCCTGAGTCCCGATCCGGAGCTCATCCGCTGGGCGCGCAACGAAAAGGCGCAGGTGATGGTCACGCGCGACCCGCGTGAGGCCGTGCGGGGAGCCGATTGCGTGGTCGCCGATACCTGGGTATCCATGGGCGACACCTCCGCAAACAAGCACAATCTGCTGCGCCCTTATCAGGTGAACGCGGACCTCATGGCAGAAGCCAAGCCCGATGCCATCTTCATGCACTGCCTGCCTGCCCACCGCGGCGAGGAAGTCACGGATGATGTGATCGACGGACCACAATCGGTGGTCTTTGACGAAGCGGAGAACCGTCTCCATATACAGAAGGGCATTCTCGCCTGGTGCCTTGGAGCAACGGCCCAAAACTGAGCGCTGGCCTCGCGTGAGCGGGGCTGTCGGCAGTCGAGCCGCCAGGGCAAGCGGGATCGTTTGCTCAATCACCTGGGACGGCTCTTTGCGGGGCCGTCTTGTTGAATAGTTTGTCCGACCTCGAGAGCTTCCATCTGTTGGGCGTGAGTTGCTGATCTGACGCAGCGCAACCCTCGCAGCGCGGAACTCCGACCGGTCGTGCCCAGATGAGCGGACCAGCTCCGCCGTGGCTAGGTCATGACTTCTGCTGATTTTCCCGCCTCAGGCGTCTATATCGCAAGGACGGGCGACGATGCCGTCCTGCCTTTCGAGGTTAAGCCGCTCGGCGTGCGCGGGCGGGTGGTGAGGCTGCCGGCACCATCAATGACATTATCGGTCGCCACAGCTATCCGCGCACCGTTTCGGCTCTGCTTGCGGAAGCCGTGGCGCTGACCACCATGCTCGGCTCGTCCCTTAAATTCGATGGGAAGCTGATCCTGCAGACCAGCACCGATGGTCCCGTCGATCTTCTCGTGGCGGATTTTTCGACGCCCGGAGAAGTGCGGGCCTATGCCCATTACGACGAAGAGCGGGTGGCGGAGCTCGAGCGTGAAGGATCTCCCATGTCCGCCGATCTGCTTGGCAAGGGCCATCTCGCGCTCACCATTGATCAGGGCCGGCACATGGACCGGTACCAGGGTATCGTGCCCCTGGACGGTGCGAGCCTGTCCGAGGCGGCGAACACATATTTCGAACAGTCGGAGCAATTGCCGACCGACGTGCGGCTGGCCGCGGGCCCCATCATGGCCCGTGGTGAAGGTGGCGCAGAGCATTGGCGGGCCGGCGGCATCATGATCCAGCATCTTCCCGCGGAGGGCGAGCCCTCTGCGTTGCCTGTCCGTTCCGGCGATCTTCCCGAGGGTGTCGAGGAAGACGAGCAGGAGGAGGATGAGAACTGGGTGCGTGCTCGCATTTTCCTGGCGACCGTCGAGGATCACGAGCTGCTCGATCCGACCTTGTCGCCTGAGGAACTGCTCTATCGGCTGTTTCACGAGGATGGGGTTACGGTCTATCCCTCGTCCAACGTGCAGCGCTATTGCCAATGCTCGCGCGAGCGCATCTCGGATATCGTGAGCCAGTTCAGCCCTGAGGAAATCTCCGAGATGGTGGTCGATGGCAAGATCTCGGCAACCTGCGAGTTTTGCTCCACCGTCTACGAGTTCGACCTGCGGGAGCTGAAAAAGGACAATTGAAGGAGTGCCTGCCTCGTTCTCCTGCTAATGCGCCGGCAGGAGAACGAGCAGAAGCAACGGGATCGTGGCGACGCTCATGAAGGTCGAGACGACGACGATGCTTGCCACGTCCTGCGGGCCGTTGTTCCACCGCTGCGCGAACACGTAATTATAGACCGCGGCCGGCATCGAGCAGGCGAGAATAGTGACTGCCCTCAGGTTCCCTTCGAGCCCGAGCAGATGGACGACGGCGATGCCGACCAGGATGCCGAAGGCGATCCGGAAGGCGGAAACCGCAAGCGCATTCTTGAGATGCGCCACCCCCAGTCCACTGAGCGACGCACCCAGCAACAGCAGCATCAAGGGAATGGTGAGTCCGCCGATCAGGTTGACCGTATTGACGATCCATATCGGCAGTTGGATGCCGGTGATCGAGATCGCCAATCCGAGAGGAGCGGCATAGACCACGGGCAGCCGCAACAGCCCCTTCCAATTGGCAGATCCCGCGGCAATGGCTTGCCCGATCGTGAAGTTCGCGACGGACGAGATGGAGAAGAAGACGATGGCATAGCCCAGCCCTTCTTGTCCGAACGCATACAGGGCCAGTGGCAATCCGAGATTCCCGAGATTGGGGAAGACGAGGGGCGGCAAGAAGGTCCGGATCCGCAGCCCCATCAACCACAGAAATACGGTGCCGCCGGCAATGAACAGGATCGTGGCGGCAATGGCCGCCGAGGCGGTGGCGGCAAATGCATCGAAGCTGATCTTGGTGTTCATGAAGGTCGAGACGACCAGGCAGGGCGTCGCGATCTCGGTGATGAGCGGAGCCAGTTCCTGCGTGTGCAGGCCTGAGCGCAGTCGCGCCCACAGGAAGCCGATGCCCGCGGTAATGAGAACCGGCAGCACCGCGGCGAGCACAATCAGAACCATCACTCGTCGATCCTATTGGGGAGCCCACAGGAGGGCTGATGACCACGCGGCACTGAGCACCAGCGAGCACGGACGCACTCCTGCTGTGAATTCTGCCACTTTTGCCGGCCCGTCAATGTGCGCTCTTGCATTCCCCGGAAAGATCAGCTTTTTTGCGGCGCAATATCCCTGTCCATGGAAGCCAGTAGATGCGGATTGACAAGATTGCTATCGGGAAGAACCCGCCCAAGGAAGTGAACGTTATCATCGAGATCCCGCTTGGCGGAGAACCGATCAAATACGAGATGGAGAAGGAGTCCGGCGCGCTGTTCGTGGACCGGTTTCTCTACACCTCGATGCGCTATCCCGGCAATTACGGCTTCATTCCGCACACCCTGTCCGACGACGGCGATCCGGTTGATGTGCTCGTGGCGAACCGCAGGTCCATCGTGCCCGGTGCGGTGATGGCGTGCCGGCCGGTCGGCGTCCTGCATATGCGCGATGAGGCGGGGGAGGACGAGAAGATCATTGCTGTGCCGTCCAACCGCCTGACCGCGATGTATGACAAGGTTCACAGCTATCAGGATCTGCCCGAAATCCTTCTGAAGCAGATTGCTCACTTCTTTGAGCACTATAAGGATCTTGAGGGCAGCAAATGGGTCGAGGTCATCGGCTTTGGCGATGCCGATGAGGCGGAGGATCTCATCCGCAAGGCCATAGAGGCCGCAAGCGCCAAGTCTAAGGCCTGATTATTTTCCGGCCGAATGGCCGCTGACCGCAGGTCAATCCGACGAACCACGAGAGATGCATGATCTGTCCTGAGCAGATCATGCACGTGCCGCGTGTTACGCGTCGCTCATGATGCGCAGCGCTCGAGCTGGTCAGTGATTGCCTGCGCGAGCAGCTTCGGGTCGCCCACAGCCTTCGCAAGCTTCAGTCGATCTTTCTGCCCTGCGACAATCGCCACCCGCGATTTCGGAACATCCAGCACCTTTGCCAATAGTGCGGCGACGGCAGCATTGGCCTTGCCGTCCTGTGGCTGGGCACGCACTTTCACTTGCACGGCACAGGTCTCGTTGCCACCGGCGTCAATCCCGTGCCAAAGGCCGTCAATCCCATCCTTCGAGGCTTTGGGTGTAACTCTGACCTGGATCAGAATCCCATCTTCTATGTGCTGGATCGATCGACGCGGGCTCAGTAGCTGGCCCCGGTGAAGAGGTAGATGATCAGGCGCTCCAGGAACAGGAGCCCCACGATCAGAATGAGCGGAGAGATGTCGATACCGCCGAAATTCGGCAACATCCGGCGAATCGGCCCAAGCACGGGCTCCGTGAGACCGTCGATCGTATAGGCGATCTGGCGGACGAAACTATTGCGGGGATTGACGATGTTGAATGCAAAGAGCCAACTCAGGATGGCCCCCGCGATAATGATCCAGATGTAAATATTAATGATTGTGATGATCAGCCATAGAAAGGGATTCATCGATCGTTCCACTTTGCCCGCCAGCTTGCGACGAGATGTAGCCGTGGCGATCTGCATGTGCAAGTCTGTCTGCGGCCACATCCTTGATCATTCGCGAACGCTTGACATGGGCCGGACCGGGCGCCTAGATACCGGCGGATCGGGGTCGTAGCTCAGTTGGGAGAGCGCGTCGTTCGCAATGACGAGGTCAGGGGTTCGATCCCCCTCGACTCCACCACCTCCTAATTATTGGATCGTTGTCCCGCCGGCCCGTTCTTCCCCTGGAAGCGGCCCGATGTGTTTCGATCGGCGCTCCAGAGCTGCAGCACCGAGTTCCATTGCTGGTCGAGTTCGGGAAGGTGCTTGATCTTTTCAATCAATCGGACCATTCACCGGAAATGTCCATTTGGTGCGGCCGGCTGACCCAGTCGGCGGGCTCAGGGCCGATTGCTCGTTGACATCCGGGTTAGGGTGATCGTTTTAAGCAGTTCTTGGTAAGGCGCTCTGCGTCATTCCGCTTCCGGGGGAGCACATCACTTCCATGAAACTGCGACCCGGCACCGGAGCGATGACGGCCCTTCTCGCCTGCCTGACGGCGATGGGTCCGCTCTCCACCGACATGTATCTGCCATCCCTTCCGACGATCTCGCTTGCCTTGCGGGCGGACCCGGCTCAAGTGCAGCTCACGCTGAGCGTGTTTCTGGTGGGCTTTGCCGTCGGGCAGATCATCTATGGACCTTTATCTGATCGATTCGGCCGAAGGCCGGTCCTGCTGAGCGGCCTCGGCCTGTTTGCGATAGCCTCGGCTGGCTGCATGCTCGCGAGTACGATTGAACTCTTGATTCTCGCCCGTTTCGGCCAGGCGGTCTCTGCCTGCGCGGCCATTGTGATTGCGCGCGCCATTGTGCGCGATCTCTACCGCGCCGAACAGGCTGGCCGGGTGCTTAGTCTCATGGGCGCGCTCATGGGAATCGTGCCCGCGGTGGCCCCCATCCTGGGCGGCATTATCGAGCCGCTTCTCGGCTGGCGTGCGGTTTTCGCGATGATCTCTGCGCTGGCGCTTTGCACGCTAGGCGTTGTGTACCTCATGCTGCCGGAAACCCTGGCACCGAGCCGGCGCGCGACCACCACTCTGTCCGGCATGATCAGTTCCTTCGGCATCCTCCTGAGGAGCGATCGCTTCCGCCATTTCTCGACATTGGTTTGCCTCTGCTATGGCGGCCTTTTTGCGTTCATCTCGGGCGCCTCGTTCATCCTTCAGAATGAGTACAGGCTGACGCCGCTCGCCTTTAGCTTCTCCTTTGCGACCGCCGTGTGCGGGTATGTCTGTGGCAGCCTGCTGGGTGCCCGGTTCGGAAGCCAGCTGGGCCTTGATGCCACGATCCGTGTCGGCACCAGCCTGCTTGCGTTGGGGGGCATGCTGATGGTGATGCTTCTCCAGTTCGCGAGCCCCGCATTCTGGCATGTGCTTGTGCCGATCACGATCTACATGGTTGGCGTAGGCCTGACCTTGCCGCAATGCACCGCCGGTGCCATCACGCCCTTTCCGGAGCGTGCCGGAGCGGCATCTTCGCTGATGGGCTTTCTGCAGATGTCATTCGGCGCGCTCGTCGGCGTTCTCGTCGGACACACCGTCCATCTCGGACCGATGCCGCTGGCGCTCATCATTGCGGTGGTCGGGATCGGTTGCCTCGCGAAGAGCCTGGCGCGCGGTCACGTAAGGTTATCCCGACTGAGCTGACCCAAGTAGATAATCTGCCAACAAACTATCTCGAATCGGCCTCAATTCTGGATGATTGAGACGACCGGCCGATCTCTTGTTGCGCCTCTATGTTAATCAGTTGTCTGAATATACTTTGTGCTCGTTACGTGTTAATTGTTGGTTGATTTAAGATTAATCGAATGTTTAACGTAATTGATCTGATCAGAGTTTGATCGGAGCATCCCGCCCGGCAGCTCCCTGCTGTTCCCGCGTGATGCTGCTTCGGGGGGCATAATGCGAATCTTATTCCTGGGGGCCTTTGTCGCCCTCGGCTCGTTATTGGGCGGCTGTGCGTCCATCGTGAACGGAACCAGCCAATCGATCGCCATATCCTCGCCGCCGGTGTCTGGCGCGCAATGTGACCTGTCGAGCGCGCAGGGCCGCTGGACGGTGATAACGCCGGGTGTGGCCACCGTGGCGCGCAGCAAGGACGACATTCGAGTTGAATGTCATGCGCCTGGCTACGAAACGGCGGTTGCCGTCATTCCGTCGAGCTTCGAAGCATGGACGGCCGGTAATCTGGTCTTCGGCGGCGTCATCGGCCTAGGTGTGGACGCGGCAACCGGCGCCATCAATGAATATCCAAACTCGTTTCAAATCCCGATGGTGCCCAAAGGGCAAGCGCCAGCACTGTCCCCTGGCCGCTCGGGACCGCCGGTATCTTAAGGGTCAGGGCGCGTCCCGCCGGCACCCGAATCATGATCGGGCTCGGGGACTGATCCCAGCTCGAGGCGCGGGAGGGAAGGCTGTGTTGCAGCGGTCTCCCATAGGTCTCGGCTCATCTACACCGTGTGAATGGACAATTCGGCAATGGCGCATATCTAATGCAAACACAGTCCTATTGCGGTGGTGCGCCGAGCTGACATGTTTCCCATTTCCATTCTCGACTTAGCCCATGTGCCGGAAGGGTTCACCACCGGCGATGCTCTGCGCAACACGCTCGATCTTGCGCGCCACGCAGAGCGCCTCGGGTATCTGCGCTACTGGCTGGCTGAACATCACAACATGATTGGCATTGCCAGTGCCGCCACCTCCGTCGTCATCGGTCAGGTTGCCGCGGGAACCAGCGCCATACGGGTGGGGGCAGGGGGGATTATGCTGCCTAACCACTCCCCTCTGGTCATTGCGGAGCAGTTCGGTACCCTCGCGACCCTTTTTCCTGGGCGGATCGATCTTGGGCTCGGGCGCGCACCGGGCACGGATCAACGAACCCTTCGCGCATTGCGGCGCGATCCTAACAGCGCCGACACGTTTCCCCAGGATGTTCTCGAGTTGCAGGCATTGCTCGGACCCTTGCAGCCGGGACAGGTCGTACAGGCCGTGCCGGGGACCGACACCAATGTGCCCTTATGGATCTTGGGATCGAGCCTGTTTGGTGCGCAGCTTGCCGCATTGCTAGGGCTACCCTACGGATTTGCCTCGCACTTTGCGCCAGACGCGCTGATGCAGGCCATCGCCATGTACCGGTCGCGGTTTGAGCCCTCAGCCCAGCTTGCCAAGCCCTATGTGATGACAGGCGTCAATGTCATCACGGCTGACACCGACGCCGAAGCGCGGCGGCTATTTACGTCGGTCCAGCAGACCTTTACCAACATGTTTCGGGGAACGCGGGGCAAATTACCCCCGCCAATCGATGATATCGAGACCTACTGGTCGCCCATGGAAAAGGTCCAAGCCTCCAGTATGCTTGCCTGCTCCTTCGTCGGCGGTCCCGAGACCGTGAAACGGGATCTGCAAGCCTTCATTGATCGCACGAAGGCCGACGAGCTCATGGTGGCCGCCGCCATTTACGATCACGGCGCACGCGTGCACTCGTATGAAATCCTGGCGGAAATCCGCAAGGAGCTGCGCCCCGCCGCGGCTTTTGCGGAGGGCATCGGCTGAGCGGCCTCAAAGCGGTCGCCCTAGAGCATTTTCGAGCGAAGTGGGATACCGGTTCGCGTGAAGAAAATGCGACCAAGCAAAAACTTAGAGCATTTTCGAGCGAAGTGGGATACCGGTTCGCGTGAAGAAAATGCGACCAAGCAAAAACTTAGAGCATTTTCGAGCGAAGTGGGATACCGGTTCGCGTGAAGAAAATGCGACCAAGCAAAAGCTTAGAGCATTTTCGAGCGAAGTGGACGCTCAAGCTCACGCCGCTCGAGCCTAGTTGCGTGCATGTCCCACTTCGGCGACCTGGGTCGATGTCGGCACGGCCCGCATCATGGAGTTGAGCTTCTCCACCTGCTGCTTGAACTGCGCCAGCATTTCACCGCTCAGCTTGCGGCCATTATCGATGCGCACCTTCATCGGGTTGACCTGGCGGTTATCGACCAGGATCTCGTAGTGAAGATGTGGGCCCGTTGAACGCCCGGTGGTCCCGACATAGCCGATGACCTGGCCTTGGCGGACCCGGGTGCCTGGCTG